>CAKZHN010000045.1 GCA_936924235.1 uncultured Rhodoplanes sp. | reverse complement strand
GGAGGCGCGCGTGCCGGTCATACGGCACGCGGCACCTCCAAGAGGTGCCAGACTATGACGTAGCGCCAACCGGCGCTCCGCTCCCTCACGCACGTGAGGGACAAAGAAGAGAAGGCGCCGCCCCGGCGCCGCACTCTGTCAGGGGCCGATGACGCACGCCTGTGACCCAGCCCACATGACCAGCCCACATGAACCAGCCTGGATGAACCAACAGGATGGCCGCGGGTTGACGTGTCCGTCCCGCGGTCTTACCCAAACCTTTCACCCGTCGAGAGTTCAGCCTCCAGTGCCTCAGCTCCATTGGGAAGATTTCACGCCTGGCCAGATCTTCGAGCATGGCCCGCGGCTCTTGCCGCGCGACGAGATGGTCGCGTTCGCGGCCGAGTTCGATCCGCAGCCGATGCATCTCGACGACGCCGCGGGGCGCGACAGCATGCTCGGCGGGCTCGCGGCGTCGGGCTGGTACGTCTGCAGCATCATGATGCGGATGATCGTCGACGCATTTCTCGGCCGCGCCGCCTCGATGGGCGCGCCCGGCGTCGACGAGGTGAAATGGCTCCGCCCGGTGCAGCCGGGCGACGAGGTCACGCTGCGCGCAACGGTGCTCGAGACCCGGGCCTCGAAAAGCCGGCCCGAGATGGGCTTCGTCCGCTTCGACTTCGTGATGTTCGATGCGAAGCGCCGCCAGGTCATGACGCTCGCCAGCACGCTGATGGTCGGCAGGCGTGCGCAGGGTGACGCCGCATGAAATTCTTCGACGATCTCGTTGTGGGCGAGCGTTACGAGCTCGGCAGCCACACGTTCACGGCCGACGCCATCAAGATCTTCGCGCGGCGTTTCGATCCGCAGCCGTTTCATCTCGACGAGGCAGCCGCGGCGCGTTCGCACTTCGGCGCGCTCTGCGCCTCGGGCTGGCACACCGCGTCGGTCTGGATGCGGCTTATGGTCCAATATCAAGTGCGCGAAGATGCGGCGCGGCGCGCCCGCGGCGAGGGCGTGGCGACGCTCGGGCCGTCGCCGGGCTTCCGCGAGATGAAGTGGCTGAAGCCGGTCTATGCCGGCGACGCCGTGAAGTATTCTACGGAAATCATAGACAAGCGGGTCTCCAACAGCCGGCCCGGCTGGGGAATTATGTCGATCCGCAACACCGGCGTGAACCAGAAGGGCGAACCGGTGATATCGTTCGTGAGCGTGGGGTTCGTCGAACGCCGCGCCGGGAGCGAAACGAGATAACCGAGACCATGCCATGAGCGTGGCAAGCGAAGCCGCCAAACAAAGTGAAGCCGCCGAACAACACCAAGCGGCCGAGACCAGATCGCGGGAGCATCGCGCCATCGGCGTCGCCTCGGGCGCGCACGCGCTGCACGACGGCTACACCGATCTGATCTACGTGATGCTGCCGATCTGGCAGAGCGAGTTCGGCCTGGGCTACGCGGCTCTCGGGCTGCTGCGCACCTGCTACTCCGGCACCATGGCTGGCTTGCAGATCCCGTCGGCGCTGCTGTCGGAACGGCTCGGCGTGCCGCTGGTGCTGGCGGTCGGCACTGCACTGTCCGGCATCGGCTATCTGATCGCGGGCACCAGCGCGGGCTTCGTCATGCTCATCGTCGCGCTGCTGGTCGGCGGGCTCGGCTCCAGCACCCAGCATCCGCTGGCGTCGGCGCTGGTGGCCCGCGCCTTCGCCGGGCCGCGATCGCTGAAGGCGCTCGGCACCTACAACTTCGCCGGCGACATCGGCAAGATGTCGGTACCGGCGCTCGCGTCGCTGCTGCTGGTCGTGATGGCGTGGCGGCCGGTGGTCGGCATTCTCGGACTGTGCGGCATCGTGGCCGCGGTCGCGATCTACGCACTGACGCCGCGATTTGCCGCCGAGGCGACGCCCGCTGCGGTGGGCGACGATAAAGCCGCGGTCGCCGCGCCGGCCGGCTCGCGCCGCCGCTTCGGCTTCCCGTTGCTCCTGGCCATAGGCATGGTCGACAGCGGCACCCGCATGGGGCTGCTGATCTTTCTGCCGTTCATCCTGATCGGGAAGGGCGCGGCGCTGCCGACCGTGGGTCTCGCGCTGACGCTGATCTTCGCCGGCGGCGCGGTCGGCAAGCTCGTCTGCGCCTTCATCGGCGCCCGCCTCGGCGTGATCGGCACGGTCTGCCTGACCGAGGGCCTGACCACGGTGGGCATCCTCGCGTTGCTGCCGCTGCCGCTCGAAGCCGCCATGGTGCTGCTGCCGGTGATCGGCGTGATGCTGAACGGCACCTCGTCGGTGCTCTATGGCTCGGTGCCGGAGTTGGTCGAGCCCGAGAAGCGCACCAGGATGTTCGGCATCTTCTACACCGGCACCATCGGCTCGGGCGCGGTATCGCCTGCGCTGTACGGCCTGGTCGGCGATGCGTTCGGTGTGACGGTCGCGGTCTGCGTGGTGGCGGGACTTTGCCTCCTTACCCTGCCGCTCGCCGTGGCGTTGCGGCCAGCGTTGCCGGAGTCGGCGCGTTGATCCTGCCCACAGCGACCTTAGCGCCAGTCGCCGAGCACCGCTTGGACGAGCGCCAGCGCCGCGACCGCCGCGGTGTCGGCCCGCAGGATGCGCGGGCCGAGCGACAGCCGCACCATGTTGGTGTGCTTGAGGATCGCGGCGCGCTCCTCCTCGGAGAAGCCGCCCTCGGGGCCGATCAGGAGCGCGATCGGCTGGCGGCCTTCCGTTCCCGCATCCGCCATGGTCAGCGGCAGCATCGCCGACGGCGATTGCCGCGCGTCGGCCAGCGCCCTGACCGCGTCCTTCACGTCGGCGTCCTCGTCGCAGAACACCAGCAGGCGCTCGGACTTGCGGGCGGCGAGCGCACGGTGGAGCGGCAGCGGATCGCCGATCTCGGGGATCGTCAGCACGCCGCATTGCTCGGCGGCCTCGATGGCGTTGGCGCGCATCCGCTCGAGGTTCACCCGCGTCGCCTGGGTGTGCTGGGTCAGGACCGGCTGCAGCCGCGACACGCCCAGTTCCACGGCCTTCTGCACCATGTAGTCGAGCCGCTCGTGCTTCAGCGGCGCGAACAGGTAGTGCAGGTCGGTGGGCTCGGTCTGCTCGCGGGTCTGCTCGGTGATCGACAGGGTCGTGGCCTTGCCGCGCGAGGCGAGCGTCGCCCGCCATTCGCCGTCCTTGCCGTTGAAGGCCAGCACCGGATCGCCCGCCTTCAGCCGCAGCACGTTGGTCAGGTAATGGCCCTGCGGCTTTTCCAGCGCGATCTCGGCGGAGGCCGCGAGCGCGTCGTTCACAAACAGGCGAGGTGTCCGGAAGTCGTAGCGGGCCACGGCGGCATTCCTGGTTCGGCTGGGCCTTTATCGCGCTTTTGGGGCCCCATGCCAGCCGTTAACGCTTTATGCCGCGAGCTTTTGCCGCCCTATCGCCCGAATCTCAGGCTTGATAGAAGGCCCGTACGGGGGCGCACCCGGAGCGGGATTCGGGGAGGGAAATGACAGCGCATCGCTTCCTTGGCCATTGGAACCTGAGCCGTGCACTTGCCGGCGCAGCCCTCCTGCTGTTGGCGGGGCTTGTGCCCGCCGCCGCGCAGTTCCCGCCGCCGCCCGGCCAGACCGCTTCGTCGTCGCAGGGCACCAGCCCATTCCCGCCGCCGCCGGGCCAGCAACCGCAGCAGCAGAAGCCTGCGGCCAATCCGTTCCCATCGCCCGGTCAGGCGTCGGCCTCGTCGGGCGGCTTCGGCAGCCCGTCATCGGGCTTCGTCAATCCGGCCCAAACCGGCTTTGCCAATCCGCCCCAGGGCGGCTTTGCCAGCGCGCCGCAGCAAGGCGGGTTTAACGTGCGGCCGGGCGGCTTCGCCCAGCCGGGCGGCGGTGGTGGCATGGGCGGCGGTATGGGCGGCCCCCAGCAGGTGCCGGAGGCCCAGAAGATCTGCCTGAACTTCCCGACGATCCGCGATGAGGTCGAGAAGGGCGCCGCCGGCATCCGCGCGGCGGGCGATCGCAAGGCTTCCCGCGAGGAGGTCTGCCCGCTGTTCAAGGCCTTCGCCGCCAAAGAGGAAAAGCTGGTCAGCTTCCTCACGACCAACCAGAAGCTCTGCGGCGTGCCGGCCAACATCATCACCCAGGTCAAGCAGAACCACGCCAAGACTCTGCAGATCCGCAACAACGTCTGCAGCAAGGGGCCGGCAGGCCCCGCCGCCGGCCCCACGCTGAGCGACGCGCTCGGCGGGCCGATCATCGCCGACGACACCTCGGTAAAATCCGGGCGCGGCACCTTCGACACCCTGACCGGCAACGCCCTGCAACGGTGAGCCCGTCATGAGCGACGCCTCCGGACGCGTCGCCGATGCGATCGGGAACTGGGTCGACCACAGCGCCCCCGGCTGGCTGAAGCCCTATCTGCGGCTGACGCGGCTCGACCGGCCGATCGGCTGGTGGCTTTTGCTGCTGCCGTGCTGGTGGTCGTCGGCGCTCGCCGCGGTCGCCGACCGGGCCTGGGGCCCGAGCCCCTGGCACATCTTTCTCCTCCTCGTCGGCGCCATCGTCATGCGCGGCGCCGGTTGCACCTGGAACGATCTGGTCGATCGCGACATCGACGCGAAGGTCGAGCGCACGCGCTCGCGGCCGATTCCATCGGGACAAGTCAGCGCGCGCGCGGCGCTGGTGTTCCTGGTGCTGCAGGCTTTGGTCGGATTGCTGGTGCTGGTGCAGTTCAATCGCTTTGCGATTTTGGTTGGCATCTCGTCGCTCGCCGTCGTCGCGATCTATCCGTTCATGAAGCGCGTCACCTACTGGCCGCAGATCTTTCTCGGCCTCGCCTTCTCGTGGGGCGCGCTGATGGGCTGGGCCGGTGCGCGCGGCGCGCTCGAGCTGCCCGCGTATCTGCTTTATGCCGGCTCGATCGCCTGGGTGATCCACTACGACACGATCTACGCGCATCAGGACCGCGAGGACGACGCGCTGGTCGGCTTGAAGTCGACCGCGCTGCTGTTTGCCGAGAACACCAAGCCGGCGCTCACGGCATTCTCGACCGCGGCCGTGGTGCTGATCGGGCTCGCCGGATATTTCGCGGGCGCAGGCATTGTGTTCGCGCTCGGGCTTTTGGTCTTTGCGGCGCATCTCGCATGGCAGATCGTCACCATCGACATCTCTGATCCAGAATCGTGCCTGAAGATGTTCCGCGCCAATCGCGATGCAGGCCTGGTCCTGTTCGCGGCCCTGTTGCTGGACGCAGCCGCCCAGCGCGTGTTTTGATCGGCGCATGACAGTCATCGACATTCACACCCACATGATTCCGCCGGTCTGGCTCGAGCTCCTTCAGCAGGACGGCGATGGCTACGAGTTGAAGAAGACGCGCGCCGGACAGACCGCGATCCATCTCGCGGGTGCGCCGTTCGTGACGCTGATGCCGGAGATGTTCGACTACGAATTGCGCTTCCGCGGCATGGACGAGGCCCATGTCGACATGGCGGTGCTGTCACTCACCGGTCCGAACGTGTTCTGGGGCTCGCGCGAGACCGGCATGAAGGCCGCGCGCATCGCCAACGCTGCTTATGCCGAGGCGCAGCGTCAGTATCCGGATCGCATCCGCTGGGTGGCCTCGATCCCGTGGGAATATCCCGACGATGCGCTCGCTGAACTTGCCCGCGCCCGCGCCGACGGCGCGTGCGGCGTTGCGACGCTGGCCAACATTCGCGGCCGCGACCTGATCGATCCGCTGTTTGCGCCGGTCTGGGCCGAGATCGACCGGCTCGCGTTGCCGGTGTTCGTGCATCCGACCATTCCGCTCGGTGGTGCGGCCATGCGGCTCGACGAGTTCAGCCTGGCGACGCCGGTCGGCTTCATGGTCGACACGACGCTGTCGTTCGCGCGGCTGATCCTGTCGGGCTTCCTGGACTTCTATCCGAACCTCAAGCTGATCGCGCCGCATGGCGGCGGCACATTGCCTTATCTCAGCGGCCGGCTCGACCGCTGCTACGAAACCATCCCGGCCTGCCGCGCGGAGATCAAGGACAAGCCAAGCGCCTATCTGCGCCGCATCTTCTACGACACGGTGGTCTACGAGCCGCGCGCGTTGGCGATGTGCGTCGAGGTCGCCGGCGCCGACAACGTGCTCTACGGCACCGACTTTCCGCACAACGTCGGCGACATGGCCGGTATCCTCGCCCTGGTACGGGACTTGCCTGAAGACCAGGCCGGCAAGGTCGCGGGCGGCAATGCGAAACGGGTTTTCGCGATCTGATTTCGCGCCGTAAGACGAGGGGCGACATGACGCGTTTCAAGTTCCAACCACTGAAGCTGATTGCCGCGGGGCTCGCGCTGGCGCTGCTCGCATCGCATCCGGCCCGGGCCGAAACCTATCCGACGCGGACTATCAAGCTCGTGGTCGGTTTCGGCGCCGGTGGCGGCGTCGACATCGTGGCGCGGCTCATCGCGCAGAAGATGCAGGAGTCGCTCGGCCAGAACGTCATCGTCGAGAACCGGCCCGGCGGCAATGCGATGCTCGGTCCCGACACGGTGGCGAAGTCCACGCCGGATGGCTACACGCTGCTCTATGCCGCGGCCGGCCAGATGTCGGTGAGCCCCGCGATCTACACGAAGATTCCCTATCAGCCGCTGCGCGACTTCGTGCCGATCTCGATGGTCGCGAGCTATCCGCTGCTGCTGATCGTCAGCCCCAACCATCCGGCGAAGAACCTCAAGGACTTCATCGCCTGGACCAAGGCCAATCCCGACAAGACCAACTACGGCGCGGCGTCGGCCGGTTTCCAACTCTCGACCGAGCTGTTCAAGATGCGGACCGGCGCGACCGGCCAGCCGATCGTGTTCCGCAGCACCAACGAGTCCGTCACCAACGTGATCGCCGAGCAGGTGACTTACGGTTTTGCCGAGCCGCCGCCGAGCCTGCCACAGGTGCAGGCCGACAAGGCGCGGGCGCTGGCGGTGACGGCGCCGAAGCGAATCCCCGAACTGCCCGACGTGCCGACCCTGCATGACGAAGGCATCGACGTCGACGTCCGCTTGTGGTCGGGGCTTTTTGCTCCCGCCGGAACGCCGCCGGACATCATCAAGAAGCTCGAGGCCGAGTGCATGCGCATCGCGCAGTTGCCCGACGTCAGGGAGAAGCTCCGCGCGTTGTCGAGCGATGCGGTCGGCAACAGCTCGGCGGAGTTCACCAAAGAGCTCGATGCCGAGATCAGGATGTGGACCGACGTGGCCCGGCAGGCCAAGCTGTCGTTTGAATAGGGCTCTCAGTCCCGCGCGATGATCTCGCGCTCCTCGCGATGCACGCTGGCGTCCGCCATGGGGCGGCCGGGCTTGCGCCGCATCAGGATCGACGGCCGCCGCCAGCGGATCGCGGCGCGGCGCTTCTTGCGCGCCAGGGCCGGACCGACGTTGAGCTGGCCGAGCCGCTGGAACGGTTCGCGCACCGTGCCGTCGCCGTCGTCGACCAGCAGCGGAACGCCGAGCACCCGGCTCCAACTCTTCCACTCGGCCATCGCCTCGTCGCCCCGGTCGGCGACGAACAGCGGCACCGACAGCGCGGTGTCGCGGTGCTCGAGCATCACGGCAACCGCCGCCGGCTGGTCGCCGTCGGGCGGCAGGGTCTTGAGCGTCACGCCGCGGAAATCGCGGATCGGCACGCCGACCTTCATCGGAATGCCCCGCACCGCGCGGCGCAGCACGACGCGCTCGCGGTCGAGTTCGATATCGCGGACTTGCCCATCCGCTCCGCCGTCACGCGCCTCGTAGCGCGCAGGCAGGGCGTGAGGGTCGAGCCGCAACGCGCGGCTCGACCCCGGGGCACCTTGGGTACCCATGTTTGACGCCTCAAACTCGTCCCTGCCGGGCTTATGCGCCCGGTCACGCCGCAATCATGCCGCAGGCGTATCTGGATTGGCTTAAGCGGCGCGGTTAATCCGCATTAGCGAAAAGGGCTTTGCCGCCGATGCTTGACGAGACCTTGCCGGTCAAGGTTCAAATTTTACAAACGCTCTCGAATTGCGGCGGATAGAGCCTTATCTCTGGATGGACCGCCGCCGATCCCTTGTCAGAATTGGCATCCCCACCTAAACCGTCAGTGGCCCCATGGATTCCCTGTTCGATCAATCCGCCCTCGTTTCGCTTGCCGACCGGCTGATCAAAGCCGCACGCGCGGCCGGCGCCGACGCCGCCGATGCGGTGGCGATGCGCTCGATATCGCAATCCGTTGACGTTCGTGACGGCGCTGTGGAGGAATCGCAGCGCTCCGAAGGCAATGACGTCGGGCTGCGCGTCATGGTCGGCAAGAAGCAGGCGGTGGTCTCGACCAACGATCTGAGCGGCGACGGCATCAGTGCGCTGGCCGAGCGGGCGGTGGCGATGGCCCGCGTCGCGCCTGAGGACCGCTATGCCGGGCTCGCCGACCAGGACCGGCTCGCCAAGAGCTTCCCTGATCTCGATCTCGTCGACCGCAAATTGCCCGACACCGCGGCGCTCGAAGCCATGGCGCGTCGCGCCGAGGAGGCCGGCCGCGCCGTCAAGGGCGTCACCAAGTCCGGCGGCGCCGGGGCTTCGGCCGGCATCGGCGGCATGGTGCTTCTGACCAGCCACGGCTTCTCCGGCTCGTATCTCGGTTCGCGCCACAGCGTGTCGATGCAAGCTATCGCCGGCGAAGGCACCGGCATGGAGACCGACTACGACTTCTCCTCGGCGCTGCACGCCACGGACCTCGACGATCCCGAGAAGATCGGCCGCACCGCCGGCGAGAAGGCGGTGGCGCGACTCAATCCGCGCAAGGTGTCGACCCGCAAGGTGCCGGTGATATTCGACTGGAGCATCGCCGGCTCGATCGTCGGCCACCTCGTCAGCGCCATCAACGGCAGCGCGATCGCGCGCAAGACGAGCTTCCTCAAGGACAAGATGGGCGAGCGGATCTTTGCGGCCGGCATCAACATCATCGACGATCCGCTGCGCAAGCGGGGCCTGCGCTCGCGGCCGTTCGACGCCGAGGGCGTTGCCGGCAAGCGCATGGCGCTCATCGAGGACGGCGTGCTCAAGACCTGGATACTCGACAGCGCCACTGCGCGTGAGCTTGGCCTGTCCACCACGGGCCACGCCGGACGCAGCGCATCGTCGACGCCATCGCCGTCGGCGACCAACCTGCATCTCGAGCCGGGCAAGCTCAGCCCGGAGGAACTGATCAAGGACATCGACGAAGGCTTCTACATCACCGACCTGATCGGCTCCGGCGCCAACATGGTCACCGGCGACTACAGCCGCGGCGCGGCGGGCTTCTGGATCGAGAAGGGCCAGCGCACCTATCCGGTCAGCGAGGTGACCATCGCGGGTCACATGCTGGATATGTTCCGCCACGTGACCCCGGCCAACGACCTGAAATTCCGCTACGGCACCAACGCGCCGACCGTGCGCCTGGAGGGACTGACGATTGCGGGCGTCTGAAGCCTCTCAGGATTATCGCCAGGACTGCGAACGGCTCGCCGTCGCGGTCCAGGAGGCTGGCGCCATCGCGATGAGCTTTTTCCGCGGTCCACTGAAAAGCTGGACCAAGGGCCAGGGCGATTCGCCGGTGAGCGAGGCCGATATCGCCGCCAACGATCTTTTGCACAGACACCTGCTGCGCGACGGCGACGGCTGGCTCTCGGAAGAAAGCGAGAACGATCCGAACAGGCTCGATGCCGATCGTGTCTGGGTGGTCGATCCCATCGACGGGACGCGGGCCTTCATCGCCGGCCGCGAGGATTGGACCATTTCGGCCGCGCTGGTGACCGGCGGCCGGCCGGTCGCCGCCGCGTTGTTCGCGCCGGCCACCTCCGAGCTGTTTCTCGCCACGGCGGGTGGCGGCGTGACGCGCAACGGCGCGCCGATCCGTGTCACAAGCGGCGGCTTGCCCGGCACGCGCATCAGTGGGCCGAAGCGCGTGCTCGAACGCATCGAAGCCCGTGGGACAGGAATTGTCCTGATGCCGCGTGTGCATTCGCTGGCGCTGCGAATGGCGCGCGTTGCCCATGGCGAGCTCGATGCTGCGATGGCAGGCGGCAACGGTCATGACTGGGACCTTGCGGCTGCCGATCTTTTGGTGCACGAAGCCGGAGGGGTGATGACCGCGCTCGATGGCGGGACGCTCGTCTACAACCGGCCCGATCCGGTTCACGGCGTCCTTATCGCAGCGGGCCGCGAGCGCCACGCCGCGCTGGTCGATCTCGTGCGCGCTCAGGCCAGCGAGCCGGGATAACCCCGTGCGCGCGGCATCGCGCATTGCGAAGAAACGGCGAAGGATCAGGCTATGTCCGCAGCACCCACCAAGCAGCTTCTGCATCTTGTCATCGGCGGCGAACTGACCGGCATCGACACGACCGAATTCAAGGACCTGGACAAGGTCGACATCGTCGGCGTCTATCCGAACTATGCCACCGCCCATGTCGCCTGGAAGGCCAAGGCGCAGCAGACCGTCGACAACGCCCAGATGCGCTACTTCATCGTTCATTTACACCGTTTGATGGATCCGGAAACGACCGGTCCCGGACAGGGGCACTGAGCTGGCTGCGGCCCCGGCTTTTGACATATGCTCTCGCTCCGGCAGTTGACCCGCTCGCCGCGGTTTCAGAAGGCGGCAGGCATTGCCGCGGCGCACTATCTGCGGCTGGTTTGGCATACGACACGGTTTATTGCCGAGCCGGCGGATGCGCTGGATCGGATACCGAAGCATGCGCCGCTCATCCTGGCGTTCTGGCACGGGCAGCACTTCTTGACGCCGTTCGTGAAGCCGCCGAATCTGCGCGCCAAGGTATTGATCTCGCGGCACCGTGATGGCGAGATCAACGCTGTTGCGGCAGAGCGGCTCGGCGTCGAGACGATCCGCGGCTCGGGATCGCACGGCACCGACTTTGCGGCAAAGGGCGGCGTGTTCGGATTCAATGAGCTGGTTCGGGCGCTCAAGGAAGGCTGCAGTGTCGCCATGACAGCCGACATTCCCAAGGTGTCGCGTGTCGCCGGCCTCGGCATCGTGAAGCTCGCGCAGATCTCCGGCCGGCCGATCTATCCGGTGGCGATCGCGACGCGGCGGCGCATCGTGCTCGACAACTGGGACCACACCACGATCAACCTGCCGTTCAGCCGCTCCGCCGGCGTCGCCGGCGCGCCGATCCACGTGCCGTCCGATGCCGATCGCGAGACGCTGGAACTGGCCCGCCGCGCCGTCGAGGACGCACTCAACGCCGCGACCGTGCGCGCCTATGAGATCGCCGACGGCAAAGCCGGAGATCGCGCCGGTGGCTGACCGGACACCATTCACGCTGAAGCTCTACCAGGGGCTGACCGCAGCCGCGGTGCCGATTGCCGATCTCGTGCTCCGGATGCGGCTGAAGCGCGGCAAGGAGCATCCGGCCCGATGGCCGGAGCGGCGCGGCCAGACGCGGGTGCGCCGGCCCGACGGGCCTCTGGTGTGGATGCATTGCGCGAGCGTCGGCGAATTCCTGGCGATCCTGCCGCTGATCGAGCGGCTCGACGCGCGCGACATCAATCTGCTGGTGACGTCGGGCACCGTGACCTCGGCCGAGATGGCGCAGCGCCGGCTGCCGCAGGGCGTGATCCATCAGTTCGTGCCGATGGACATGCCGCAGTTCGTCGGCCGCTTCCTCAACCACTGGAAGCCCGACCTGGCGTTGTTCGTCGAGTCCGACCTGTGGCCGAACCTGATCACGGCGAGCGCCAAGCGGAAAATCCCGCTGATCCTGATCAACGGCCGGTTGTCGGAGCGCTCGTTCCGCCGCTGGCGGCGCATGCCGCGCACCATCGGCACGCTGCTCGGCCATTTCGACCTGTGCCTCGCGCAGTCCGCCGAGGATGCCGCGCGTTACGCCGGCCTCGGCGCGCCGCGCTACGTCACCACCGGCAATCTCAAGCTCGACGCGCCGGCGCCGCCGGCCGACACCGAGAAGCTCTGGTCGCTGCAGGGCGCCATCGGCCAGCGGCCGGTGATCGCCGGCGCCTCGACGCATCCGGGCGAGGAGGCGTCGCTGATCGACGTGCACCGCAGGCTCCGGCACAGCTTCCCGGGCCTGCTGACCATTCTGGTGCCGCGGCATCCGGAGCGCGGCGCTGGCATCGCCGAGATCGCGCGCGTCGCAGGGCTGAACTATGCGCAGCGCTCGGCCGGCGAAATGCCGGACCGCGACACCGAGATCTACATCGCCGACACGCTCGGCGAGCTCGGCCTGTTCTATCGGTTGGCGCCGATCGTCTTCGTCGGCGGCTCGCTGGTGCATCACGGCGGGCAGAACCCGATCGAGGCCGCCAAGCTCGGCGCCGCGATCCTGCACGGGCCGCATGTCTGGAACTTCGGCGAGATCTACACGGCGCTCGATGCCGCGGGCGGCGCCGAGCTTGTCACCGACGTGGGCAAGCTCACGGTCCGCATCGGCTCCTGGCTCAAGGACAACGACGCGCGCAACAAGGTGGCGCAGACCGGCCTCAAGGCGATGGACACGCTCGCCGGTGCGCTCGACCGCACCGTCGCGGCGCTCGATCCCTATCTGATGCAGTTCCGCCTGGAACGGCGTGAAGGGGCCTGAGAGACAAATGCGCGACCCGGCGTTCTGGTGGCGCCCGGCGGGCCTCGCGGCGGGGCTGCTTTGGCCGCTCGGCGCGATCTATGGCGCGGTGGCCGGCAGCCGCATGATGAAGGCGGGGCGCCGCGCGGGCGTGCCGGTGATCTGCATCGGCAATCTGACATTGGGCGGCGCCGGCAAGACACCGGCCGCGATTCTCGCGGCGCGGATTTTGTCGGATGCCGGACATAAGCCGTTCGTGCTGAGCCGCGGCTATGGCGGCACGCTCGACGGGCCCGTGCAAATCGATCCGGAGCGCCATCGCGCCGCCGAGGTGGGCGACGAGCCGCTG
>CAKZHN010000044.1 GCA_936924235.1 uncultured Rhodoplanes sp. | reverse complement strand
CCCTGCTCCGCCAACTAAGCGTCCCTAGAAGACGCCCTCAACTGAGCAAGGCATGCCTTCGATACAGCGTCTGAAAGACCGGACAAGATTGTTGTGGTTTTGGGTGTGAATTCACTGGGGAATGTGAATTCACTGGGGACACAGCCGGTGGTCTCTCCGAGAACCGTGGTCGGCTGGCAGGAACCTTGCCTCGCTTTGCCCGTTGTCCGACACAAGGAGAACCCGCATGCGACGACTGGCGATCGCGATATCTCTCGCCGGCCTGTCGTTCGCCGCGCACGCGGCCACGGCAGAGCCACCCGACGACGCCTTGCGCTCCAAGGTCCTGGAGGAACGGGACGACGGCCAGTGGCACGGCCACCAGAACTGGCTCTACGACAAAGAAAATCAGCCGGAGACCAACGCCACAGCGTCGAACCCGCCGGACTGCGCGGAGTATCGCATCCGGGTGCCGAAAGCCGACGCCGGCACCGAGATCAAGCGAATTCAGAAGTGCGATTAGGGCGCGTCTGCTCTCGCAGCAGCAAAAAGCGGAAACCGTGTCAGGTCTGATTTGGGCATCTAGGGTGTCCCAAGCGCTTCGGCCACCAGATCGAGAGCATCGACGTAGCGACTGATAGAATGGAAGGTCCAAGCAATATCCGCAGGGCCTAGTTCCAAGCGACTGATCGAGACCGAGCATCATGGATCCCCGGCGGTTGTCTTGACACTATAGCACAACCTCATCATCCTCATGCTTGATGGTTTGGGGAGGGGGATATGCTTTTCAATTGCTCAGTCAGGATTCTGGGAATCGTTGGGACAGCAATCCTGGCAACCGGCGCTGCGGCGCAAACATCTAGCAGTACACCGGCCAGTTCAGGCCCGGTCTTTTCAAAAAATGTAGGCGCCGTAGTCTCGGGCCTTGGTGGGCTCGTTACCGGGGCCAAGGATGCTCTGAACAAGGACCGTGCGTTCGCCCGAATGGTGGCCATCCGATCAGTTGTGACGACCACGCTGCTAGAGCGGAAGAAAGAAGACAGCAAAATCAATCTCGGAAAGGTGTTAGAAGACGCACAACAAAATAAAAAGTACCAATTGTCGGATGAAATAATCCTTTGCGATCCCAGGGGATCGCACTCAGTCGCAGCCGCTGACGCCAGCTACCTCGACGCGTTCACCACAACGTTCAACCAGATTGGCACACCTACCAAGATTACCACTATAGGCGAGGCCGTTGGCAGCTTTTTCCAAAACTACTCTGCAGAAGTGCCAAAAGGAGAAAAGCGCAAAGCAACCTCTGTGCAAGTAGTTTCCAGATGCAAAGACGACCTTAAGGTTTGGCCCACGCAAGCTTACGGCCGTTCTTTAGCGAGCCTGCCTCAGAGTACAGGATTCATTCCTGATGTCGCTGATGCGGCAGCTGCTATCTCCACTTTGTACAATGCTCTCGTCGCTATCTTGACTCCCATCATCACTGCTCCTGCTCAAGCAATTGACCGAAAACGGCGGGCTGATGAGATTGTTGCCATATTGAAAGCCAACGAGAAAGACCTGCTGTCGGCCGCAACGGGGCTTGCCCACTTCAGCTCAGTTTATGCAAGAAACTTGAGGCTCCAGGCGCTAGGCCAATTCGAGGAAAAGCTGGCAGCCCTCAGGACCGCATCGGTTGATCTTTCCAAATCGACCACCTGTGAACACATCGCGGGCACGACACCCGTCCTTCGGACAGAAGCCACAAAGGGGACGGATGACAAGCCGGTTACGACGCCAATACCAACCGACGATTTCGTAATGTGCTATCTGGACGCGTGGAAGCAGATCAACGACCAAGTGACCGCAGTGGTCAGTGCCGCTGCAGATTACGATACGTTCGCGGACGCGTCCGACGACAAGTTGCAAGACGCGGTCTCGCAGATTCAAAAAGGCATTGGGGACGCCGGCAATATCGACCAGGCAACGAATATCAGTCAGCTTTTCGAAGCGGCGGGTCAACTGATTGCGTACGGCCAGACAGTGAGCCAAGCGCTTTCCCCGGACAATCGAACGAAAGTAGAGCAGTCCATCGCAGATTTGAATCGCGTGTTCGGCGGGCGCCCAGCACCAGCTCAGAAATGATAATGCTGGGGAGAGCGATTCTCGCAGCCCTCGCAGCTACTGCTCCGGTTTGCCTGCATGCCGGGCCGATCGTGCCGCCGGTGAATCCCGGCGACCTGACCATGCAGCCAGTATCCGCAATGGCACCAGTGAACGGTTCCATCATTAACGGGAAGCCGGTGGGACCCGGTGACTTTCCAGCCTCGTACTATGTTTCTGCTGTTGGAAGTCCCGTTCAGTGTTCGGCGACAGTCGTAGGCCCTCGAGCGGTTCTAACCGCAGCCCATTGCGTCGGTGACGGAAAAACCATCGTACTGAAGCCGCCCGGCAGTATCTTTCGCGGAACTTGCGTCCATCACCCAGATTACAAGAACGGAGACCGAAGCTCCGACGTGGCGATCTGCGCGTTGACGACGGCGATCAATACTCATCCCGAGAATTTGTCACTGTCAAACAAATCAATAAACAAGACGGTGCTGCTTGCCGGTTTTGGCTGCACTAGTCCGGATGGCTCGGGAGGCAACGATGGAAAGTCGTTCCTGGTCGGGCTTTCCAATGTCTCGCAATTGCCCGGCTCGCTGTCGTTTGATGGGAAACCGTATCCGAATTACTTTGCCACCACGCCGGATTGGACCGCGGGCGCACCTGCAGTGCTTTGTGACGGCGACAGCGGGGGAGCGGCTTTCTGCTTGGAAGACCCGAAGGAGCCGACAGGCAGTCGAACAGTTTGCGGAGTCAATTCGAGCGTCGATTGTGCGCAACCGTCTTCAGACGGTTGCAAGGAAGTCGGGATCATTTCGTATTTGGTGGCGATAAATCAGCCATCGATCGCCGGTTGGATTATGAAGCGGCCCTTACAACTGTGCGGGGTGGGACAGCCTCTACCGGGTTGTCGCAAAGCCGCAGCGAGGTAGAGATATGCCAAGAGCGCATCTGTTTGCAATCGCGTTTACCTGCTTGAGCGCGGCGCCTGCATCGTCAGCTGTGCAGTCAGTGCTGTGGGGCCGCCCGAACATGCGGCAGGATGTCATCGAGCTCATCGGCCGATCGGCCGAACCAATAGTCAAGAATGTAGCTCCGGGCGGAGATATCCGGAGTTTAGTTATCAATCAGTGCGGTCGCATCGAGCCCGCCTACGTGAAGCTCCTTCTCTCGTTAAACGCGGGGGAGACCAGAAATAACATTGATCTGAGTTCCGGTATGCTCCGGCCGCGTGCAAAATCGCGCATTGATCGTCTTGTGCTTCCCGCGTGCCTTTATGCCACGCTGAAGTCGACCCCCTACACTATAAAGGAGGGTGACACATATCCGGAGATCGCGCAGAGATTTACCGGGTTCGATGGCGCGAAAACGGCGTCGCTGTTCCGAAAGGCAAACCGAGGCCGCAATCTTGACAGCCTCAAGCCAAACACCACACTGAAAATTCCATATATTGCCAAAGCGACAACTCTGACGTTTCCCGATACCGAGCACCAAGCGGAATTTTTGTCGACGCTGGCCAGTCTTGACGATTTTTATCCAAAGCCGGCTCAAACGCAGAAGCGCGTGTTGAATTCGCAATTGAAGCCTACGAAATCCAACGTTGCTTCCAATGTCGGTCAGTGTGTCATCTCACCGCAAAAAATCGAGGTCGACTGTAACGGGGACGGAGTCGGATATCCCATCGACGCAAAGGAAATCGCGAATGTACTGAATTTGCTCGCTGCCCAGACGCCGATGCGATCGCGCTCGGTCGTGTTCATCATCGATACTGGGGTCGTTGGATTCGATAACACGGATTTTAGTCTGAACGACCCTCAGCCGATGCCCCAGACCTTCTTGAAGGACGATTTGAATATCTTCACGTTGTCAAATGTGCGTTTTTTCGGAATGTCGCTCGATGATTCTGCGGAAGACATGACGAGGCCTACTCCCACGGTCGGCGATTGGTTCTGGCAACACGGCACTCATATATCGGGGTTGATAGCAGGCAATCTCATAAACAGCGAAATTCGAAGCATCACAACAGGCCACATTCGAATCAGCGCCTTTAACGCGACCTCAGCAGAGCCAGAGCAACAAAGATCGATTTGCAAAGCGAGTAAGGTATACCGTCTCCGCGCCGCACTGGTCACCGAGGCGATCGGGCGAGCGAATCAACTGAATACTTCTGGCGCGAACAGCGCTCGAATTATCAATCTTAGCCTCGCCACGTCTCGCCAGATGTACATTGACGATTTTCTTCTGCCAGATAATTTGTATGTGATCGCAGCGGGAAACGAAAACGTCAATTTCAATACAGACGATAGAAGGGTCTGGCCTGCCGCTTATGGCTTGAAAAATAAAGGCAATGTTATTGTTGTTGCGGCGCATGATGCCTCGTTCAAAATCGTGCCATATACGGATCACGGAAGTAAGGCGATCGACATAGCAGCGCCGGGGTGCCGCATTCGTTCGCTTGTCGGTTCCAAGCTCGATGACGTGGCCGCTTATGATGGAACTTCGCAAGCTGCTGCTTATGTCTCGTTCGCGGCGGCCCTGCTGGAAGCCCAGTATCCCGACCTGCGATCAGATCAGATCAAGAGGCGTTTGATCCTGACCGCCGACGCCAAACCAGCTCTGACAAATGAAGTCCGTGCCAAGGGCGCATTGAATATTCCCAAAGCGCTTGCGGTCAATTTCGATGTCATCGAGCACGAGGTTCATGGTTCGACCAAGAGGTCATACGGCTTCATCGGCGAGGCGAATGACTATTTTTCGTTCTGCCCGGACGACAAAAACCCTTGGACCGGCAATATCAACCAGGGACAGATCAGCCGGATTGATCTCGAACAGAAGGAAAACAACACTTGGAGAACTATTCGCGTGTTCGGTGAAGATCCGCTATCTGCGGAGGCCTTTCACTGCGATGTAGCTGGGAAAAATGTTGAATTTTTCGAGTTCATCCGTCCAGGCGTGCTCGGCAGCAAACAGATCATT
>CAKZHN010000043.1 GCA_936924235.1 uncultured Rhodoplanes sp. | reverse complement strand
CACAGTGGAGCGCCGGGAGGCGTGCGTGCCGGTCATACGGCACGCGGCACCTCCACGAGGTGCCAGACTACAACGTAGCGCCAACCGGCGCTCCGCTCCCTCACGCATGTGAGGGAAAAGAAGAGAAGGCGCCGCCCCAGCGCCGCACGCACACCCGGGGCCGATGAATCACGCCTGCTGTTTGACAATTGAATCAGACGACATCCACAGCCGCCCGTTCGGCGCTTGGTGCCATGCGCCGCACCCAAACGGCTTGACCGCGGTGCGCCGCTGCACGAACCTGATGGCCGCCGCGAGAAGCGACCAAAAAGGCCGCCAGAGGCAACGCAAAGGCCGGTTCGGGAACCCCGAAGGTTCCGAAACAAAACGGTCTGCAATGGTTACGGGAGGCAGCCGTATGATGAAGCGCACTTTGCTCGCGCTCAGCGCCGTGGCGGCGCTGCTGTGGGCTTTTGGTCCCGCACAGGCGCAATCACAGGACTATCCGCACAAGCAGCCGATCAAGGTGGTGATCCCGTTCCCGGCCGGCGGGCCGACCGACGGCATGGCGCGCATCGTCTCGGAGCGGCTCGGCACCGTGCTCGGCCAGAGCATCGTGGTCGAGAACCGCGGCGGCGGTGCGGGCGGCAGCGTCGGCGCCAAGTTCGTCGCGGCCGCCGATCCCGACGGCTACACCATCCTGATGACGCCGGGCGGCTCGCTGACCACCGGACCCGCCGTGCACAAGAACATCGGCTACGACCCGGTGAAGGTGTTCACGCCGGTGTGCCAGCTCATGGAGACGCCGCTGATCATCGCGGTGCATCCGGACCTGCCGGTCAAGACCATGGCCGAGCTGGTCGCCTACGCCAAGGCCAATCCCGGCAAGGTGAGCTGGGGCTCGCAGGGCTTCGGCGTCGCGCCGCATCTCCTGATCGAGCTGTTCAAGCTGGAAACCGGTGCCAACGTCGCCCATGTGCCCTATCGCGGCACCGCGCCGATGCTGACCGCGGCCATCGCCGGCGAGGTGCAGGTGGTCGCCGATCCGATGACCACGGTGCTGCCGCACATCCAGGCCGGCAAGCTTCGCGCGATCGCCGTTGCAGGTCCGACGCGCACGCCGAAGCTGCCCGACGTGCCGACCACCAAGGAGGCGGGCTTCCCCAATCTCGACTCGCCGTTCTGGCTCGGCGTCGTGGCGCCGGCCGGCACGCCGCCCGAGATCATCGCGAAGCTCAACGCGGCGTTCCGGACGAGTCTCGCCGCGCCCGAGGTCCGCGAGCGGCTCGCAGCGCTCGGCGCCGACATCAAGATCGGCACGCCGGACGACTTCCGACAGATGCTGGCCAAGGAGCTCGCGCTGTGGACCAAGGTGGTCAAGGACGCCAAAATCACAGTGGAATGAAGCAGTCGAGTTGAAAGCGTAGCAATGTTCCGTCGTGACACGCCCGCCGAGGCGCAATTCCGCACCGAGGTGCGGAGCTGGCTCGAGGCCAACCTGCCGGCGCCGCTGCGCGACCGCACCACGCGGCCGCCGCCCGTGGAGCTGATGCCCTGGTACCAGGCGCTGTCGCGCAAGGGCTGGATCGCGCCGCATTGGCCCAAGCAGTACGGCGGCATGGGCGCGACGCTCAACGAGCAGATCGTCATGACCGAGGAGCTGGCGCAGATCGGCGCGCCGAACCTGCCGGTGCAGGGGCTCAACCACATCGGGCCGATCCTGATGGAGTTCGGCAGCGAGGCGCAGAAGAAGAAGCACCTGCCGCCGATCATCGACGGCAGCGTGATCTGGGCCCAGGGCTATTCGGAGCCGGGCGCCGGCTCCGATCTCGCGAGCCTCGCGACGCGGGCGACGCTCACGGGCGACCGCTTCGTGGTGAAGGGCTCGAAGATCTGGACCACCTGGGGCCACCACTCGGACTGGATGTTCGCGCTGGTGCGCACCGACCCCGACGCCCAGCCCCGCCACGCCGGCATCAGTTTCCTGCTGATAGACCTCCACTCCCCCGGCATCCGCATCCGCCCCATCATGACCATCGCGGGCGACGACGAATTCGCCGAAGTTTTTTTCGACGACGTCGAGGTGCCGGCGGAGAATCTCGTCGGCAAGCTCAATGACGGCTGGCGCATCGCCAATGCGCTGCTGGGCCACGAGCGGCTCGGCACATCGAATCCGCAATTCGCGCTGCAGGCGCTCGACCGCATCAAGGCGATGGCGCGGGCCACGGGCATCATTGCCGATCCGGCATTCCAGGATCGGCTGGCGGCCGCAAGCATCAACGTCACCGCGCTGTCGGCGATGTTCGCGCACGCGGTCGAGCTCACCAACAACGAGCGGAGCCTCGGGCCGGAATCCTCGGTGGTGAAGATCTTCTCGAGCGAGCTGCTGCAGTCGCTCAACGAATTGCTGATCGAGGCGGCCGGCGGCCACGCCGCGATGGAAAATCCGGTTGCGACCAACGCGGGCGTGGTCGACGTCGCG
Organism: uncultured Rhodoplanes sp.; assembly: GCA_936924235.1. Lineage (GTDB taxonomy): Bacteria > Pseudomonadota > Alphaproteobacteria > Rhizobiales > Xanthobacteraceae > Z2-YC6860. The sequence goes on along the minus strand of CAKZHN010000043.1, from coordinate 10,713 downwards.
ATACCGTTCCTGTTCTCGCGGCGGGTGACGATCTACGGCGGCTCATCGGAAATCCAGCGCAACGTACTCGCCCGCCGCGTGCTCAATCTTCCCGCGTGACATGGAATTGCATCTGACATCCGAGCAGGCTCTGCTGCGCGACAGCGCCGCGAAATTTGTTGCCACGGCGGGGCCCAAGGTCGCACGCAAGTTTCGCGACGCCGATGCGAGCTTCGCGCCGCAGCGCTTGCGCGAAGCGGGCGAATTGGGATGGCTCGGCATTCTGGTTCCGGAATCCGCGGGCGGGCTGGGTCTCGGCCTCACCGAGCTGGCGCTGGTGCTTGAACAGGCCGGACGGGGCCTCGTCTGCGAGCCCATCGGGCTCGCGGCGATCTCGGCGGCCGCCTTGGGACAGGCGCCAAAGCCGCTCCCGATCCTTGAGCAGGTCATGGCCGGCGAAGCCCTGGTCGTTCCCGCGCTGCAGGAGCGCGCCCACGGCGACGATCCGCTTGCGCCATCGACGGAAGCGGCCGGCACCGGCACGGCGCTGCATTTGACCGGCCAGAAGATGTTCGTCTGTGCCGACGGCGCCGACGGCTTCCTGGTCAGCGCCAACGGCCGCGACGGGCTGGTGCTGTGCTTCGTTGCGCGCGACGCGCTGGGCTGCACGCTGCAACCGGCCGAGACCGTGGACGGCCGCAGGCTTGCGACGCTCTATCTCGACGGCACGCCGGCCGAGCTGGTGATGCCGCATGCGTCGGCGCACAGTGCGGTCGACGCGCTCTACAACGCGGCGCTCGTCGCGCTGTCGGCCGAATTGCTCGGCGTGATGGAGGAGGCGCAGCGGATCACGCTCGACTACCTCCGCATCCGCAAGCAGTTCGGCAAGCTGATCGGCAGCTTCCAGGCGCTGCAGCATCAGGCGGCCAATCTCTATCTGCGCACCGAGGCGGTGCGCTCGCTGGTGTTCCAGGTCGCGGCCAACAACGACGCCTGGCGCATCGATCCGGCGATGGCGGCGGCGGCGAAGGCCAAGGCGTCGGAAGACGCGCTGTTCGTCACCGAGGCCTGCATCCAGCTCCACGGCGCCATCGGCTTCACCGACGAGCACGACATCGGGCTGTATCTCAAGCGCGCCGTGCTGCTGTCGTCGCTGATGGGCAACGCTGCGGCGCAGCGCCGCCGCTACGTCGCGATTGCCGGGCTGACCGCGTGAGCGCATCGATGGACAGCGCCGAACGCGATCTGCTGCGCCAGTCGGTGCGAAGCTTTCTCGCGGCCAACTGGCCGGCCGACAAGGCGGTCGAGAACGCCAACGATGCGGCGGCCGTTACCAAGCTGTGGCAGGGAATGGCCCAGCAAGGCCTGGCGACGCTCGGCGCTGATCGAGCGGAAGCAGGCTTGGGCGAAATCGTCCTGGTCTTCGAGGAGCTGGGTCGCGCGTCCTGTCCGGCGCCGCTCCTTGGCGCAGTGGCGGCCAATCTTGCGCTCGCCAAGCAGCCGTCGAATGCGGCGCGCGCTCTGCTCGAAGACCTTCACCAAGGGACAGCGAGCATCGCCTTGGGGCTCGGTGCGTTCGACGGCGATCTCGCTGCGGGACGTGTGACGCTCCGCGGTGGCAGTTTGCAAGGCACGTTGTCGTTCGTCGAAGGCGCCAAGACCGCGACGCATTTCGTTGTGTTCACCGACGAGCCGACCGGCGTTGCCATTGCGGCCCGAGATGCGTCCGGTTTGACGATGCGCGCTGCGCCCGGCCTTGCTGTTCCTTCGTTTGCCGATCTGACATTCGACGGCACGCCCGCGTCGGCCATCGCGATGCAGACCGAAACGCTGGCGGACATCGCGATGGTCGCAAGACTCGCCTGCGCGGGCCGCGCGATCGGCGCCGCCGAGCGCGCCTTCGGTCTCGCCGTCGACCACGCCAAGGTCCGAAAGCAGTTCGGCCAGCTCATCGGCCAGTTCCAGGCCGTGCAGCACAAGCTTACGAATTGTCTGATCAGCCTCGACGGCGCGCGGCTCGCGATCGACTCCGCGGCCGAAGCCTATGACCGAGGCGATCCGGCGTGGCGCGTGTTCGCTGCATCGGCCATTGCGTTCGCGAGCCCCGCGCTGCGCACGGTGTCGATCGAAACGCACCGTGCGCTCGGCGCGATCGGCTATGCCGAGGAGCACGAGGCGCCGCGGCACTTCCGGCGCGTGCATGCAGACCTCGCGCGCTTCGGCGGCGTGGCGCGGGCCCGCGCCGAACTGGCTGATGTCCTGCTCGGTCCGGTCGGATAGGCGGCATGGCGCAGCTTCCTCCGCACGATATGGGCCCGGCCGCGAGCGCCTTCCGCGAGAAGGTGCGGGCGTGGCTCGTCCAGCACTGGACGCCGGAGCGTCGCGCTGCGCATCTGCGCAAGCCGTTCAAGGAGCGGGGCTGGGACGCCGAGTTTTCCAAGCTGATGGGCCGCGACGGTTGGATCGGTGTGGGCTGGCCCAAGACGTTCGGTGGGCAGGGCCGCAGCCCGAGCGAGCACATCGCCTTCATCACCGAAATGGCCAATGCGTCGGCACCGCTGCAGGCGCACAGCACCGGTGAATCCATCGTCGCCCAGGCGCTGTTTCTCCACGGCACCAAGGCGCAGCAGGACGAATGGCTGCCGGCTATCCGCCGTGGCGAGCGCAGCTTTGCGCTGGGCTACAGCGAGCCCGAGGCGGGCTCTGACCTCGCGGCGCTGCGCACCCGTGCGGTGCGCGACGGCGACGACTGGGTGGTCAACGGCCAGAAGCTCTGGTCGACCGGCGGCGACAAGGCCGACTACATCTGGCTTGCGGTGCGCACCGATCCGGAGGCGAAGAAGCACGCCGGCATCAGCGTGCTGATGGTCGATCTGCGCTCGCCCGGCGTCACGCTCCGGCCGAGCACGGCGCTCTACGGCAAGACCTTCAGCTCGCAGTTTTATGACAACGTGCGGGTGCCGGCGAAGAACATGGTGGGCGCCGTCAACGACGGCTGGAAGGTCATCACCGATGCGCTTGCATCGGAGCGGGTGATGATCGGCGCCACACGCATGGCTGGCATCGAGCGCGCATTTGACCATCTCACCGAATACCTGAAAACTGCGGTGGTGGGCGGCAAGGTTCTGAAGAACGATCCGGTGATCCGCGATCGCATCGGAGCGCTGGCCGCCGATATCGAAGTGGCACGGCTGTTCCAGATGCGTAATTCCAGGCTGGTCGAGCAGGGCAAGGTGCCGCTTCACGAGGCGGCGATGGGCAAGGTGTTCTCCAGCGAGTTGCAGGAGCGCCTGGGCCAGGCTGCGCTCGACATTCTCGGCACCGGCGGGCTTCTGTCCGAGGACGCCGAAGGCGCGCCGGTCGGCGAGATGGAATATGTGCTGCGCCATGCCATCATGGGCATGATCGGCGGCGGCACCAACGAGATCCAGAGAAACGTCATCGCGCAACGAGGGCTGGAGTTGCCTCGGTGAGCCACGGAACGGTTACAGGGAGCGGTTTATGAGTGAAGAGCAGACGGTCACCTATGAGCTGGACGGCGAGATCGCCCTGGTCGGTTTGAACCGCCCGGACAAGCGCAACTGCTTCAACCCAACGGTGATGAAGCAGTTGCGCGAGGCCATCGAGCGCGCCGGCGAGGAGGCCAAGTGTGGCATCATCTTCGGCCACGGCGACAACTTCTGCGCCGGTCTCGATCTACGCTGGGCCGCGGAAAGCTGGAAGACCGGGCGCTCGGAGCGGCTGCCGTTCCAGTTCAACCGCAACAGCTATTTCGAGGCGATGGCGCGCGGCAACATTCCCTTCATCGCGGCGCTGCACGGCGCGACCTTGGGCGGCGGCCTTGAGACCGCCGCGGCGGCGCACATCCGCGTCGCCGACGAGACCACGTACTTCGGCCTGCCGGAGGGCACCCGCGGAATCTTCATCGGCGGCGGCGGCTCGGTCCGCGTGGCGCGCCTGATCGGCTTTGCCCGCATGCAGGACATGATGCTGACCGGCCGCGTGCTCAAGGCCGACGAGGCCGAGCGCTACGGCATCGTGCAGTACATCGTGCCGAAGGGGCAGCAGCTCGAGAAAGCCAAGGAGCTGGCGCTGAAGATCTGCAAGAACGCGCCGCTGTCGAACTTCGCCATCACCAACAGCCTGCCGCGGATTCAGGACATGGGGTACGACGACGGCCTGTTCTTCGAGCGCATGGTCGCCGAATACACCAGGAGCCCGGAGTCGATCCAGCGGCTGCATCAGTTCCTGGACAAGACCGCGCCGCGCGTGCGGCCGGCCGAGTGATTTTCTCGAACCGCGCCCAAGACGCGGCGGCATCCGAATTCAAAGGGAGTGATCAATGAGTCTGCGCGACAGCGCCATTGTGGCCTACGCCGAAACCAAGGTGATGAAGAAGAGCGACCGGGACGTCTGGGTCCTGATGGGAGAAATCCTGGAGTCGCTCCTCGACAAGTCCGGCTTCGAGAGCAAGGAAATCGACGGGCTGGTGATGTCGGGTCTCACCGGCACCGGCGGCGCCAGCATGTTCTGGGCGCAAAGCACCTGCGACATGCTGGGCCTCGAAGTGGGCTTCTGTGAGCAGGTCCACACCGGCGGCTGCTCGGCGGTCGGCGCGGTGGCGCGCGCGGCGGCCGCGATCGACGCCGGCATGTGCGAGGTGGCGGTCTGCATGTTCGCCGACACGCACGTTCGTGAGCACAACGGCCGCAACGACCGCAACTACCGGCGCGACTGGACCGATCCGTATGGCGTGCTCGGACCGCCGGGCGCCTTCGGCCTGCTCCAGCGCTCATACGACGCCAAATACGGCGTCGACCTGAAGGCGCTCGGCAAGCTTGCGATCACGCAGCGCAATCACGCCATCATGAACGAGAACGCCTGCGAAGAGCTGCGTGTGCCGATCACGATGGACGACTACATCAATTCGCGGATGATCGCCGACCCGATCCGGCTGCTCGACTGCGTGATGCTGGCCGACGGCGCGGCGGGGGTGATCGTCACCAGCCGCAAGCGCGCCAAGGAAAAGGGCCTCAAGAAGTGCGTGATCCCGCTCGGCTATGCCGAACGCACCAACTTCCTCGGCGGCGACAACCTGGTCGATGTCACGCGCAGCGGCCACGAGATCGCCGGCAAGAAAGCGCTGGCAACCGCGGGCTGGAACATCAAGGACGTGCGCTCCTTTCATCCCTATGACGACTTCCTCATTGCACTGGTGATCCAGTTCGAAGCCTTCGGCTTCTGCAAGCCGGGCGAAGGCATGAAGTTCGTGCGCGACACCGATCTCTCGTACAGCGGCACTTTGCCGATGAACACCGGCGGCGGCCAGATCTCGGCCGGCCAGGCGGCCTGCTCGTCGCACAACCTGATCGAGGCGGTGCGGCAGCTGATGGGCGAGGCCGGCAAGCGTCAGGTCAAGGACACCACCAACGCGCTCGTGACCGGCATCGGCTGGATCAACTACGGGCGCAACTGGGGCTCGAGCGCCGCAATGGCGCTGGTGCCGGGCGAATAGTGGGTGAGGGCATCATGGCTGTGAAACTGAACGATACGCTCGACGTCAAGCGCGGCGACATCAAGCACTACGATTTCGGCATGCCGTTCTGGGAGGCGACGCGGCAGAAGAAGCTCGTCATCCAATTCTGCAAGGTGGCGAAGAAATTCCAGCACTTCCCGAGGCCGGTGAGCATCTTCACCGGCCGCCGCCGCGACATCGAATGGCGGGAGGTCTCGGGCAAGGGCAAGGTCTACTCCTTCACCATCGCGCATCGCGGCCCGCCGGCGTTCCAGGGCAAGGAACCCTACGCCATCGCGAGCGTGACGCTCGACGAGGGCGTCAACGTCATCGCCGATGTGGTGAACTGCACGGCCGACGAGCTGAAGGTCGGCATGCGGGTGAAGGCCTATTGGCATCCGCTCGACAACGGCGAGCATCTGCTGATGTGGCAGCCGGACAAGGACGCGAAGTAATGACGGGAGTCGAGTCCGCTCGCGGTCCGAAGGCCGTTGCCAAGTTCCTCAAGCCGAAGTCGGTCGCGATCGTCGGCATGTCGACCCGCGCCGGCAGCGCCGGCCAGGTCATCCTGCAGGCGCTGAAGCTCAACAAGTTTGCCGGCGACATCCATCTGGTCGGCCGCAGCGATGAGCCGATCGACGGCCGTCCGGTGCTGAAAAGCCCGGACGATCTGCCGGAGGGGGTCGATCTCGCGGTGTTCACCTTGCCGGCGGCCGGCGTGAAGGACGCGGTGGCGGCCTGCACGCGGCGCAAGGTCGGCTCGGCGATGATCTTCGCGGCAGGCTTCGCCGAGGTCGGCGAGCAGGAGATGCAGGACGAGGTCGCGAAGACTGCGCGCGACGGCGGCCTCGCCATCGTCGGCCCCAACTGCCTGGGCGTCACCAACAACGTCGACGGCATGATGCTGCACATGCTGTTCGCGCGCGAGGCGCTGCGCTGGGGCAAGGATTCCAAGCCGGGCGTCGCCTTCGTCGGCCAGAGCGGCGGCATGCTCGGGCATTTCCAGCGCGCCGCCGACGGCCGCGGCACGCCGCTGTCCTACGTGATTTCGACCGGCAACGAGATCGGTCTCGAGTCCACCGACTTCATCGAGTATCTCGCCGACGACGTCGCGACGCGGGTGCTGGTGGTCTACACCGAGCAGGTGCGGCGGCCGCGCGAGTTCCTGGCCGCGATCCGCCGCTGCCGCGCCGCCGGCAAGCCGGTGATCCTGATGTTCCCGGGCCGCAGCGTGAAATCGCAGCAGGCCGCGCAATCGCACACTGGCGCGCTGGTCGGCGACTACGCGACCCTGCGCACCCAGGTCGAGGACGCCGGCGCGATCGTCGTCGGGACCATGGACGAGATGATGGATCTCGCCGAGATCCTGGTGCGCTATCCGAAGCCGCCGGTGAAGGGGCCTGGCATTCTCACGGCGTCCGGCGCGTTCGTCGGCCTCAGCAACGACATGGCCGAGGAACTAGGGCTCGAGTTTCCGGCGGTCGAGCCTGCCACCTTGAAGATTTTCGACGACACGCTGCCGCCTTACGGCAACTACGGCAATCCGCTCGATGTCACGGCGGGCTTCACGCCGACCTCGCTGCCCGCCGTGGTGAAGGCGCTGGTCGACGATCCGAACGTCGGCATGCTGTTCATCTCGTTCCCGATCAACACCGCGATCGTGGTGCAGAGCTTCAACAAGGGCATGCAAGGCTCCGACAAGCCCAAGGTCATGGTGGCGCTCGGCGACACCTGGACACTCGGGCCGGACGTGATGGAGGCTGTGAAGCAGAGCCCCGCCGTGTTCGGGCGCTCGTCGGACCGCATGATGCGCGCGATCGCGCTCTACACCCGCTACGGCCGGCTGCTGGCGCGGTCGCAAGCGAGGCACAAGCCCGGACCGATCGAAGGCATGCCCAGGCTCGGCAAGGGCGCGCAGCCGGAATGGCTCGGCAAGAAGGCGCTGGCCGCGGCTGGCATCAAGGTGCCGGCGGGCGATCTCGCCCGCACGGCCGATGAGGCTGCCGCCATTGCCAAGCGCATCGGCTATCCGGTGGTGCTGAAGGCGCAAGCCGCGGCGCTGTCGCACAAGACCGAAGCCGGCGGCGTGATGCTGAACCTCGCCGACGAGGCCGCGCTGCGCGCTGCCTGGGACACCATGATGGCGAGCGTCAAGCGCGCTGCGCCCGGCGTCACGCTCGATGGCGCGCTGGTCGAGAAGATGTCGCCCAAAGGCATCGAGCTGATGATCGGCGCCAAGCGCGATCCCGAATGGGGCACGGTGCTGCTGCTCGGTCTCGGCGGCATCTGGGTCGAGGCGCTGGGCGACGTGCAGTTGCTGCCCGGCACCGCCGACAAGACGCAAATCCTCGAAGCGCTGCACAAGCTCCGCTCGGCGAAGCTGCTCGCAGGCGTGCGCGGCGCGCCGCCGGCGGATGTCGACGCCATCGCGGATGCGGTGCTGGCGGTCGGGCGGCTGATGGCGGCCGTGCCGGAGTTGACCGAGATCGACGTCAATCCGCTGATGGTGCACGGCAAGGGTCAGGGTGTGACGGCGCTTGACGCTCTGATCGTGGCCTAGCGCTGCCGGAACGTGCCCGCAGAAGGGCACGGCGGCGAAGAATATACGAATGGGAGGAGACGCGATGACGTTCAAGGTTGTCGGGTGGATTGCCGCGTTCGTCCTTTGCGCGTGCCTGCCGACGCAGGCGCAGACCTATCCGACCCGGGAAATCCGCGTCATCGTCGGCCTTCCCGCGGGCAGCGGCGGTGACGTCGTCGCGCGCTATTACGCCGACAAGCTTCAGCAACTCGCCGGCAAGCCGGTCATCGTCGAGAACAAGCCCGGCATGATCCTGTCGATCGGCGCCGACGCGGTCGCGAAGGCGTCGCCTGATGGCTACACCATCCTGATCACCTCGGTGACATCGTCGCATGCCGCCAATGTCTATAACTTCAAGAGGCTGCCCTACGACCCGATCAAGGATTTCACCCCGGTCGCGATGTTGCAGAAGAGCTACTTCATCCTGATGGTGCGCGACGGCGCGCCATGGAAGACCGTGAACGATCTCACCGAGGCGATGAAGCTCAAGGGCGAGAAGGCGAGCTACGGCTACGGCGCGCCGCCGGCGCTCGCTTCGGCCGAGCTCTACAAGGCCCGCAAGGGCCTGAAGGCGGTCGGCATCCCGTACAAGACCTCGATGGCGTCATTGCCGGAAATGTTCAGCGGCGAGATCGATTTCCAGTTCATCGATTCCACGGCGGGCACGCCGCTCCTGTCGAGCGGCAAGGTGCGCGGGCTTGCGGTCTCGGCCGGTCAGCGCGTGCCGGGCGTCGATCTTCCGACCATGGCCGAGGCGGCCGACATTCCTGGGTTCGACATCGCGCCGGTGTGGGGCGTGCTGCTGCCGGCCGGAGCGCCGGCGCCGATCGTCGCGCAGTTGGAATCGTGGTTTGCCGCAATCAGCAAAATGGACGACACGCGGCGCTATCTCGCCACCACCCATGCGGCGCCGTTCGCTGGCAACGCCAAGGCATTGGCGGATTTCATTCCGAAGGAAATCAAGAAGTGGGAGGAACTCGCGAAGCTGGCGAAGATCGAGCCGCAATGAAATGCTGCACGACGGGCCCGTCACGGCGCACTGCACAAATGGCCCGTCAATTGCATATTTAATCGGCTCATTGCCCAGGTTGGAGACACCATGACGGCGCTTGCCAATATCGACAACCAGAGCCTGCGCGGCTTCTTGCGCATGGTCGAATCCGACCATCCGGAGGAGTTCCTGCGCGTCCAGCAGGAGATCCATCCGAAGTTCGAATCCACCGCGATGCTGTTCGAGCTCGATAAGGCCGGGCGCAGCCCGGTCGTGATGTTCGAGAAGTTCAAGGGCCACACGATGCCGGTGGTCACCAACATCGCCGGCAACCGCAAACTCCTGGCCGCCTGCCTCGGCGTCAAGCCGGCCGAGCTGCCGACTGCGTTCCGCGAGCGCTGCCAGAAGTACATTCCGTGCGAGATCGTCAGCAACGCCGCCTGGGACGAGGTCGTGATCGAAGGCGACGACATCGACTTGTGGAAGTTGCCGGTGCCGCTGCAGTTCACCGTGGACGCTGCGCCCTATATCACGGCGGGTCAGCTCACGGCGCGCGATCCGGTCACCGGCGTCGACACCACGGGCTTTCATCGCCTGATGCTGAAGGACAAGAATCGCCTCGGCGTGTCGCTGCACTCGCGGCGGCGGCTCTATGAGTTCCATCGCCGCGCCGAGGAGAAGGGCCAGTCGCTGCCGGTCGCGATCACCATCGGCGTGCATCCGCTGCACTACATGGGCTCGATGGTCTACGCCTATCCGCAGAACGTGCGGAAGTTCGAGATCATCGGCGGGCTGTTCGGCGAGCCCTACAGGCTGGCGCGCTGCGGCGTCGCCGACCTCGAAGTGCCGGCCGGCGCCGAGATCGTCATCGAGGGCGAGATCCTCGCGGGCGTGCACGAGCCGGAAGGCCCGTTCGGCGAGTTCACCGGCTACGCCTCCTATCGCAGCACGCAGAACATCTTCGTGGCGAAGCGCATCCGCATGCGCCGCGACGCGATCTACCACAGCGTCGTCTCGGGCATGTCGCAGGACCACATCCTGGTGTCGTGCATCACCCGCGAGGGCGAGATCCTCAATGCGCTGAAGCGCAACCTGCCCAACGTGCGCGCCGTGCACGTGCCGCACACCACCTGCGGCGCTTTCATGGCGATCGTCTCGATGCGGAAGATCGCCGAGGGCGAGCCGCAGATGGCCATGATGGCGACCTTCGGCACCGAGCTCTATACGAAACAGGTGATCGTGGTCGACGAGGACGTCGACATCTACAGCATGAACGACGTGATGTGGGCGATCGCGACGCGCGTGCGCGCCGAGAAGGACGTCCTGCTGGTGCCGAACTGCAAGAGCGCGATCCTCGATCCGACCTCGGATCCCAAGACCTTCACGGTCACCAAGATGGGCATCGACGCAACCCGGCCGACCGGCCAAGACTTCGCCGAGCGGCTCGTCATCTCAGACGAGCAGCGCGCGCACGCCCGGAAGCTTCTCGCCCAGGCTGGGGTGAAGCTCTGAGTTTGGCTAGGCGCGCTTCCGTTGCGGCATCGGCAGTCTCATCCCTCCCCGCGAGGGGAGGGTCCGCGCGCAGCGCGGGGGGTGGGGAGAACCCCCCGTCTGCCGCTGACCTCTCCCCACCCGGCCGCTCGCATT
>CAKZHN010000042.1 GCA_936924235.1 uncultured Rhodoplanes sp. | reverse complement strand
AACATGGAGATCGCGGCCCGCATGGATCGCCGCGTCACCATCCGGGAAGGCCAGATCGTCGAGATGGCGTGATCGGATTTCCGCTAGCGTTCTCAGTGGCTTATGGATCGTCCAATTGATTATGCAACGAGCGCTTGACTCCAGAACATAATGAGAACTATGTTCTCTGTCTGTTCAGGGAGGACATTTCATGTTTCGCGCCGTTGTCGAAGAAGCCGCCGCTCTCGCTTCCATCACGCTGTTTATCGGCATGATCGCCATCTGGGCCCAGGTGCTCGGCACCCTCTAGCGCTCGGTACCCTTTAGTGCTGGGCGCCCTTTAATCCACAGCTCCTGACGCACGGGCGTCATCCCGTTGTGTACCCGGCGTCATGGGCGCGTGGTTTTGTGAGTGTCAGTAGCGTTTTGCGTACGCGTTCTTGCGTTTCGTCATGCGGACCCCACCGCTCGTCATGCCCGTCCTGCCGCGGGTATCCATTGTCCCGATCCCCCCCGATCCCCGAGGGACCTTGGATGGCATTGGAGAACGGGGCTTGCCCCGCTCCCTTGCCATGACGGCGGGTCGGCTGTGATCCCGTGGTCTACGATCCCGCCTCGGTTCCGCTGCCGCGGCTGGGTAAAACGGGCATCGCTGGCCCGCGTTGCTGCCGAAGCAATGGACAGCGGCGGATCGCATCCCCACCATCATGCCGGATCGAATCGGTGAGGTTCCTTTGGCATCCAACACGACCGCTCAGCCCGGCTTCGTGCATCTGCACGTCCATTCGGCCTATTCGCTGCTCGAGGGCGCGCTGCCGATCGGCAAGCTTGCCGAGTTCGCCAAGGCCGACAAGCAGCCTGCGCTGGCGCTGACCGACACCGACAACATGTTCGGCACGCTGGAGTTTTCCGAGAAGCTCGCGGGCTATGGCATCCAGCCGATCATCGGCTGCGCGATGGCGATCGATTTCGGCGACGAGCCGCGCGACCCGCGCCACGTCGGCAAGGCGAGGGCGCTGCCGCGCATCGTGCTGCTGGCGGCGCGCGAGGAGGGCTATCGCAACCTGATGCAGCTCAATTCGAACGCGTTCCTGCAGACGGAGTCGACCGAGAAGCCGCACTTGAAGCTCGCCGCGCTGGAGGGCCTTACCGACGGGTTGATCGTGCTGACCGGCGGCCCGGGCGGGCCGCTCGACGCCGCCATCGTGGCCGGGCAGATGGAGCTTGCGGAAAGCCGTTGTGCGGCCCTGCAACGGCTGTTCGGCGACCGGCTTTATGTCGAGTTGCAGCGCCACGGCGCGCCCGCCGAGCGCATGGCCGAACCGGCCTTGATCGAGCTCGCTTACCGCAACGCCATTCCGCTCGTCGCCACCAACGAGCCGTATTTCGCCAAGCGCGAGGACTACGACGCACACGACGGCCTGATCGCGATCGCCGAAGGCCGGGTGATCGCCGACAGCGACCGCCGGCAGCTGACGCAGGAGCACTACTTCAAGAGCCGCGCCGAGATGGCGTCGCTGTTCTCCGACCTGCCCGAGGCGCTGGCCTCGACCGTCGAGATCGCCGAGCGCTGCGCCTACCGGCCGCGCACCCGGAAGCCGATCCTGCCACGCTTCTCGGTCGACCTGGACGAGGCGACGGACCTTCGCGAACGCGCCGAGTCCGGCCTCCAGAAGCGTATCGCCTTCCACGGCATCGCGCCGGGCCGCACCGAGGATGAATACCGCGAGCGGCTCGCCTTCGAGCTCAACACCATCGAGCGGATGAAATATCCCGGCTACTTCCTGATCGTGTCGGACTTCATCCAGTGGGCGAAAGAGCAGGGCATTCCGGTCGGGCCGGGCCGCGGCTCCGGCGCGGGCTCGCTGGTCGCCTATGCGCTGACCATCACCGACCTCGATCCGCTCCGCTTCAACCTGCTGTTCGAGCGCTTCCTCAATCCCGAGCGTGTGTCGATGCCGGACTTCGATATCGACTTCTGCCAGGACCGCCGCGGCGAGGTGATCCGCTATGTCCAGGAACGCTACGGGCGCGATCAGGTGGGGCAGATCATCACCTTCGGTACGCTGCAGGCGCGCGGCGTGCTGCGCGACGTCGGCCGCGTGCTGGAGATGCCCTACGGGCAAGTCGACAAGCTCTGCAAGCTCGTGCCGCAGAACCCGGCCGCGCCGGTGACACTTGCCAAAGCCATCGAGGGCGAGCCGAAGCTCCAGGCCGAGCGCGACGCCAACCCGGTCGTGAAACGCGCCTTCGATATCGCGCTGAAGCTCGAAGGCCTCAACCGCCACGCCTCGACGCACGCCGCCGGCATCGTGATCGGCGACCGGCCGCTGGCGCAGCTCGTGCCGATGTATCGCGATCCGAAATCCGACATGCCGGTCACCCAGTTCAACATGAAGTGGGTGGAGCAGGCGGGTCTGGTGAAGTTCGACTTCCTCGGCCTCAAGACGCTGACGGTGCTGCAGACCGCGGTGCGGCTGCTCAAGCAGCGCGATATCGATCTCGATCTCGCGGCGATCCCGCTCGATGACAAGAAAACCTACGACCTGCTGTCACGCGCCGAAGCGGTGGGCATCTTCCAGCTGGAAAGTCAGGGCATGCGCCGCGCGCTGCTCGACATGAAGCCCGACCGTTTCGAGGACATCATCGCACTCGTCGCGCTGTACCGGCCGGGCCCCATGGCCAACATCCCGACCTACTGCGCGCGCAAGCAGGGCGCCGAGAAGCCGGAATACATCCACCCCAAGCTCGAACCGATCCTGCGCGAGACCTACGGCGTTATCGTCTACCAGGAGCAGGTGATGCAGGCCGCGCAGATCCTGGCCGGCTTCTCGCTCGGCCAGGCCGACCTGCTGCGTCGCGCCATGGGCAAGAAGATCCGCTCGGAGATGCAGGCGCAGCGCGCGATCTTCGTCAAAGGCTGCGGCGATCAGGGCATCGACAAGGCCCACGCCGACACGATCTTCGACTTGCTGGAGCGCTTCGCCGAATACGGCTTCAACAAGAGCCACGCCGCGGCTTACGCGCTGGTCGCCTACCAGACCGCCTACATGAAAGCCAATTTTCCGGTGGAATTCCTGGCCGCTTCGATGACGCTCGACATGGGCAACACCGACAAGCTCTCGGAATTCCGCGCCGAGGTCGGGCGCCTTGGGTTCAAAGTCGAGCCGCCATCGGTCAATCGCTCCGGCGTCGAGTTCGAAGTCGAAGGTGGGACGATCTACTACGCACTCGCGGCGCTGAAGGGTGTCGGCCGCCAGGCCGTCGAGGCGATCGTCACCGCGCGCGGCGACAAGCCGTTCGCCGACCTCACCGACTTCGCGAGCCGCATCAATCCGCGCGCCGTCAACAAGCGCGTGCTGGAAAGCCTCGCCTGCGCCGGCGCCTTCGACAAGCTCGAGCCGAACCGGGCGCGAGCCTTCGCGGCGGTCGACGCCATGATGTCGACCGCGCAGCGCACCCATGAGGCCGCCGAGGTCGGACAGAACGACATGTTCGGCGGCGCGGCGCATCGCGAAACCATCGCGATCCCGCCGGTCGAGGGCTGGCTGTCGGGCGACAAGCTGCAGCGAGAGTACGATGCCATCGGCTTCTTCCTGTCGGGCCATCCGCTCGACGAGTATGCGCCGATCCTGAAGAACATGAACGTCAAGTCGTGGGGCGAGTTCTCCCGCGAGGTGAAGGCCGGCGCGACGGCGGGCAGGCTTGCCGCCACCGTGGTGTCGCGCATGGAGCGCCGCACCAAGACCGGCAACAAGATGGGCATCTTCGGCCTGTCGGACCCTTCGGGCCACTACGAGGCCATCATGTTCGCCGAAGGCCTGCAGCAATACCGCGACATCCTGGAGCCCGGCACCGCGGTGCTGCTGTTTCTCTCGGCCGAGGCGCAGGGCGACGAGGTGCGCGCCCGCATCCAGACCGCCGATCCGCTGGACCGGGCGGCATCCAAGCTGCAGAAGGGGCTGCGCGTTTTCCTGCGCGATCAGGCGCCGCTCGAACCGGTCGCCAAGCGCCTCGACACCAAAGGCGACGGCGAGGTCAACGTGGTGCTGCAGCTCTCAGGCGGCACCGAGGTCGAGATCAAGCTGCCGGGCCGTTTCAAGGTTTCGCCGCAGATCGCTGGTGCCATCAAGGCCGTGCCGGGCGTGCTGGACGTCCATATGCTGTAATTGCACATGCTGTGATGCGGCAGGGCCTGTACTAGCTATGCGCCGCGGCATTGGCGGCGGTTGACCGGGTGCGCGGCGAGGGCTGATATAGCCCTCAGCCAGTTCACAGGAGTCCGCTATGGCCAACAAGCTTCGCCACATCGCCATCTCGGTGCGCGATCCGGAAAAGACCGCCAAGTTCTTCGAGGAGGCGTTCGGCATGACGCGCGCCGGCAACGCCCAGCGCGGCGTCTACATGACCGACGGCATCTTCAACGTCGCGCTGCTGAACTTCGGCGACGAGCCGGTTGCTGGCATGGAGGATCAGAAGAACCCGCTGGGCCTGATCCATTTCGGCATGTGGGTCGACAGCGTCGACGACATCGCCAAGAAGATCGAATCCGCCGGCGGCAGCTACGTCACCGGCCGCAAGGAGACGAACCCGAACGTCTATTACGAGGTCAAGTACAAGACCCCGGAAGGCATCGTGTTCGACATCACCGAAAGCGGCTGGAAGGGCGCCGTTAAGGAAGTCAAACCGGCCTGATCGGAGCGCAACGCTCCTTGGCATGACGCCTGCATGAACCGCCGCAAGCCCCGCTTGGGGCGGTTCAACAAGGAAGAACGTCATGCTCAAAACTCTGGCGCGGGGCTTTTTTGCCGCGAGTCTTCTGCTGGTTTCCGAGGCTGCGAATGCCTCATGGCCTGACCGGCCCGTCACCCTGATCGTTCCCTATGCGGCCGGCGGCATCACCGATGTGCTGGCGCGCACGACGGCCGAATACCTCCAGACCAGGCTCAAGCAGACCTTCATCGTCCAGAACGAGACCGGCGCGGGCGGCATCATCGGCGCCGCCAACGTGGCGCGCGCCAAGGCGGACGGAACCACGCTGCTGTTCGCGGCGATCGCGCT
>CAKZHN010000041.1 GCA_936924235.1 uncultured Rhodoplanes sp. | reverse complement strand
CGCCTCACCGGCGCTCCGCTCCCTCACGCATGTGAGGGAAAAGAAGAGAAGGCGCAGCCCCGGCGCCGCACTTTGTACGGGGCCGATGAATCACGTCCGCAGGGCTGTTTGGCAATTGAATCCGAGAATGCGCGGAGCCGAACGGCTCGTCGACGGTTATTCCGGCTTGATGTTGCCGGCCGCAATGATCTTCACCCATTTGTCGATCTCGCGGTCGACGTGGCTGCGGAATTCACCGGTCGAGCTGCCGATCGGCTGAAAGCCGCGCTCCAGGAGCTTGTCGCTGAACGCCGGGTCTTTCACCGTACGGGCGGAGATGCGCTGCAGCTTCTCGACGATTGCTGTGGGCGTCGAAGCCGGCACGACGAGGCCCATCTCGCTCGCCGAGTCGACGCTGCCGTAACCGATCTCGTCCATGCCCGGAATGCCGGGAAGCTGCGGCGCGCGTCCGCGCGTGACGCCGAGCCCGCGCGCCTTGCCGGCTTCGATGTACGATTTGATCGACGGCACGGCGCCGAAGGTGAAGTCCACCTTGCCGGCGAGGAAATCGGCCAGCGCCGGCGCGCCGCCGCGATAGGGCACGATGACGATCTGGATGCCCGCGACCTGGCGGAATTGCTCACCGGCCAGATGGATGCCGGTGCCGATTCCGGCCGACGCAAACGTGAGCCTGCCGGGATTGGCCTTGGCGTAATCGACCAGGTCCTTGGCGGTCTTGAACGGCGAGCCTTCCGGCACCGCCAGCACGAGCTGCGTCCGCGACAGCAGCGACACCGGGACGAAATCCTTCCGCGTGTCGTAGGGCAGCTTCTCGCCGAGCAGGCCCGGATTGGTGACGAAGGCGGAATCCACCATGCCGATGGTGTAGCCGTCGCCCGGCGCGTCGGCGACCGCGCGGGTGCCGATCGTGCTCGCGCCGCCGGCGCGGTTGTCGATCACCACCGGTTGGCCGAACTCCTTTTCCATCTGAGCCGCGAGCAGCCGCGAGAACACGTCGGTGCCGCCGCCCGGCGCGTAAGGCACGATCAGCTTCACCGGCCGCTGCGGATAGGTGTCCTGGGCTCCGCTGGAAGAGGGGCCCGCGAAACAAAGCGCAGCAACACCGGCGGCAAGCTGCCGCCTGTTCAATGTAGCCATGGACGTCTCTCCCGAACGTTTTGTTTTTATCGTTGGGTCGTGTCGTTCTCCGCCGCGCCGTCAGACGCGGTATTTCAAAAGCTCATCCTCTTCCGGATCGGCGCCGAGGCCTGGCCTATCCGGTACGTCGACCGCGCCATTCACATCGGGCACCGTCTTCGAATAGGGCACGAACGCCACGTCGGCGAACAGCCGCTCCAGCGGCGCGTCGCGGTCCTTGGCGGCGATGCAGTGCAGCGTCGCGAGATAGCCCGGGCCGAAGAAGAACGCGTGCGGCACGCAGGTGACGCCGGCCTTCTCGGACTCGGTGGCGATACGAAACAGCTGCGTGATGCCGCCGATCTTGACGATGGACGGCTGCACGAAGTCGGTGGCGCCCGCCGCGATCATCTTGCGGAAGTCGCTCGAGCTCGTGGCGTTCTCGCCCATCGCCAGCGGCATGCCGACCGCCTTGCGGAGCTTCGCCAGCGATTCAAAATCCTCCGGCGGCCAGATCGGCTCTTCGACCCAGTACGGGTTCGAGGGCTTCATCGCGGCGACCGGCTGCTCGGCTTCGGCCGGCGTCCAGCCGCAATTGGTGTCGACCTTGATCGGAATGCTCGGTCCCGTCACCGAGCGCGCCGCGGCGACGGCCTCCGCCGTGCGCTCGTGCAGCTTGATGTGGCGGTAGCCGCGCTCCAGCGCGCGGGCCGTGTTGCGCTTCACATGCTCGACGTCGCCCGCGTATTGCAGCAGCGACGCGTAGGTCTCGACGCGCTTGCGCTTGACGCCGCCGAGCAGTTTGGAAACCGAGGCCCGTTCGAGCTTGCCGCGGATGTCCCACAGCGCGATGTCGAGGCCGCTCAGGGCGTGCATCAGGATGCCCGCGCGGCCCAATCCATGCAGAAGCCGCTCCAGTGTGGGCATCAGGCTCGGATCGGCCGGATTCTTGCCGATCACCAACTGCCGGATCCAGTTGTCGTAGGCCGCGATCACCGCGGTGCCGCTCGAGCCGAAGGCCTCGCCCCAGCCGATCGTGCCGTCGCTGCACTTCACCTTGATGTAGAGAGCCTCGACATGGGTGCGCGGCCGGCCGGCGAACAGCGGCGGCGGTGCCCAGATGTCGAGCGGAATGCGAACGTGGATGACGTCGATGGCGCTGATGGTGACCGGCATGTCCTTCCCCGATGGCAGGCTTCTTGGGAGCGCTATAGTGGCCGACATGAGCCGCTTTGTATTCCCGGTTTTTGCAGTGCTGGCCTGCCTTGGTTTGGCGGCGACGCCGGCCTTGGCGCATCCGCTGCCGCTCGGCTTGACCGGTTTCTCCGGCGGGCTGCTGCATCCGATGTTCGTCATCGAGCACGTGATCGCGATCCTGGCGTTGGGGTTGCTGATGGGCAGCCAGGAGCGATGGCGATGGCTGCCGCCCATCGCGTTCGCGTTGGGCATCGCGGCCGGCATCACCGTGATGATCTCGGGCGTGGTGCCGCTCTATGCCAACGAGACCATCCTCGGCATCGCGCTTGTCGCCAGCCTGCTGGTCGCGCTGGCCTGGCCGCTGTCGGTCCGGATCGGCATGGCGCTCGCGGCGGTGCTGGGCATTGCGATCGCGCTGGATTCGCCGCCCGACGTGCTGTCGGTCAGCGAGGCCAACCGGATGCTCGCGGGCACCGCGGTGGGTGCGACGGTCTTCCTGCTCGCAATATGGCAGGCCGCGCGGCAGGCGAGGCCGGTGTGGGCCAGGATCGCGGTGAGGGCCGCGGGCTCATGGATCGCGGCGGCCGCGATGATGGCGCTGGCCTTGCGGTTCTGGCGCTGAGGCTAGCGGCCGGCGGCGCGGCGCTGCTCTTCGAGGAACACCTCGCGGTTGACCGCGATCTGCTCGATGGCGTTGGCCAGCACCTCGGGCGCCTGCGCGCCGCTCACGGCAGCGACACCGCCGAGGATGTAGGTCGGCACGCCGTCGATGCCGGCGTCCTTCGCGGCGCTCGCCGCGGCCTCGACCTTGTCGACATCGAGATCGGTCGCGAGCTTCTCGCGGATCTCCGCGGCGTCGAGACCGATGGAAGAGGCGGCCGCGACCAGCACCTCGGAATCGGACAGGTCGGCGCCCTCGGTGAAGTAGAGGTCCATCAGCCGCTGCTTCATCTCGGCCGCCTTGCCGATGGCGCCGGCCCAGAGAATGAGGCGGTGGCAGTCGAGCGTGTTGGGCTGCCGCCGCATCTTATCGACCGCGTAGACCAGACCCTCGGAGGCGGCGGCCGCAGCGACGCGGCCGGCGATGCCCTGATAGCGCTCCGGCGAGCCGAACTTGGTGGTCAGGTACTCGTCGCGGGTCATGCCCTCCCGGGGCACCCAGGGGTTCAGGAAATAGGGGTGAAACCGCACCTCGACCGGAATATTCGGTTTCATCGCCAAGGCCTTCTCAAGCCGGCGTTTTCCGATGAAGCACCAGGGGCAGACGACGTCGGAAACGACGTCGATCGTCACGGTCGGAATGGCATTGGCGGCGTCGGACATGCGGGCCTCGCTGGCTGCGGCCCGCTAGACTTAAAGTGCCGATCAGGCGGCGGCAACGGGGCTCGGCGCGACGCGGGCCAGCAATGTCAGCGGTGTGTCGCCGGGCTTCAGTGTCGCAAGCGTCACGGCCGGGCTGAGATTGGGCTGCTCGCGGTCGGGCCGCAGCATGCTGTGCTTGAGCACGCTGGCGAGCCGCCGCGCCGCGACATTGGCGTCGCGCAGGCTGGTGTCGCCGAACACGAACAGGATCGAGTTGTCCTGCTGCTGGCAGGCGAAGTCGGTATCGCGAACCAGATCGGCGATCAGGCGGGCCGCGTCGACCGCGGAGCGGCGGTCGAGCGGCTGCTCGAAAGCGAAACGGGCAAGCGACAGCGCAGTCCGGCGCTCGACCGTGTCCTCGACAGCCATGTGCAGCGCCTGATCGAAGGCGTTCGGATGCAGGAGCCCGGTCAGGACGTCGTGCATGCCTTTGTATTCGATGGACTTGAGCAGGCGCTTCAGCGCGCTCTCCAGCGACCGTGCCCGCAGCAGTGGCAGCGTCCGCTGCAGCAGCACCTGCGGATCGCGGGCGCGGGCGAAATTCGGGAGCTCGGCGATGTCCTGCCAGGCGCCGAGCATGGCGATCGGCAGATCGCGATAGAGCATGTTGCTGCAAAGCGTTCCGAGGAATGCCTCAACCGAGCTCGCAGGCAGGCCGTCGCCGATCATGATGCCGGTGACCTCGCGCGCCGCGAGGCAGCGTTCGGCGGTGTCGGTCGAGAGCGCGCCGATCACGCCCATCCGCTCGCCCACCGCGACGCTCAGCGTCGCGTGATGGCGGCCGCGGCCGACCAGCAGCACGGCGGCGTTTTCGAGCGGATCGCCGCTGGGCAGTTCGGCGATGATGTTCCGTTCTTCCTGAAGCGCCTGGGCGCGGACCAGCACGGTCGAGTGCAAGGTGCGCAGCCGCTGCGCCGACGCCACCTTGGCGATCATTTGCTCGACCGACGCATCGTCGGAGATCGCGATCGCATGGGCGATCGCCGGCATCTGGTCGTCGCGGACCCGGACGATCGCGGGCGTGTGGGGCACGGCATCCGCGATCAGCATCGACAGGGCTTCGACGGCCAGCGGATTGTCGCTGTCCGGCTCGGGGATGACGACGGTTGCGGGCTTCGCCTCGGTGAAGGCAGTCACGGCGCCGGCCCACGAGGCCTCGATCACGGGCGTGGCGCCGGCATCGGTGAAGGCTTGCGCCAAAGCACCAGCCGGACGGCCGGCGACGATCAGGATCGGACCTTGCAAGGACATCGGACGGCTACGCAGAACGAGAAACCGCGGGAAGGCGGCAACTCTAGCGGGCCGTCATTAACGAGCGGTCAACGCAACCGGGACGAGCGGCGAGGCGCGCTCTTAAGCCGCCTTGGGCCGCCGGTCGCGGAAGGCGTCGGCGACCAGCGGATTGACGCCGATCTCGGTGAGCTCCTTGCGCACCGCTTCGACGTCCTCGCAGATGCCGGCGAGGCGGTGGCCTGCGACGGCGTCGGGCAGGGCGGTCACCATGGCGCTCTCGTTCGCCTGCCGGACCGTGTTCTCGATCTCGCTCAGCACGAAGCGATAGCCGCCGACCGTGACGAGGCCCGGCGGCGGCGCGGTGACGACGAAGGTGTCGGAGCTGCGGTCGGCGCGGCAGGCGTAGCGGGTGTCGACGAAGCCGTGGCTGTCGGCCTTCAGATGCGGGCCGTTGATCCGCTCGACGCCCGGCGGGAAGGCACGTTTCGGCACCATCGCGCCGCGCAACGCCAGCGTTCCGTTCTGTGTGCGCGCCACCTCGGCAAGCTGCACCGCATTGGCCGAGCCGCGCGGCACCATCACCTCGCCGGCCGGCAGCGGATCGGGCCGCCCGACCACGTCGCGGCGCGAGCCGAGCAGCGCGATCTCGCCGAACGCCATCAGGTCGACCAGTCGCGCGCGCGGGTGCTTCCAGGTCGGGCTCGCCATCAGCCGCTCGGGCATGCGCCAGAGCGCGAGCACGCATTTGAGGTCGGGGTGGTTGAGCAGGCCGGCCTCCGCGAGCCGCGGCGCCAGCGCCGCAGGCAGCGCGATGGCGTCGCAACGGTCGAGGCGGCATTGCAGGTCGAAGGTTTCGGCGTTGAAGGAATGCTGCAGCGACAGCGTGCCACCCGCCAGCAGCCACGGTGTGATCGACAGCGACAGGCCGCCGAACGACATCATCGAGCAGCAGGCCAGGAGCTTGGTGTCCGGGCCGAGGCTGCCTTCGAGCAGCGCCGTCACGCCGCCGGCGATGAACTCGGTGTGGTTGCGCGCCACGGCAATCGGCCCGTCGGGCGTGACGTCCCACGTCACCACGGCGACGTGGGCAGCCGGATTGCCGGCCCGCGTCACCTCGGGCGGTGCCTCCTTGATGCCCGGCGCCAAGAGATCATCGAACGGCACCACGCCGTCGGCGAGTTTGTCGCCGAAGCCGCAGACATAGCGGATCGGGAACACGTCGGCCGCGACCTGCATGGCCAGCTCGCAGTGATCGACGTTGCCGATCCGCGACGTGATGATGGCCTTGGCGCCGAGTTGGCCGAGCGCGTAGGCCGCGTCGGCCCGCCGCCAAAGGAGCGGCAGCGGCGCCGCGATCATGCCGGCGCGGATGATGCCCAGGATCGTCAGCACGCATTCGGCGACGTTCGGCAGTTGGACACCGACCACCGAGTCGGTCTGCAGCCCGAGCTTGCGCAGCCTCGCCGCGATCGCCGACACGATGCGGTCGGCCTCGGCAAAGGTCATGCGGCGCGGCGCGCCGTGGGTGAAGGTCTCACGATCGAGCGGATCGGAGATCGCAACAGCGTCCGGCCGCAAGGCCGCAGCGCGCTTGAAGATCTGGTCGATTGTCGTCTCAGGGCCAGACTTGGCGCGACCCGACCGGGGATCGCCGAGAATCATGCATTGCCTCCGGTGTCTGCTGTCACTGGCGCCGCTCCGGCGCCGCACGCCACCAGGTTTCAGGGAGATAACCGAACAACGAGGTATCCGCGGGATGTGCGACCGTAGACCAGCGCGCGACCCACTGGTCGGGCAGGTGATACAGCGGCACCACCAAGAACCCCGATATCAGGATTCGGTCGAGCGCGCGCACCGCTGCGACGAATTGATCACGCTCCCGCGCGGAAAGCAGCGCCGCGATCATGGCGTCGACCGCGGGGCTCTTGACGCCCATGTAGTTGCGCGTGCCTTCGGCATCGGCGGCGGCCGTTCCCCAATAGAACGCCTGCTCGTTGCCCGGCGACAGCGACTGGTCCCAGCGGTATTGGATCATGTCGTAATCGTACGTGAGTCGGCGCCTGTCGTACTGCACCGCGTCCACAACACGAATACGGACTGTGATTCCGGCGCGCTGGAGGTCGCGCGAATAGGCCAGGGCGAGCCGCTCCTGATCCTTGGTTGTCACCATGATTTCAAAGGTGAACGGTTGTTTGTTCGCGCGATTGCGCAACACCGTGCGGTCGAGATCGTAGCCTGCGGCATGAAGCAGCTCGAGCGCGCGCTTGAGCGTGGCGCGGTCGCGGCCGGTGCCGTCGGTCACCGGCGGTTGCCAGCGTCCCTCCATGACGTCGTCGCGGACCGCGCCCGGAAACGGCTTGAGCAGTGCGCGCTCCTTGTCGTCGGCGGGCCGGCCGCGCGCCGACAGCTCCGAGCCCTCGAAATAGCTCGCCGAGCGGCGATACTTGTCGAAGAAAAAGTTGTGATTGAGCCATTCGAAGTCGAACAGGAGGCCGAGTGCCTCGCGCACCCGGATGTCGGCGAACAACGGTCGCCGGGTGTTGAATACCAGACCCTCGAACTGCTTGGGCATCCCGGTGGGGAAGGCCTCCTTGACGATGCGGCCGTCGCGCACTGCCGGCACGTTGTAGGCGGTCTCCCAACGGCTGGGGTCGGATTCGACGCGCAGGTCGTAGAGGCCCTTGGTGAAGCCTTCGAAGTGCGAATTGCTGTCGCGGTAGAACTCGAAGCGGATCTCGTCGAAATTCCAGAAGCCGCGGTTGATCGCCAGGTTGCGGCCCCAGTAGTTCGGATCGCGCTTGAAGGTGATGCTGCGGCCGGGATCGACCGCGCCGATCGTGTAGGGGCCGCTGCCGACGATCGGCTCGAACGTGGTGTCCTCGAATTTGTCGGGATCGACGGCGTGCTTGGGCAGCACCGGCATCAGCCCGAGAATGAGCGGCAGCTCGCGGTCGTCGGCACCGGTGAGATCGAAGCGCACCACGCGCTCCGACAGCGCTTCGGCCTTGGCGACCTTGGCGTAGTAGGTCCGATAGTTGGGCCGGCCCTTGTCGCGCAGCAGCTCCCAGGAAAAGACCACGTCCGCGGCGGTGACCGGCTTGCCGTCGGAGAACCTCGCCGCCGGATCGAGCTCGAACTTGACGTAGGTGCGGTCGGCGTCGGTCTCGACGGTCTTCGCCAGAAGGCCGTAGAGCGTGAACGGCTCGTCATAGCCGCGGGCCAGCAGGCTCTCGACCACGTAGCCGCGCACCTGCGACAGCGCGAGACCCTTCACCACGAACGGATTGATGCTGTCGAAGGTGCCGAGGATGCCCTGCGTCAACCGGCCGCCCTTCGGCGCGTCGGGATTGGCATAGCGCAGCCGGTCGAAGCCTGCGGGCAGGGCGGGCTCGCCGTGCATCGCGATGGCGTGCTCAGGCACGCCCGGCCGCGCCTGCGCCAGCGGCGCAGCGAGCAGCACAGCGGTCAAAAGGCCGATCACCCCGCAAAACAGGGCCGGCCGCCGGCGCGAAGCATCGTGCGAATGGGCAACGGTCACGGTGGTCCCGGTTGCGTCCAAAGGAATCGCGTTCGGCACCGGTCTAGCACGGCGGTGAACCGTGCGGCCCGGGGACGCGTTTCCCAGGTTAATCAATGCCCCAAACAGTACTGTTTGCAGCGGTATCAGGCTTTATCGGGCCGCCGAATTCGGCTAATCAGGCGTCCGCCAAGCGGCTGCAAGGCGTCACGCTCCTGCCTTTATTGGGGCGTCGAGACAGGCGTTGGGCGCCCGCACGGCCCGGCGCCGGGATTTTCCCGGCGAAATGGTAAGAGGGACCATCTGATGACCTACCCCATCGTGTCCGCGTCACCGCGGACCGCAAAAAGAATGTTTGTCGCGCTGGCATCGGCGGCCACGCTGATGACGGCCGCGGCATCGAGCGCGCTGGCCCAGGCGCAACCGCCGGCGGCTTCGCAGCAGCGCCCGGCGCCCCGGCAGGTGACCCCGCCGAAACCGGCCCAGCCGGCTCAGCCCGCCCAGCGTCCGGCCCAGGCCGCCCCCGCGGCCCCGCAGCAACAGCAGCAGGCGGCCGGCAACGGCGGCGGCGATTCCCCGCAACTGATCTTCTCGCCGTGGGTGAAGCTCTGCAACAAGGACGCCGATCCCAAGGCCAAGCGCGTGTGCGTCACCGTCAAGGACGGCCGCGTCGAGTCGGGTCTGCTCGTGGTCAGCGTCGCCGTCATCGAGATGGACGGTGAGCCGAAGAAGCTTCTGCGCATGAGCCTGCCTTACGGCGTCAACCTGCAGTACGGCACGCGTCTGATCGTGGACCAGAACGAGCCGGCCACGGCGCCGTTCGTGACCTGCCTGCCGCCGGTCGTGCCGCCGGGCGGCTGCATCGCCGACTACGATGCGACGGCCGACATGATCAACCAGATGAAGAAGGGCCAGCTCCTCACCGTGCAGGCCATTCACATGAACAGCCAGGCGATGAGCCCGCAACTCGACCTCAAGGATTTCGCCAAGGCCTTCGACGGCCCGGCGACCGACCCGAAGGTGTTCGAGGAGCAGCAGAAGAAGCTGCAGGAAGAGCTGCAGAAGCGGGCCGAGAAGGCGCGCGAGCGGCTCGAGAGCCAGCAGCAGCCGACGCGCTGAGTCCGGTTCAAACCAAAAGCAGAAAGGCCCGCAGCGATGCGGGCCTTTTTGTTTGGCTGTTGATCTTTGGCGGTCGAGTTAAGCCGGCTTCAGTTCAACACCGTGTTGCGCGGGTGATAGCTGCCATCGTCGTCGCGCTCGAACACCTCGGCGATCTGCGGATGGCGCACCGGCTTGCCGGTGTTGTCCGGCAACAGGTTCTGCTCCGACACGTAGGCGATGTACTCGCTTTCGGCGTTCTCGGCGTAGAGGTGGTAGTACGGCTGGTCCTTGCTCGGCCGCACGTTCTCGGGGATCGAAAGCCACCATTCCTCGGTGTTGTTGAACACCGGGTCGATGTCGAAGATCACGCCGCGGAACGGGAACACGCGATGCTTGACCACCTCGCCAAGCTTGTACTTGGCGAGCCGCGTCCGGGAAGGGCTGTCGTACAGCTTCTTGATTGTGTTCTGTGTCATGTCCGTTGCTCTCGACCGCCTAGCCTAATGCTGAATCAACCCGCGCAGAAGCCTTATAGTCCGTAACGCACCGCAAGTTCTGGATCCTTGGCCGCGACCAGCTTGGCCAGATCAAACACCACTTTGGCTTGCTTCCAAGTTGCATCGTCCTGCATCTTGCCGTCGATCATCACGGCGCCGGTGCCGTCCGGCATGGCGTCGATGATCTTTTTGGCCATCGCGACCTCCGCCGGATCTGGCGAAAACACGCGCTTGGCGATGGCGATCTGGGTCGGATGCAGCGACCACGCGCCGGCGCAGCCCATCAGGAAGGAGTTGCGGAATTGTGACTCGCATCCTTCGGGATCCGAAAAATCGCCGAATGGTCCATAAAACGGCTTGATGCCCGCTGCCGCGCAGGCGTCGACCATCTTGGCGGTGGTGTAGTGCCAGAGGTCCTGCTGGTATCGGGTGCGCGTCTCGCCGGTCTTGTCAGCCAAGTTCTTGCCGTCGGCGAGCACGAAATAGTCGGGATGGCCGCCGCCGACGCGCGTGGTCTTCATGCCGCGCGAGGCCGCGAGATCGGCCGGCCCGAGACTCATGCCGTGCATGCGCGGCGACGCTGTGGCGATCTGTTCCACGTTGTTGACGCCCTGGGCGGTTTCCAGGATGGCGTGAATGAGGATCGGCTTCTTGACCGCGTGCTTGGCCTCGAGCTGGGCCAGCAGCTGGTCGAGATAGTGGATGTCCCACGCGCCCTCGACCTTGGGCAGCATCATTACGTCGAGCTTGTTGCCGATCGTCGCCACGATCTCGGTGATGTCGTCGAGCACCCAGGGCGAGTTCAACGAGTTGATCCGGGTCCACAGCCCGGTCGCGCCGAAGTCGGTGGCCTTGGCCATGGCGATGAAGCCCTTGCGCGCGGCCTCCTTGGCGTCGGCCGGGATGGCGTCCTCCAGATTGCCGAGCACGACGTCCACCTGGCGCACGAGTTCGGGCACCTTGGCGGTGACCTTCTCGATGTGCGGCGGCACGAAGTGAATCATGCGCTCGAGCTTGACCGGCAGCTCGCGTAGCGGGGCGGGCGCTCCGATGGCCAAGGGCTGAAAGAACGGACGCGGCAGCTTCATGGTGCGATACCAACGGCATCAGCGCGCGGTTTGCAACCGCCGAAAGTCGTAGCTTTCTTCGCAGCTTTCCTGGCCGGACTTGTCCCGGCCCTGAGGATCAGGCAGGCAAGGGGCGTGCCATTCCAGGCCAGAATCAATGGCTAAAAAGCCACAACGACAGACCCCGTGATCGACGTCCTCAATCTCGCGCTGCCGTATTTCGGCCTGATCTTCTTAGGGTTCGCCAGCGGACGGGTCATGCGCCTGCCGGTGACCGGCCTGACCTGGATGGATTTCTTCATCCTCTACATGACGCTGCCGGCGCTGTTCTATCGCATCCTCGCCAAGACTCCGTTCGAGCAGCTCAACAACGTGCCGTTCATCGCAACGGCCACGCTTGGCACCTTCACGGTGCTGATGCTGTCGCTTGCGGTCGCGTATCTGATCCGGCGCGATCTGGCCGAAGCGGCGATCGGACAGCTCGCCGGCGCCTACGGCAACATCGGCTACATGGGGCCTGGCTTGGCGCTCGCGACCGTCGGAGCACAGGCCGCGGCGCCGGTGGCGCTGATCTTCTGCTTCGAGACACTGCTGTTCTTCTCGATCGTGCCGTTCCTGATGGCGCTGGCGCGGCCGCTCGGCAAAGGCTTCGGTGCGACCGCGCTCGATGTGGTGCGAAAGATCGCACTGCATCCGCTGATGGTCGCAAGCGCGCTCGGCGCGCTGTCGGCGGCGTTGCGCTTCGAGCCGCCCGCCGCGATCGACAAGCTCCTGCAATTTCTGGCCAACGCGTCGGCGCCCTGCGCGCTGTTCACGCTCGGCGTCACGGTGGCGCTGACGCGGCTCAAAAGCGTGCCGTGGGACGTGCCCATCCTGGTGCTGATCAAGCTCGTGCTGCATCCCATCGTGGCGCTGCTGCTGCTCACCACGTTC
Source organism: uncultured Rhodoplanes sp. (assembly GCA_936924235.1). Taxonomy (GTDB): domain Bacteria; phylum Pseudomonadota; class Alphaproteobacteria; order Rhizobiales; family Xanthobacteraceae; genus Z2-YC6860. Next base: position 1,195 of record CAKZHN010000041.1, on the reverse strand, counting down.
GGGCCATTCGATCCCGCCTGGGTGAAGGCCGCAGTGCTCATGGCGGCGCTGCCGCCGGCGCTCAGCGTGTTCGTGCTGGCGCGGCAATACCAGGCTTGGCTTGAGCCGGCCTCGGCCTCGGTGCTGATTGGCACGCTCGTTTCGGTTGCTACACTGACCACGGTGATGTGGCTCGTGCAGCATGGCATAGTGGATCGTGTCCTGCTGCACTGAGCCGCCTGGAGGCGGAAATGCAGCCCAAAATGCAGCCACTGTCCGGACTTCTGGTGCTCGACTTCACGACGCTGCTGCCTGGGCCGCTGGCGACGCTGATGCTCGCCGAAGCGGGCGCCGAGGTGATCAAGATCGAGCGGCCGGGCGGCGAGGAGATGCGGCACTACGAGCCGCGCTTCGACGGCGAGAGCGCGATGTTCGCGCAGCTCAACCGCGGCAAGCAGAGCCTGGTGCTCGATCTGAAAAGCGCGGCGGACTGCGCCAAGCTCAAGCCGCTGCTGACGCGCGCCGACATCCTCGTCGAGCAATTCCGTCCCGGCGTGATGGCGCGGCTCGGCTTCGGCTACGACGCGGTCCGCGCCATCAACCCGAAGCTGATCTATTGTTCGATCACCGGCTATGGCCAAACAGGCCCGCGCGCCAGTGAAGCGGGCCACGATCTCAACTACATCGGCGCGACCGGGCTTCTCGCGCTCAATCCCGGCCCGCCCGACCGGCCGGTGGTGCCGCCCGCGCTGGTCGCCGACATCGCCGGCGGCACGCTGCCCGCGGTGATGAACATCCTCCTGGCGCTGCGCCAGCGCGAGCTGACGGGCGAGGGTTGCTATCTCGACATCGCCATGACCGACGGCATGTTCACCTTCGCGAGCCACGCGCTCGCGGCCGGACACGCGACCGGCGTGTTTCCCGGCATGGGCGGCGCGCGGCTTTCCGGCGGCTCGCCGCGCTACCAGATCTATCCGACGCGCGACGGCAAGTTCGTCTGCTGCGCGGCGCTGGAGCAGAAGTTCTGGGAGGCGTTCACGGCAGCGATCGGCCTCGATCCGAAGCTCGCCGACGACCGCAAGGACGCGATGGCGACAAAAGCCGCGGTTGCTGCGTTGATCGTGAGCAAGAACGCAGACGAATGGCGACCGGTGCTGGCCGCGGCCGATTGCTGCGTCACCATCATGGCGACGCTGGAAGAGGCGCTGCGCGATCC
>CAKZHN010000040.1 GCA_936924235.1 uncultured Rhodoplanes sp. | reverse complement strand
GGCGCGGCCGTGCTGCCACTCGCCGCGATGAGTCCAGACCTTGAGAAACGTGTCCTGCACGACGTCTTCGGCGTCGGCCTTGCCGCCCAGGATCCGCACCGCGAGCCCGAAGGCGCGATCGATGTGCCGCTGCACCAGCTCGCGGAATGCCGCTTCGTCGCTTTGCGCCAGCCGGTCGAGCAGCGCTTGATCTTCGTCGTGCACGGCCGCTGTCGGCTGCGGCCGTCCGGAACTCGCGGCCGGCTTCTCGGTCGTTCGGACAGCGCGGGCATCGATCGAAGACGCGATGTCTTCAATCTTGACCGGCGCCCAGACGTCCAGAGCGTACGTCATGATCCACTCCTAGCCTCGCGTGCGGCTTCGCACCCCTCGTCACCCCCTTGAACGGCATGGCTGGAGATTTCAGGCGGCATTTTTCCATTAATTTTCAGAGGCTTAGTTGGTAAATTTTGCCGGGCGACCGGCAAAATTTGCCTACCGGAATTGGCAAGATGACATACCCGCGTCGCCGGCCAGCAGGCGGGCGATCCAGGCATTGGAATCCGAGACCGGCTGTGTTGCAGCAGCATCGGCGAACATCGGGCGATTGCAGACGGGACGCGGGAACGGCGACGACACTCGGGTCCGGAAGAAAACAAAAACCACGTGGCCGAAGTCGCTACACGACTGGCTCAGGCCGTCGCCCCAGCACTGCCCGATACGCACGAACGAATCATTGCTGAAAGGCTAGACCCGCGCGCTGGATTTCCGGAAGTTAATAAACTGCAATTTTCGACCAAAAGAGTTTCACAACGTTTCTGGCCGCGTCGTTCGCCACCCAGAGTCGACCACGCCTGATTTGCGCGCGTCGTCCGTACCATCGCAGCACATGGAATGGCGCGCGATGGACACCAGGCAAGCTGAAGCGGCGGAAAGCTCGGACGACGCGGCCGACGCGCTGTCCGCGCTGCAGACGTTCCAGCTGAGCGCGCGGCAGTTCGGCCACGTCGAATGGTTGTCCGGGATCCTCGGCTCGCCCGCGATCTGGACCGCGTCCGGACTGCGCGAAGCCGGTCAACGGCTCGTCGTCGTCGCGACGCCACCCACCGGACCACAGATCGAGCGGTTCTGCGGTACGCTGCAGCCCGACAGCGTGGTCGTGATTCCGTTCGGCGAGAATCCGCTGTTCGATGCGCTGAAGTCCAAGCTTGTCAGCTACGGCACCATCGCGGCCTCCGGCGCCGAACGGCCTCACGTGCTTTGGTGGGGCGGCCGCGGCGGCTGCGACTGGGCGCCGGTCCGCGACGGCAGCGCACCGCTCGTCGTGTCCTGCTTCGACAGAAGCTCGACGGAGGCCGCAGCTTCAGCGAGGCGTCTCACCGACTCGCTGAAGCTGCTCGGCGTCGACCACATCGTGCAACCGCTTGGCGGCGAACTGCCCGAAGGCGTGAGCAGCCGCCAGCGGGTCCGCTTCATCGCCGAGACTCTCGCCACCGCGGGGCGGCCGGTTCTGTTCGTCGAGCACGACTCGATTTTCGTCCGTACGCCGGCGCTGCTGCAGCGGGTGGAATGCGACGTTGCGATCCACCGCTGGCGCGGCTGGGAGATCTCGCCACGCACCCTGTATGTCGGCACCACGCCGGAAGCCAGGACGCTGCTGCGGACGTGGGAGCAACTGACCGAAGCCTGCCCCAGCGTCGGCAGCGGCTACCTGCTCGACCAGGCCTGGAGCCTCGTGTCGTCGCAGATGCCGCTGCGCACCTTGTGGCTGCCGCGCAGCTATCACGATCCGATGCACGACGGTAACGCGTTCGACATGTCGGTGATCCAGCACAGCCTGCCGAAGTGCGCCCAGGAGCTCAACCCGCTCCGCGATTTCCCGAGCATGCTGCGCACCGCGCGGCGGGCGGCACGCACCGGCGCGCCGGAGGCCCATCTCCTCATTCGCTCCAACTCGGCGGGCCGCGAGGCGGCCGTGGTGCTGCTGCGCGACGTGCAGGCCAGCGGGGCCGCAGCCTCGGCGGCGGCCACGCGCAGCATCGCGAAGGCGTTCCGCAGCGACCCGGCCTGCTTCAGCCAGATCGAACTGTCGCTGTGCCGCTGGGAAGAAGACGTGAACGCGGCGATGCTCGCCGCCGAGCAGGCCGGTGCACGCATTGTCGTCGTCGAACCGTCCGGCTTCGTCTGGAACACGATGTTCACCGACCTCGGCCGCTGGATCGAAGCGGATCCGCAGAAGCGCCGCTTCCGGATTCCGCCCCGGACCGCGCGGGAGTCCATCTATCTCCAGTAACCCGCGGCGGGTGACGCCGCGGACGCGTGAGACCGCAAGCCCGCGACGGCTGGCGGAACCACAAGTGACACGCAACGGATTCAAGAATGTTTGAAAACATCGTCATTCTCGCAGCGCAACCGCAGCAGCACTTCGCCATCGGCGCTCTGCTCAAGGAGCACAACCCCGCGCTGACGATCACGCCCGCGACGACGCTCGAAGACCTCACCGCCATCGCGCCCGGCCTGCTGGCGCGGTCGCGCCTTTTGGCCTTCACGTCGGGCACGATCGTTCCATCCGAAGTGCTGCAAAGCCTCGGCTTCGGTGCCTACAACTTCCATCCGGGACCGCCCGAATATCCGGGCTGGGCGCCCGCGCATTTCGCGATCTACGAACGGGCCGCGACCTTCGGCGCGACGGCCCATGTGATGACCGAGCGCGTGGACGAGGGCGGCGTCATCGGTGTCGAGCGCTTCTCCATTCCAGGCACGATCTCAGTTCGAGGATTGGAGCAGATGGCTTACGTCCGGCTCGCCCATCTGATCTGGCGGCTGGCGCACGACCTCACCCGGCGCGCAGAGCCACTGCCGACGCTGCCCATCGCGTGGAGCCACCGAAAAAGTTCGCGCCGCGACTACGAGACGATGTGCGACATCGACGGAGATATCTCGCCGGAGGAATTGCGCCGGAGAGTCCACGCATTCAACGACGGCTTTCGGGGCATCGTGCCCACGATCAGGCTGCACGGCTTCCGATTCCGCGTCGCCGGCTGATCGGCTGCACCACCGACAGAGGCGCAGCGCACAGCGCGGCGCCTCGGGAGGGGCAGCGGGTTCCGGAGCCGACCGGGACCAGAAGGCTTCACGCCGCCGCGGCGTCCCCCTTTCACCCTGGGGGCCAGAGCGAGCTTAGTGTACCACGTCACGCCGCGGTGGCATGGGTGGCTTTAGCGGTGACCATCCGGGTCACTTGGCCGACGAAATAATTTTATTAAGTCTATCCGCTTTATTGCCCACTCAGTCCAGAAGCTGACCACCACGCCGACAGACTGGAGGTAAAAGATAATCCGCGCCATATGGTCCCCGTGCTTCGGCAACCACCGCTTTTCAAATGTCTCCTGCAAGTTCCACACCGCCTCGATTGCGTGGTCGGGAGCTACGAGTGCATCGATCAAAATGCCGTTCGGAGCGCCACGCGTTTTGGAGGGTTGCCGACTAGCTTTGAACCGTTGCCACAGGCTACGCGGTGGAGCACCCACCTGCAGCGTCACCATGGCCTGATTATTTCCTTCAGCAAGGCAGCCGCGCAGACGGATGCCGAACCAGAATAGCGGGTTCCAACTGCGCCACACCGCCGCAGCGTCGCGATACATCAGGCCGCCCGAGATCTGCGGGACGCCTCCGAATACCTGAGGCATGACGTCGGAGATTTCTTGATCGCTCAGCACGTTCCATTTCGAGAAGCCGCCCATCAAAGGCGAACTGATAGAATAGACCACTCGCCCTATGCGGGTTTCGCGGATCGGGAACGAGCACATCGGGCACGGCTCGACATTAGAATAGAGCGTGCAGTCCGAAAGGTCCTTGCGGCCGAGCTGTCGCTGCGCGTCCGAGATCGCGATAAGTTCAGCGTGTCGAGTAACGTCTCCGTCTCGGCAGACGCGAGGAGTAGCCTCTGCGATGATCTGGTCGCCACGGCAGATTACACAAGAGAACGGCAATTCGTTCGCCCGGACGGCGTCGGCTGACAGATCGACACAGCGCCGCATCATTTTGAGGTCGACATCAGAAGGGTCCATAGCTCAGCACCAATTTGCCGCTAAACCCGCGGCAGCCTCAGCCTAGCCGTGACGATCTTGCCCGAACTCCAACCCGCAGAATAAACTGTTCGTCGAATTGAAAGCCTCGAAGCGCTTCGGTGCCGCGCAGAGAGGCTGCCAATTCGGATTTTCCGAAAGCTGTGATTGTATAGAGGCGTGGGGCTCGCCCGCCGCGGCGCTCATCTGAACTACCCTTGCGCCATCGGACCATCTTTTTGTCGGCAAGGCGATCCAGCGTAGTAAAAATCGACCCGAACGCGTGTTCCTTGCGAAACGCCTCTGTTAGCGCGCCCTGCACATCGCTGGCAGTAGCGTCACCGTTATGCTTTAAAACGGCGAGGAGCACGCTCTCTTCGAGTTTTGGCAACATCGACTGTGTGCTTTCCACCCTGTCGAAATGACATTTGTAGAGAAAATACCTCGCATCCAGGGCCGGTGCAAGATGGAGCGTGTTGAGTGTGCGGGATTCGAAGCCCCTACGCCCATCACGTGGGTTGCAGCTAGTGGGTACAGCCGACAGCGCCGCAAATTCTCAAGTGATTTCAACTTGACTGGCGGTGGAAGAGGAACTGGGATCCAACATTCTCCAGTGTATTCCAGAGTAACCCATCGAAGCCCAGCGCACTTCGGCGCGGGCCCGGGCAAGTTATACTTCCAACTTTCGATTTCATATTAGGAATTAGGTCAGGCCGCCGCCCTACTTACTGGCTTTGCTATTGGGTAAAGACGCGCCGATCTCCTGCACCGTCTCTGCCGGTCGGTTCCTAATTTCCAGCAGGTTTCGCACCTGCGCGATCGGCGACACTCAGCCGGGACGAGGACCGTACGTGGCCCCGCTGAGCCTCGGTTGATAACGACTGAACACTGCGCCCGGTGGAGCGCTACACATGGCCCTCGGAATTTTGCGGCGCGTCTCGCGCATTTACAGATAAAATACGTCAGGAAAAGCAGAAGCTTTTCACAAGTTTCAGCGCGCAGGAACATGCTTCCTCGATCACTGCCTCGGGTGTCTGGCCAGCACTGTTAAGGCGTACGTGGCGGTGACCGCCGTCTTTACGGGCTACCGCGCAATAGACGAGGCCCACAGGATTGCCGTCCTCGTCCGCATCGGGACCGGCGACACCCGTGATTGAGACGCCTATGGAGGCATCTGACTGCAGCAGGGCACCGATTGCCATGGCATCTGCGACCTCGCCGCAAACAGCCGTTTTCTCCTTCATTAGGGAGGGCGGAACACCGAGGACTCGTGACTTCATTTCCTTTGTATATGCAACGAAACCGCCTAGAAACGCTTGGGAAGCGCCGTTGCCTTTGGCGAAGGCAAAAGCAAGCATCCCAGCCGAACATGATTCAGCAGTGACAATGGTCTGCTGACGGGCCTGCGCGTATTCTAAAAGTTCGTCGGCAAGCAATCTTAACAAGCGACTATCCTCACAGAGATCTTGCTGCTTAGGCATAGCCCCGGGCCTATTTCAACCTGGCAGATCCTGTCACGGTCCGCAGCGTTCCAAGCATCGAACAAAAGATTTTTTGTCGCTGCTTGAGCTCGTTGCACTCAAGACGACAGCCCAAGACAGCGCACATGCCGCCATCACATTCATTAATACCAGAGTGGTGACAAAAGGTGTGAGCATGGGATTGTCCATTTACGTTTTCAGCCGGATGATGCCCCGCCTTGATACAAAGCGGGGCATCCGTACGAGTCGCGAGTTCGCGCTAGGCGTTGCTGAAACCATCTCCATCGCCCGCATTGAGTGCAACCGCGCTCAATGCGAGAATGGTCGACAGGAATAATCCGAGCACAACGAGCGACATGATACCCTCATTGAGGCACACGTCCGCCATCGGCGCGCGTTCTGGACAGTTCGGTCGCAGCAAGGGAAGCGTCGTCAAGTAGCCCTGGCGCCTCTTGCTCGATTTGCCTCAGCGCATCAAGAATGCGGCGCGTGCCCGGTTGACGCACATCGAGATCGATCCACTTTCCGTCCGGCATGGCTACATACTCCGGAACGTAGGAGCGACGTTGGTTGAGATGCGGATGTCGCCATCCAGCGGCGTCAAAATGAACGGACCGACCGAGGCGACGTCACGACCAAGCGGAATCTCTCCCTTCGGCATTTTGGTCCTGGTGTACAGTTCGAGCCAGGGGACGGTTGCGTTGAGCTTTGGCAGGTATGTTTCGAATTTGCGATCCTGCCAGTCGCTACGCTGCACCAGGCTTTGTGCTGCTGCCTGTGGCATGCAGACACCCACCGCGAGAGTGGCGGCAATGAGAAGTTTCAGCATGGCCGCACCTCAGGCGAACAGAGGGCGTCCACCGCGGTCGCTGCGGTACAGGTCCTTCCAGCGACGGGCGCGGTTGATGAACTTGCCATAGGTGGGCTTGTTGGCCGCCTCACCGTCCAGTCGCTTCAATGCATCCATGATGTCGTCAAAGCGGACGGGCGAGGAGCCGGCTGGCTGACGAAGGTCGGGCGCAGCCTCCACGGCACAGGCGTCCGATGCCCAGGAGGCGAGAATCGCCCGCTTCTCCTGTATGGTCATATCCGGATCGTTGACGACCTCCATGGGGGTCCGGAAGGCCCCGGCGGGATGGAGGAGACGGTCTAGATCAAAGTCCTTTCGGTGCTCGGTCTTCATGGCCATATCCTTCGAAAAGCGACATGGGTCGATGATGAGCGGGGAAGCCCCGCAACGGGCCCTAGTTGGGGCGCCCGTCGGCGAACCGATTTAGAAAAACCGGTTTTGATTTCAAGAGCGCCGTGCAAAATTTTTTGGCTGGCTGGCATTAAGGTTTTCGAAATTTTTTGCGCCGCAAAACCTTTTTTCTTATGGCCCCCTCTTGATCAGGAAACGGCCTCACCTAATTCGTCAGCCGCCGCACCAGAGGTGCGGTGTCGGGCGCCCCAGTCGGGGCCCGGCAAACCGGGCGCTCGATCGGTGTCTGGCGCTCTTGGTGACCATGTTGCTCACGTGGAGGATATGGAAATGAGAACCTTCGACCCCGCCCCGCTGTGGCGTTCCACCATCGGCTTCGACCATCTGTTCGATCTGCTTGATAGGTCGGCCGAACTATCCGCCAACGACACCTACCCCCCTTACAACATCGAGCGCGCCGGCGAAGACCATTATCGCATCTCGCTCGCTCTCGCGGGCTTCAGCCCCGATGAAGTGACGATCACCGCAGAGCAGAACGTGCTCACGGTCGAGGGCGCCAAAGCGCAAAAGCCGGAAACCGAATACCTGTACCGAGGCATTTCCGCGCGTCCGTTCCGGCGCCAAATCGATCTCGCCGAATATGTGCAGGTGAAGGGCGCCTCTTTCGAAGACGGACTTCTCAAGATCGACCTGGTGCGCGAAGTACCAGAAGCAAGGAAGCCGCGGCGCATCGCGATCAACACCGGTAGCAAACCAACCATCGAACACAAGAAAGCAGCCTGAGTCGTCCGGACCGTCCGGCTGCCCGAACGGTCCAGAACCGCTCAGCCACCGTCCGCGGCCTCGGCCCGGTGCGACGCGCAGAGCTACGAGCGTGGCGTTTTGTGCCAGCGCCACATGTAGATCGTGAACTTCGAGGGAATGAGCTGACAGCGCCCTCATAACCAAGTGGGTGTGACCATGGCGACGATTTTTGCCGATCCATTCGACACATTGTTCAATCTGCAAAGGGCCCTCGAGGCCCGCATAGACAGTGACTGGCTGCAAGATCAGACCGCTGCGCAGGGGCCGTTCCCGCCGATCAACGTGTTCCAGCAGGGTGAGAACATCCTGGCAATCATCGAACTGCCCGGCGTTGACAAGAACGACCTCCAAATCCAGGCGAAAGAAAACACGATCCGATTGTCGGGAAAGAAAGTTGCCAAATTCCCTGAGGGCGTCAGCGTGCACCGGCGCGAACGGGTCTTTGGCGAATTTGACCGTACGCTATCTCTCCCAATCCAGATCGATCCCGATGGCATCAAGGCCGAGTATCACGATGGCATCCTCGCACTGTTCCTGCCACGCGCTGAACGCGACAAGCCGCGGACAATAAAGATCGGTTGAGAACGCTAACCTCGGGAGAATGAACCATGTCTTCAACACAAGAGTTACAGGTTCAGAAGAAGCGCGAACTGGAGTCAAAGGAAGAGGCCACCATTCCCGCACGAGTTTTTCTGCCGAATGCCGACATCTACGAGACGGCAAACGAACTCGCTGTTGTCCTCGAAATGCCTGGCATTGAAAAAAGTAACGTGAACATCCGGGTGGAGGACGATGTCTTGCACATCGAGGGCCGACTCGACTTGTCAAAATACGCGGGACTGCAGCCGCTCTACACTGAATACAACGTCGGCTATTACGCGCGGAGCTTTCAGCTCTCAAGCAAGATCGACCAGAACAAGATCGCAGCAGAAATGAAGGACGGGGTTCTGTCGCTCACACTGCCGAAGGTTGAGGAAGCCAAGCCCCGCACTATTCGGATCAGGTGAGGGTTGGTTTGCGGCCACGAGCACTAAGTTCAACGCGCCAGCGGGTTCTGGCTCGCTGGCGGCAAGCCTTAAGACGTTTCATGGAGGGATAAGGAATGGCCAAGCGCTGCTAACACGAGGTGCTTGCACTCAAGGGCATTCGCCGACCGATGATGACCTACAACGTCTTGGACTCCAAACCCACCTGATGTCGCTTCTTGGCAATTCTCGGACGTGAGGCATGTCCTCAAAGCTGGATTTAGCCTGGCATGTGCCAGAGCGGCTTAAGTTTGGACCAGCGCCAGGACCATTTTGATTTCCGCCTAATCCGATCAGGGTGTGTGAGCCTTGCCGGCTTCTAGGACTTGCGAATGGCCTTGATGAGTGAACGCGCCCAATACATGCGCACGATCATATACGGTTTCCACGGCGACGCATTCGCACGCACTACAACGAAAATATCGCTTTGTGAATCCTGGGCGACGTGCAGGCGCCGCGCGTTCCAATTGGAGCACGCCCTTTCGGCATACTGCACATGGAGACCCATCGAGGCGAATGTCGATCGCGAACATTGGAGGAATCATAATCAAGAAAGTTATCGGAATCTTTACTGCGCTCCGCCGGAGGGGTGCGCCAGATTTGTCAAACCGCTGAGACGGTCGCTGAGCGTGAAGTCCTGCGTTAGCAGCCCGAGGCGGCTCGGTCGCTATTTTGTGTGAGGGTCAGTATTCTTGGATAGCTTTGAAAGCTTCCAACGCTCTCTCTGCACGATTTGCAGAAATATGACAGATGATCCCGGGCGTGGCCGACGAAATAATATTCCGACTTTGGCTTGCCCGTATTGCACCTAGGGCAGATCTTGTGACCCTTCAGATCGTAGACGGTGGGCTTCTTCATCAACCAATGCAGACGGTTTTCATTAGGTTTCGCGCACCCGGCGAGTGTGACGGTGCTGTCCCGGACAGCACCAGACTGACTGAGGCAGACTTAGCTCGCTGGTGTCGAGTGGAAGCCGATTTTCTGAGAGATTAATTCTCTAATCTTTGCTTGGAGGCGTTCGACTTCTCGCATGTCGTAAGTTGAGCGGATTTTCGTCTGATATTCCAAGATTTGCTTATCTAATTCTGTGCACTTGTCACACATGCGCGTCACACCCGATCCGACCTCCAATTGTCAAATTAGATATGGTTCCTGCCGAACCTGACAAGACGATGCAGATCGAAGTGCCCATGGCCCTGTTTCAAAGGGACCACCCGGTGACGTGCTTGAGGTCAGGGCAGTTGAAGGCGAGTTCAAGAACGGGGAGCATGGGCACTGCCCCGCGACGCCGAACCGGAGCCCGACTAGGGTGGCCTACTGCATACGGACCGTTCTCACGTCAATATGGCCGCAGTCGCGACACTCAAACGTGTAGAGGTAGTCGTATGGCTTTTCAGTCGGCTCGATGCCCACCAGGCGACAGACCCCGGTACACAAGAGGCACACTGCAACTAGCAGCGCCTCAGAATCCGAATTGGCCCCCACGTCCATCTATCTGGGTCTCTGCCTCTGGCAGTCCATCGCGCCGATTTGGTGCCTATAATCTCGCATGAGCTGCTCAAGCCGATCTGCGGTCAACCGCTCCAACCCCCGCCGCGGCATTCGCTGGCAAAGTTCCATCTTCTCTTGGATTTCGCGGCATTTCTCGCACATTGCCCCATCTTCGACGAGACAATGAGTCAACGGCTACTAAGTTCGAGGATGTTGACTCTAAACACCAGCACCAACCGTTCTGGAGTGTCGTCGCGGCAATGACGATGAAGCTCGGCAGTGATCGCGGCGGCGGCCTGCATTGCCGCAATATCGTTCTGGTGCCACTGTACTTCGTCTGTTGCGTCTTGTTGTGTAAGACCGAAGCGGTAGAGCGGCATGTGGTCAGTCCCCCCAAGTGGGGATGATGCACGATAGACGTTCGCGATTAAATGTTTCTATTGTTCGATTGATTACAAACGGCACCCACTCGACAAGATCGCAACCGAAAGGCCTGTCACCTAATGCGGCGTACTTTTATCCGTGGTTTGGTCGGTCCCGTGGTTGCGCATCAAGATCAGTGACCGGCTCTACTGCGTGGCCGGCGTTGGAGCACACTGCCAAACCCTCGTGCCGGCCTTGTCGCTCAAAAGCTTGCAATCGGGAACGACGCTTTCCTGTGCGAAAGCTTTTGCGGACAATAGGAAAACAAACCAGACAGCGAGCACCTTCATTGCGACCTCCTTTGCAGTGGCTTTGTTATTTGTCCTCTTTTTGTAACAAATCTAGCGGACGCTCCAAGCAACTCACCCTTGGCAAGGAAGGCAGCGGACGCCTCCTCGTCTTTTCACGACCGTTTAAGCTAAATTTCGAAACATAGCGGCCCGAAGCCTGGCGCAGCATCCTGCGTAATTTGTCGGTCGGCGCTGTCCGGCTCTTTGCAGAGTTCTGATCGATTCCGGAAATCGAGTACGCGTCCGCTTTTCTTCCCATAGCCTGCCTCCTTCACGTTTTGACTCCAGCCAAATGCCTCCGATGAAAGAGCGGTTGAGCTCAGACAGGCTCGGGTATTGCTAGAGTCGTGAAGCTCTACCCCAGCCGCGCGTATCCTGAAACGGTTCGCAGCATTCCATTCGCACGCGTGCGAATCTGCACGGTGTCCTCCGGATAATTTCCTTTGTAGAAGCCCGCACTCGCAATTGCGCTCAGTTCGAGGTCCGCCACCCATCGATTCACGCCGTTGATGACGATGTCGAAGCCTTCTTTCTCGCGCGGGATTCCGTCGCTCATGGCTCATCCTATCTGCTGATTCCGGTTCTCATTATAAGGAGGTGCGGGTCCATCATGCGGCCTGCTGAACGTGGGGGCTCGATGACCGTCCGCTGATAGCCTCCAATTCCGCTTCGACAACCAACAAGCGCCGCTGAATACGCTCCCGCTCTAGCTGTCCGAGTGAACTGGCTCGAAGAACATGTTGGCAGTGAGCGATCACCTTATTATGGGCTCTAATTAGATAATCCCGCACTTTAGGGTCCACGCTATCCTCCTTGAATTCCAAATCTCGGCAACATTTGCGCTCTGGAATCGTCCGGCTACTGCTGCTCGGTCGCTGTCGTCTGGCGCGTTCTTTCGGCTGCGAGTCGAACCTCCACGTTGGCAGTGTGAGTATTCCGGTCGCGCTCGAACGTGAGTCTGACGCTCCGGCCGACGGGCGTCAGGCCGACTTTGTTGCGCAATTGTGCTGCGCTTCTGACCGGCACACCATCGATGTCCGTGACGACGTCACCTTTGCGCAGCCCTGCGGCCTCAGCCGGTGAGCCCGCCACGACTTCGCCGATCAGCGCGCCCTGGCTAACGCCTGCACGGCTTCCCGGTGGAAGGTCCTGGACTGCCACGCCAATTCGCCCGCGCTGAACCCGTCCGGTCTGCACGAGTTGCTGCATCACCTCCTTGGCCATGTTGATGGGCACAGCAAACCCAATCCCAATGTTCCCACCGCCAGGCGAGATAATTGCTGTGTTGATGCCGATCAGTTCGCCCTTCAGGTTGATGAGGCCGCCGCCAGAATTTCCTGGATTGATCGACGCATCCGTTTGAATGAAATCCTCGTAGCCTTGCTTGCCGATACCGGTGCGACCGAGAGCACTGACAAGACCCGATGTCACGGTCTGGCCGAGCCCGAATGGATTGCCGACCGCGATCACAAAATCGCCGACCTCAAGACGGTCACTATCGCCAAGCGGGATTGCCTTTAGACCGCTCGGATTGTTGATCTGCAGCACCGCGATATCAGTCCCGGGATCGCGGCCGACGAGCTTAGCGCTGAATTTTCGACCGTCTTTCGTGGTGATCTGCGCCGTCGATATCTTTTCCACGACATGGTTCGCGGTCAGCACGTATCCGCGCTCGGCGTCAACGACGACCCCAGAGCCCGCAGCGCTGACCTCCTTTTCGAGCTGCTTGGGCATGTCAAAGAATTCGCGAAAGAACGGGTCCTTGTAGAGCGGATTATCCTCGCGCACCTTGCCATGCACCGAGATGTTGACAACCGCTGGCGTTACCTCTCGGACCAAAGGCGCGAGCGTGGGCACGCGACCGGTCGCGAGGTCTGGCACCTGCCCGAAGGCCGGCAAGACAAGCAAGCCGGCCAACAGCACGACGGCAGCAGAAACGGTTGAGAAGGCCACCCATTCCATCCACTTGGCAATTGATGGCCCTCTTCGCCGTCCAGCCGCCGCGAAAGCCGCGGGACGCGCATCTCTACCAATGCTCATCGCGCTAACTCCTCTTTCCGACTAGCCACCGTTGATGGCGATCCGCTTGACGTTGGACGGAGCGGCGTGCGCTCGCGGCAAGGTGATTGTCAGCACCCCATTCTTGAAGGAAGCGCTGATCTTTTCCTCGTCGATGTCTTCAAGCGGAATGCGTCGCTCGAAGCTGCCGTAGACGCGCTCGCTGAACAGGCGGTCTTTGTCTTCTGTTTCAGTCTTTTTCTCGCCACTGATGGTCAAGACTCCGTCGGCGAGCTGGACGTTAATGTCTTTCTCCTCAAGTCCGGGCAGTTCAGCGGTGACTTTAACCTCGTGCGCCTGCTCACTGACCTCGATGCGCGGCCAGCCAGCACCATGATCTCCGAAGTTCCGGTCGAATAGAGAGGCCCGCATGCCAACCGGCGCAAGACCGAACCC
>CAKZHN010000039.1 GCA_936924235.1 uncultured Rhodoplanes sp. | reverse complement strand
CAGGGCGGGGTTCCGCTCCCCTGTCCGGACCCGGAAGCACGGTCCCCGAGTTCGAAAAAGCGCCACGGTGGAGCGCCGGGAGGCGGGCGTGCCGGTCACACGGCACGCAGACTTTAAAATCGTAGCGCCTTTCGGCGCTCCGCTCCCTCATGTTCGAGGGAGCAAAGAAATGAAGGCGCAGCCCCGCGCCTCACTCTGTCAGGGGCCGATGACTCACGTCCGCAGGGCTGCTTGAAAATTGAATCTGAAACTTGAGTCCGCGCCGATGCAGCACGGCCACCCTCCCCTGGAGGGGGAGGGTCGCGAGCGAAGCTCGCGGGGTGGGGTGAACTTTCTTTCTCTCGAAGGATCACCCCACCCCGACCGCCTTCGCTTCGCTACGGCGGTCGACCCTCCCCCTCCAGGGGAGGGTGAAGACCGAGCAAGCGGCGAGAGCAATGAAGTCGAACGGAAGCGACTGAGCTCAATGCCCCTTCAGCCACTTCGCCAGCATGTCGCCATGCGTGTCGATGTAGCGCCGGAACCAGACCGTATACGCCTCCGGCCGCGCCTTCATATCGGCGATCATGTCGGCGTAGCGCACCCACTTGAACTCGCTGACCTCGGCCGGATCGGGCTTGATCGCGCCGTCGTGGCGGCCGCCATACACATGCACGATCTCGTTCTCGATCAGGCCGCCCGGCACCGGATCGTTGTAGTGGTAGACGAACAGCGGCTCGATCGCGCAGGAAAATCCCATCTCCTGCTCGAGCCTGCGCCGCGCCGCGCTGTCGGTGTTCTCGTCCGGGAGCGGATGGCTGCAGCAGGCGTTGGTCCACAAGCCGCCGGAGTGATACTTCGCCGGATTGCGCCGCTGGAGAAGAAACTCGCCGCCCGCGTTGCGCACCAGCACCGAGATGGCGCGATGCCGCAAGCCGCGCTGATGCGCGTCGAGCTTGCCCGCGGTGCCGATCGCAACATCGTCGGCATCGACCAGGATCACCGGATCGGTGTCGGCGTTCATCGCCTAGGACTTGCCCCCGAGCTTGTCCTTGATCGCGCTCCACGCCACCTGGCCGGCGAGCGAGGCTGCGGAAATCGGCTTGGCGGCGCCGGCTTCGGCGCCTTCGGCCGGCGGATTGGCAAGCTGCTTCTTCAGGTTGTTGGCGAACTGGTTCATGATCGCCGACGCCGTCGCCTGGATCATGCCGACGCCGCGGCCGTATTGCGCGACCGCGCCCGACAAGGTCAGGTCGGTGTGCACCAGCACCTTGGAGCCGGTGGCCGACGGCTCCAGCCGGAACGTCGCCTTCGCTTGCGCTGCGCCACGGCCCTTGGCGTCGTTGCCCTGCGCGCGCACGCGGGCGCTGTGGCCGGCGTTGTCGATCTCCTCGAACACGACCGTGCCGGCGAAGGTCAACGCCACCGGGCCGAGCCGCACGCCGATGTTACCCTTGTAGGTCTTGTCGTCGACGACTTCGGTGAGCTGCGCGCCGGGCATGCAGGGCGCGATGCCCTGGATGTTCATCAGCACCGGCCAGGCCTGCTCGGGCGGCAGCGGCACTTCGAAGGCGTTGTCGAATTCCATTTGCGGAAGACCTGCTCGTTACGATTACGCAGCTTACTCGGCGGCAGCCTGCGACACGCCGCCATGGGCCTTCGACCAGCCGGCCGGATCGTGCAGGAATTTCTCGATTTCCTGCAGCTTGATCGGATCGAACTGACCGCAGGACTTGGCAAAGTCGAGCACGTCCCACCAGGTGCAGAGGTGATGCATCTTGATGCCGAGGTCGGCCAGGATCTTCTCGCCCTCGGGATAGATGCCATAGAAGAAGATCACGAAGATATGGTCGACGGTGGCGCCGGCCTGGCGCAGCGCGTTGCAGAAGTTGATCTTGCTGCGGCCGTCGGTGGTGAGATCCTCGACCAGCAACACGCGCTGGCCGGGCTCCAGATGTCCCTCGATCTGCGCGTTACGTCCGAAGCCCTTCGGCTTCTTGCGCACATACTGCATCGGAAGCATCAGCCGGTCGGCCATCCAGGCCGCGAACGGAATGCCGGCGGTCTCGCCGCCGACAACCGTGTCGAACTGCTCGAAGCCCACGTCGCGCAGCACGGTCGCGGCGCCGAAGTCGATCAGCGTGCTCCGCACCCGCGGAAACGAGATCAGCCTTCGGCAATCCGTGTAGACCGGGCTCGCCCAGCCGGAGGTGAAGATGAAAGGCTTGTCCTCCATGAAGCGGACAGCCTCCACTTCAAGAAGCATCTTGGCCGTGAGTTCGGCCATCACCTTGCGGTCGGAAAATCCCAGGCCCTGGGTCATGGTTCGGTCGGTCGCCTTGTTGTGTGGATGCCGTTTCCTTTAGCGGTTTCCACTAGGCGCGTCAGGGGGGCCCGTCAAATCCGCCATTCGTCGCCGCGCTTTCTCCCCTGGAAAGTGCTGACAAACAGGTCATCCGGGGTCCAGCGCTTCTTGGTGAGGCCCTGCTCATGGGAATAACCGGCGATGGTGTTCATGTTGTGCCGGTTCTTGTCGGTGAGACCGTATTCCCAGGGGTCGCGGCCGAGCACCGCCTGCTGCTCGTTCCAGGCCTCCAGGTACCAGGCGAGCGGCACGATGCGCGGGTTCTCCATCCGGCGCATGGCGATCGCCTTCGACTTCTCGAAGGCATGGAACAGGCTGATCGGCACCCAGGGATGCTGGTCGACGATGTGCTGGCGGATGCCCATCACGTGCATGATCGGGAAGATCTGCGTCTTCTTGTAGTAGCGCATCTCCTCGGACTTGTAGTCGGGCCACAGCCGCGCGACGCGCGGGTCGCCGGCCTCCATCGGCTTGATGATGTCGGAGTGGATGAGCGCGTCGACCTCGCCCTCCGCCAGCATGTCCTCGACCGACTTGTTGTGCGGCAGGCGGGTGATCTTCAGCCCGGGCGGCGGCTCGAAGTCGACGTCCTCGTCGAGCTCGGCGACCCATTCGACCGACTTGTGCGACACGCCGTATTCGCTTTCCAGGATGCCGCGCATCCAGTGGATCGCGGTGACCAGGAACGACTTGATGCCGATCTTCTTGCCGATCAGGTCCTTCGGCTGCTTGATGCCCTTGCTGGTGTTGATGAACACGAAGCCGTGGCGGAATCTACGATGCAGGAACACCGGGATCGCCGTGATGGCGAGCCCCTTGTCGCGGCCCACGATGTAGGACGAGCACGAGGTCTCGCAGACGTCGAAATGGCCCTCGCGCAGGAAGCGCCAGTGGCGCGTCGTCGAGTCCATGTCGGTCAGGATGGTGAGGTCGATGCCGTCGGGCGAGACCGTGCCGTCGATCAGCGAACGCACGATCTCGTAGTTGCCGCAAGCCAGAGTGAGAGGGATGTTTTTTGCCACGTTTCTGCTTCCTTGAGCCGCCCAAACCAATGTGGGCGCGCAGTGAAGCGGGCTTCGGCCGTAAAATCCAGCCTCAGGCTAAATGGCTGGTATGCCTTGGGGATTGACGGTCCGCAGGCGGGAACGCGGTCGGATGAGAAGCCAGGCCGCGGCTCAGGCCGCGACCTGGCGCAGGAAGGCCTCGACCTCGGTGCGCAGGTTCGCCACCGCGCTTTCCACCGAGCGGGACGCCGACAGCACGGTCTCGGCCGAGCTCTTGGTTGCGGTCGCGGCGTCGGCGACGTCGTCGAGCGCATGGACCACCGTGTGGGTGCCCTGCGACGCGCCTTCGACGTTCTGCGAGATCTCGCTGGTCGCCGAGTTCTGCTGCTCGATCGCGGCAGCCACGGCGGACGTGTAGGCGCTGATCTCCTTCATGCGGCCGCCGATGTTGCGGATCGCCTCGACGGCGCTCGTGGTCGAGCCCTGCACCGCGAGGATCTGCGCCGCGATCTCCTCGGTGGCCTTCGCGGTCTGCACCGCGAGCGACTTCACCTCGGAG
The DNA here is from genome assembly GCA_936924235.1 of uncultured Rhodoplanes sp. GTDB lineage: Bacteria > Pseudomonadota > Alphaproteobacteria > Rhizobiales > Xanthobacteraceae > Z2-YC6860. The sequence continues at coordinate 9,180 of CAKZHN010000039.1, read as the reverse complement.
GCGACCACGGCGAAGCCACGGCCGGCTTCGCCGGCGCGCGCCGCCTCGATGGTGGCGTTGAGCGCCAGGAGATTGGTCTGACCGGCGATGTTGCTGATCAGCTTGACCACGTCGCCGATCTTCTGCGCGGCGTCGGCGAGGCCTGCGATCTGGCCGTTGGTGGTTTCGGCCTGATCGACCGCGGCGCGCACGACTTGCGTGGTGCGCACGAGCTGCTCGCTGATCTCGCCGATCGAGGCCGACAGTTCGGCCGCGGCGGTGGCGGCCACCGCGACGTTGGTCGAGGCCTCGTTCGAGGAGCGCACCGCGCTCTCGGCGCGTTGCGAGGTCTTCTCGGACGCCTTCAGCAGGCCGCCGGCGGTGGACTGCATGGCGCCGGCGCTGTCGGAGACGGTCTTGAGCACGTTCTCGACCCGGGCGCGGAAGCCCGCGACCGCCTGCTCGATCTCGGCGCGGCGGCTTTCGGCCGCGAGCATCGAGGTCCGGCTCATCTCGGCCTGGGTCTGCTCGGTGACGTCCTCGTGGGTCGCGACCCAGCCGCCGCCCGGCATCGGCCGGTTGGCGAGCGCGATGAAACGGCCTTCGTGCTCGCGCACGCTCGACACGGTCTTGCCCTTGGCGATGGTGGCGAGGACGTCGGCGATGTACTGGTCCGGATCGCCCGAGAAGTTTCCCATCCGGATACGATGCAGCAGCAATTCGCGCAGCGAGATGCCGGGCCGCGTCACCTCGGGCGTGAGGTTGTACATCTGCACGTAGCGCTCGTTGCAAAGGATCAGGTGGCCGCTGGGCGACCACATGCAAAGGCCGGCCGACATGTTGTTGAGTGCGGTCTGGAACTGGCCGTTCATGCGGCGCAGCCGCGACCAGCGCCACAACGCCGCAGCGAGCGGAATCCCGAGCGCGGCTGCGATCAGCCAGCTATACGGAATCGCCAGCGCGAGCGTTGCGTCAGCCATGACTTTCCAAACCATTCACGGAAGGACCACAGCATGCCTGCGCAAAGTTGCGCCAGCCTTAACGTCGACGCGGCTACGCAATCCTTAATGGATTGTTTATGATCGTTTCACCTGCGCGAAAGACGCGGGATTTCGTCGGGAGGAATACATGCCGGGATGGGTGAAGACCGCGACAGCGGTAGCGCTTTTCGTTGCCGCAGGCTTCGGGCAACCGCAGGCACGAGCGGACGACTACCCGACGCGGCCGGTGCGGATGGTGGTCGGCTTCGGGCCCGGGGCAGTGGCCGACGTCATCGCCCGCGCCATGGCGGCGCGGATGAGCGAGAAGCTCGGCCAGCAGATCGTCATCGAGAACCGCCCCGGCGCGGGCTCGAGTCTCGGCGCCGAATACGTCGCCCGCGCCCCGAAGGACGGCTACACGCTCCTGATGTGCACGGTGGCGCAGACCATCAACCCGGCGCTGAACAATCTGAGCTTCGATTTCGGCAAGGATCTCGCGCCGATCATGTTGGTTGCCAATGCGCCGCAAATCCTGGTGGCGCATCCGTCGGTTCCGGCGAACACGGTGCGAGAGCTGATTGCGCTCGCCAAGGCGAGCCCGGAAGGGTTGCAGTATGCGTCGTCCGGCGCCGGAACCATGAGCCATCTGTCGGGCGTGCTGCTCGCGAGTTCGGCCGGCATCCGGCTGACGCAAATTCCTTATCCGGGCAGCGCCCAGAGCATGACCGACGTGCTCGCCGGCCGGGTGCCGATGATGTTCGGTCCGGCCGCGACGGTCTGGGCCAACGTGCAGGCCGGCAAGCTCAAGGCGCTGGCCGTGACGCAGCCGACGCGCGCCGCGATAGCGCCGGACGTGCCGACCATGATCGAGGCCGGCGTCGAGGGCTATTCGGCCGGCATCTGGATGGGGATGCTGGCGCCGTCCGGCACGCCGCGCGAGATCGTCGACAAGCTGTCGCGCGCCGCGAACGACGCGGTGAAGTCGCCCGAGGTGCTGGCGCTGCTCGCAGCGCAAGGCGTCGATGCGTTGGGCGGCTCGCCCGAGGAGTTCGCGCGGTTCATCGATGTCGAATTGAAGAAGTGGGCCAGCGTCGTGAAGGACGCCGGCATCAAGCAATAAGCCAACGGGGGGACGACCATGCGGGCTTTCAGGTTCTTGTCCATTGTTGTGGTGATGATCGCCGCCGGATTGTCCGCGGCGCGTGCGCAAAGCGACTATCCGAACAAGCCGATCCATCTGATCGTGGGCTTCATTCCGGGCTCGTCGGCCGACATCACGGCGCGCGTGCTCGGCAACCGCATGTCGCAGCTCCTCGGCCAGCAGATCGTGGTCGAGAACAAGCCCGGCGCGGGCTCGAGCCTTGCGGCCGAATATGTCGCACGCTCGCCGAAGGACGGCTACACGCTGTTCATCGGCTCGTCGGCCAACATCACCAATGCGGCGATCAATCCCAAGCTCTCATTCGACATGGTGAAGGACTTCGCGCCGGTGGCGCTGGTCAACAGCACGGCCGTGATCCTGGTGGCGCATCCGTCGGTCGGCGTGTCGAGCCTCAAGGAGCTCATTGCGTTGGCCAAGCAGAAGCCCGGCGAGATCAACTATGCCTCGACCGGCGTCGGCACCGCGCCGCATCTCTCCGGCGAGCTGCTCAACATGCGCGCCGGCTTGAAGCTCGTGCACGTGCCTTATCAGGGCAGCCCGCAGGCCGCGACCGACCTGCTGGCCGGCCGCGTGCAGATCATGTTCTCGCCGGCCTCCGCCGTGGTGGCGCAGGTCGAGAGCGGGAAATTGAAGGTGCTCGCCTCCGCGACCGCGCAGCGCGCCGGCATCCTGCCGAACGTGCCGACCATGGAAGAGGCCGGCATGCCGGACTTCGTCACCTCGATCTGGTTCGGCGTGATGGCTCCGGCGGGGACGCCGCGGGAGATCGTCGACAAGCTATCCCGCGCCGCGATCGAAGCCGCGAAGTCGCCGGAGGTCATCGCCGCCTGGCGGCCGCAGGGCATCGATCCGCAGATCGCCGGCCCGGACGATTTTGGCAGGTTTGTCGTGAAGGAAATGGCGCGCTGGAGCGAGGTCGCCTCAGCGGCGGGCCTGAAGAAGTAGCCGTAAAAGAAAGCGCCCGCCGCGATGGTCGCGGCGGGCGCTTCGATCCATGGACATCACGCCATCTTGTTGGTCAGCGTGCCGACGTTCTCGATCCAGACCTTGGTGGTGTCGCCGGCCTTGAGGAACTCGCGGCGCGCCGCGCCGACGCCGGCCGGCGTGCCGGTCAGGATGATGTCGCCCGGGTAGAGCGTGATTCGCGACGACAGATGCGACAGCTGCTCGGCGAGATTGAAGATCATGTCGCTGGTGTTGGAGTCCTGCTTGATCACGTCATTGACCCAGAGCTTGATGCCGAGCTTCTGCGGGTCCTTGATGTCGCTCGCCGGGATGATCCACGGGCCGATCGGGCAGGCGTCGTCGAAGCACTTCTGGCCGACCCAGTCCCACTTGAACGGCGTAGCGTCCGGAAGCTGATCGCGGCGGCCGAGGTCGCGCGCCGAGAGCTCGTTCGCGACCGTGTAGCCCATGACGTAGCTCAGCGCCTTCTCGAGCGGCACGTCCTTGGCCTTCTTGCCGATCACGGCGCCGAGCTCGGCTTCCCAGTCGATCGCCTTGGAGGCGGCGGGCAGCTTCACGGTGGCCTTGTCGCCGACCACGGTGCGCGAGGCCTTGATGAAGTGCCAGGGCTTGAGGCCGACGTCGTGCGGATCGGGCGCGGGCGGAATGCCCTGCAGCTTCGCCATCTCCATCATGTGGTCGGTGTAGTTGGCGCCGGCGCAGTAGATCGCCGACGGGTACATCACCGGCGGCAGCAGCTTGGCCTTGGCGACCGGCGAGCTCTTGAGCTTGCTCTTGGCGGCCGCGGCGGCGGCCTTCTTCAGCGTGCCCTTGGCGGACGACCAGTCGTTGATGATGTCGAGCATGCTGGCATAGGCCGCCTTGCGCGTCAGCGCCGCGGCATCGAACAGCTTCTCGTCCACCACGATGCCTGCGCGGGGGCCTTTGGGGGATTGATAGGTGACCAGCTTGTAGCTCGACATGGATCTTCAGCTCCTTGGCGCAGCCCGTTCAAGGCGGGCTTCAGCGCGTTCCTCAGCCTGATGAGTAAAGCACAAAGGACGCGGGGTGAGGCAAGCGCGCGTCGCCCGGCTTGGGGTTTATTTGGGGTGGATCACCCGAACCGGCTTGCCGTCGAGGAAGCCGCGGATGTCCTCGACGATGTCCGGATAGTAGCGCTCGTAGTTCTGCTGGCTGACGTAGCCCAGGTGCGGTGTCAGCACGACATTGTCGAGCTTGCGGAACGGATGGTCCGTCGGCAGCGGCTCGATGTCGAACACGTCGAGGCCGGCGCCGCCGATCTGCTTGTTCGTGAGCGCAGCGATCAACGCTTTCTCATCAACAATGGGTCCGCGCGAGGTGTTGATCAGGTACGCGGTCTTCTTCATCAGGCCGAGCTCGCGCGCCGTGATCAGGCCGCGGTTCCGCTCGCCGAGCTGGACGTGGATCGAGAGAAAATCGGCGTTCTTGAACAGGTCGTCCTTCGAGACATACTCGGCGCCGACCTCCTTGCACCGCTCGGGCGTCAGGTTCTGGCTCCAGGCGATCACCTTCATGCCGAACGCCTTGCCGACGCCGGCCGCCCGCGCGCCGAGCTTGCCGAGGCCGACGAGGCCCAGCGTCTTGCCCTCGATGTCCATGCCGAGCGTCAGCTGCCAGGGCTCGCCGGCCGTCATGCGGGCGTTCTCCCAGCCGATCCGGCGGGTCAGCTCCAGCATCAGGCCGAAGGCGATGCCGGTGGTCGGATTGCCGTAGCTCGTGGTGCTGCAGACCGTGATGCCGCGCTCCTGGCAGGCCTTCATGTCGATCGAGGCGTTGTGGGCGCCGGTGGTGATCAGGAGCTTGAGCTTGGGCAGGCCCTCGATCACCGGGCGCAGGAAGCGCGTGCGCTCGCGCATCATGACGACGATGTCGAAATCCTTCACGTCGCGGATGGTGTCGGCATCGGTGCGCCGCACCGCCTCGGTAAAGACCTTGATCTCGACGTCCTTGGTGATCTTCGACCAGTCGGCGAGCTTGAGCGCCACGTTCTGATAGTCGTCGAGGATCGCGCAGCGAAGGGCCATTGCAACACTCCCTGGAATGAAACCGGGCGGAGTGTGTCGCGCCTTGCGCGGCGGCACAAGGGTGCCCCGGCGCATTCATCCGAATCGGCTGTTAGCTGCTGCGTTCAGACCTTTTAAAAGAGCCTGGACCTGTGTTTCGAATTGCTTTGGATCACGCCAGCCTGAAAAGTTCGGGATCAGATACTCGCGAATTTCCACCGCGAGGTCCTGTCCGGAATCAGCATCAAACATCTCCCATTTCTTCAGAGTGTCGAAGTCGACAAGAGAAATAGGAAAGAGAACGCGAAGTCCATCCCGAAGCTCTCGGCCGCGCGCTCTTCGGATTTCGCTTTGGACCCAGGAACTACGCATGCTGTTGTTCGATAGAATCAGGATAAGCCTGTCGAAGCTTTCTATCGCCTTACTGATTTCCTCGTGAATCTTCTGGCCGGGGTTTAGGTGCTCAGGAGCAAACCAAAGCCGCACCCCAGCTTCACCAAGTCGGGCAACCAACTGATTAGCGAAGTCCTCATCCTTGTGGGTGTAGCTCACGAAGCAGCTTTGAAACCGCCTGCTAGCGAGATATGGTGCTCCGCTTTGTTGACGCTTGTATTGTGTAAGCCAATTTATCAAAATCGAGTGGTCGGCAATTTTGATGTCACCGACGCTGTCGGCGAATTGTTTCGCAGCAGGAGTAAGAGTTGATGTCGTGACGATAAGTGCCTGTGGTAGTCGCAGACCAAGCTTGATCCCGTAGAGGCTTCGAACGACTTCCGCCCCCACACGATGTTTTGGGTGGTACCGTTTGCATTCTACGATCCACGTCGTCTCGAAACCGAGTGCGTCTCGGCTGACACCAAGGATATCGCGTCCGTCATCGCGGGATGCCGGAGTGAGGCTAATTTCCCATCCAAACGAAGCGAGAAGCTCTGCAACGACCTCTTCGAAGACTCGGGGCGAAAGATCGTAAAGCAGTTGAGGATTAGAACGAATGGCTTCGATTAGCTTGGGGGTGAGTACAAACGGGCTCATCACAACAAGACAGCTCCCCGTTGTTCGAAGGCGAGTATTCTACCTATAGTAGTGCGTTGCTTTCGAGTCTATCGGTTTTGGATCGAGCGGCAACTCAGCGTATTTTCGGTCGCCCCGAAATTGCTCCCAAGGCGGACGTTCGCAGCGATTGGCCCCTAGTATAATTCGCAGGCATCCGGCGCTCCCTCATACTTGAGGCGTGACGAAAACCGGATCGAAATTCCCATTGGTGCTGTGGGCCTTGGCCGGGCTACTTGCCTGCGCCCGCGTGGCCAACGCGTTTTCATGGGATTCGTCCAGGGAGCAGTAGGCACTGGGGCTGGTGAAGGAGTTTCAGGCCAAGGACAAAGTCCCGTCCGTCGCGGTCAGCATCACGGTGAACGGCAATATCGTGCTCGCCGGGGGCGTCGATACCGGCGGAGCGATGCAGCCGGCGCAGCAGCCAATTCGCTTCCGGGTCGGATCGCTGACCAAGCAGTTCACCGCAGCGACGATCCTGGCATTGATCGAAGACAAGACGATCATGCCGTTGAGCAAGATGCCGTTTGCTCTCGATACACCGTTGAGCGCGATCTTTCCCAGCGTCGACCCGCAGAGCGACGTGGGCAAGGTAACCGTGCAGCGGCTGCTCACGATGACGTCGAACATTCCGAGCTATACCGAGGATCCTCGCGTGTACAAGGCGAACACGGCGGGCGTCGCGCCGGCGTCGCAGTCGGTCGAGCAGCAGCAGATCGTCCGGCTGCTGAAAGGCTACCACATGGCCGGGCGCCCGCAGGCGTTCCAATACAGCAACACCAACTACTTCCTTCTCGCCCTGATGGTGCAGGTGCTGAAGAGCGGGTACCAGCCGACGGACACACCCGTCACGCATAACTACATGCGCGAGCGGATTCTCGCCAAGGCCGGAATGGAGCTCAGCGGGTTCGACGAAGAGCCCACGCCGCAAGGCGCCACCGACGCGCCTCCGCACTATCGCCGTCCGCCGCTGGTCAATCAGGGGCATTGGCCCCAGGGCGCGGGCGACCTCATCAGCACCGCTGCCGATATCGGGCGCTGGAACATCGCGTTGATGTCCGAGCGGATCATCAACGAGGCCTCGTTGCGAGCCATGTTCACGCCGGCTGTGCCGGTGACGGAATCCGCGCTTTATCGCGGCTGCAGATACGCAATGGGCTGGTACGCGTGCGAAGCGCCGGACTATCGCTTCTTTCAGCACGACGGGGTCATCAGCGGCTTTATGGCCTCCAACGCCATCGCCCGTCGGAAGGATGGCTCGTGGATGAGCGCCACGGTGATGGGGAACATCGATGCCAACAAGGATATCTCCAGGCTGGCGCGCGGCCTCCTGAAGATCGGGAACTAGCAGGGCCTCGCGCGGGCCTCAGCGCGCCGCCGCGAGATAGCTGCCGTCGACGAAATCGGCCATGTCGAAGGCCGCGTCCTTGGGGACGAGGCCTGCGCTCTGCAGCGTGACGAAGACCCGCCGCATGCCGGCCTCGGACGCGGAAAGCCCCTCGGGCATCAGCTTGAAGTTCAGCGCATCGCCGATGGCGCGGCGCGCATAGGCCTCGGTGGTGCCGAGCTCCTTGACCAGGACATTGGCGGCGACGTCGGGCTCGGCCGCCATGGCGGCCTGGCCGCGGCGCAGCGCGCGCAGGACGCTCGTGACGGTCGGGCGGTGAGCTTCGCCCCAGGCCGGATCGAGGAACACGGCGGTGAACTCGTAGTCTGGGACGTATTTTGCAATGGGTCCGAGATTGCTGAAGCCTGCCGCTTCGGACTCGTAGCTCAGCGGGAAGGGCTGCAGGCCTGCGTCGATCTTGCCCTCGCGGAGAAGCTTCCAGCGGGTCGGCGCGCCGCCGACCGCGTCGATGACGATGTCGCCGCGCGTCCAGCCCAGCGCCTTCTCGATGTCCTGGACGAAATAGGTGGTGCCCTCATGCAGCGACAGCACGCCGAAGCGCGCGCCGTGCAGGTCCGTGACGGCCTTGATGTGTGGCCGGGCGATGATGAAGTGCGGCGGCTTCTGCGCCACGCTCGCCACGATCCGGAACCGGCCTCCCTCGAAGGCGTCGGCGACCAGGGCCTCGACGCTGGCGATGGCGATCTGTGCCTCGCCCGAATGCATGACCTGGTTGATCTTCTCGGCGTTGTCGAAGATCTCGAACCGCGGCTCGAGGCCTTCGTCGCGGAAATAGCCGTTCTGCTCGGCCACCCAGACCGGCGCGTAGAACACCGTCCGCGATACCAGCGCAATCTTGACCGTGGCCGCCATGTCCCGCCCCAACTCGCTCGCTTCGGACGGGCCACACTAGAGCAGGTCGGTTTCCGGCGGAAACCGGCTTGCACCGGATTTCGCGCGCGGCGCGTCCGTCAAGTGCCCATACGTGTCATGGCGATGACCGTTCGGGGAGGCCGATACTCGACGGTGATGAAACGCGGAGCGAATCTCCGGTTGGTCCTGTCCGCCGCGGCCGGCCTGCTTGTCAGCGCCGGAGCCGCGAACGCCTTTTCATGGGATGCGACGAAAGAGCAGCAGGCGCTGCAACTGGTGAAGGAGTTTCAGGCCAGGCACAAAGTCCCGTCCGTCGCGGTCAGCATCACGGTGGACGGCAACATCGTGTTCGCCACCGGCATCGATGCCGACGGATCGATACGGCCGGAGCAGCAGGTCCGCTTTCGGGTCGGGTCGCTGACCAAGCAGTTCACCGCGGCGACCATCCTGGCGCTGATCGAGGACAAGGCGATCGTGCCTTCGAGCCATACGCCGTTCGCGCTCGATACGCCGTTGAGCGCCATGTTCCCGAGCGTCGATCCGCGGAGCGGCGAGGGCAAGGTCACGGTGCAGCGGCTGCTGACGATGACGTCGAACATTCCGAGCTACACCGAGGATCCTCGCGTGTACAAGGCGAACACGGCGGGTGTCGCGCCGGCCTCGGAGTCGGTCGAGCAGCAGCAGATCGTCCGGCTGCTGAAAACCTATCGCTTGGCCGGGCGGCCGCAGGCGTTCCAGTACAGCAACACCAACTACTTC
>CAKZHN010000038.1 GCA_936924235.1 uncultured Rhodoplanes sp. | reverse complement strand
AGGCCATCGTGTAGTTCGGCACGCCCGGATCACGGCGGGCGTCGAGCACCACGGTGCCGACGCCGCGCCGCACCGCAAGCTCGGCGCCCATGCCGTTGGCCCAGAACCCGTCGATGCGGCCATCCGCCAGCGCCTGCGCCGCCATCACGCCAAAGCTCATGCCGGCGCCGTGCGCTCCGGGAATGGGCGAGATCTCGATGCCATCGCGCTCCGGATCGATGCCGCGCTCCCGCAGGAGCTGCTTCAGCGCCATGCCGACCCAATAAGCCGCGCCGATGCGGCGGCCCTTTAGCGCGCCGAGATCGCCGGGCGCGGCCTTGAGGTCGGAGCGCATCACCATGAACCAGTACATGCCCTGCGACTGCGCGCAGAGGAGCTTCGCGCCGCGCCATTCCGGAAAGCCGCCGACCACGAGATGCGACGAGCAGCCGAGGAATTCGAGGCTGCCATCCTTCAACGCGGCAAGCGCATTCTCGACCGGCACGACGAGCTCAAGCTCGACGTCGAGGCCTTCGTCCCGGAAGCAGCCGAGCTCGACCGCAGCAATCACCGGGAAATAAGAATTCGAGATGAGGTCTGGAATTGCGATTTTCATAGCCGGTCAGAAAGCAGATGCTGTGCCATCCGAATGGGCACGGAGCTTGCATCAAAAATGCGCCATTGCACACCCAACGGCCGGGACCACTCATGACCACCGCTATTCCTGTCATCAGCCTGAAGCCCATCGTCGACGGCGTCGCCGATGCCGACGCCATCGTGGCGCGCGATCTTGCGCCGATTCTGGAGAGCTGGGGCGCGTTCCAGCTGGTCGACCATGGCGTGCCGGCCGCGGTGATGAGCGGCGCGTTCAAGTCGGCGGAACACTTTTTCCAGTTGCCGCTGGACGAGCGGATGACGATCCGCGTCGACAAGCACAATCGCGGCTATGTGCCGATGCATCAGACGCATTATCCCGGCAACAAGCCCGACCTGAAGCACAGCTTCAACGTCGGCATGGCGCTGACGCCGGACGATCCCGAGGTGAAGGCCGAGAAGCCGCTGCACGGCGTCAACCGCTGGCCCGCGCTGGACGGCTTCCGCACGCCGGTCGAGAGCTATTTCGACGCGGTGACGGCGCTCGGCCATCGCCTGCTCGGACCGCTGGCGATCTGCTTGGGAATGTCGGCTTCCGAACTGCGCGGCTTCTACAGCCGGCCGATCGCCTTCATGCGGCTGTTCCACTATCCGCCGGACAGCAATGTCGACGAGAAGGAGTTCGGCGCCGCCGAGCACAAGGACTACGGCTTCCTCACCATCCTGGCGCAGGACCACCACGGCGGCCTCGAGGTGCGCTCGCCCGCGGGCGACATCGTGCCGGTTCCGCCGCGCACCGACGCGTTCGTGATCAACGTGGGCGACATGCTGTCGGAGATCACCGGCGGTCGCTTCAAGTCGCCGCTGCACCGGGTGATCAACAAGGCCGGCGTAGCGCGCTACTCGATCCCCTATTTCTTCGATCCGAACTTCGACGCTCGATTCGCCTCGATGCCCGAGGTCAGCGCCGGCGAATACCTGCTCGGCAAGTTCAACAAGTTCTACAAGCACCGCAAGGAAGCCGCGGCGGGCTAGGCCCGCGAACCCGGCCCCCTTTGCCCTGTAGATTGCTCCATCCCCTGTCCTGACGGCTGGAGGCTTCTTATCTAAGATGCCGTACGACTGGAGCATCCTGATGAATCCCAACGCCTCCCTCCTCGACCGTGCCGGCCTCGACAAGGTCCGCGTCGGCAAGCTGATCGACCGCGGCCTCGAAGGCGCCGACGACGGCGAGCTGTTCCTCGAATACAAGCAGTCCGAGATGCTGGTGTTCGACAACGGTCGCCTGAAGCAGGCGACCTACGACACCAACCAGGGCTTTGGGCTCCGCGCCGTCAAGGACGAGGCGGTGGGCTACGCGCACGCCTCGGAGGTCTCGGAAGGCGCGATCGCCCGCGCCGCCGACGCCATCCGCGCCGTGAAGGGCGGCTATTCCGGCAAGTATGCCGCCGCCCCGAGCCACACCAACGTCAAGCTTTACGGCGACGAGAATCCACTGGAGGCGCCGGGCTTCGACGCCAAGGTGAAGCTCCTGGAGACCATCGACGCCTACGCCCGCGCCAAAGACCAGCGCATCAAGCAAGTGACCGCGAGCCTCGGCGCGTCCTGGCAGGTGGTCGAGATCGTGCGGCCGGACGGCGAGACCTATCGCGACATCCGGCCGCTGGTCCGCGTCAACGTGTCCGTGGTCGCGGCGTCAGGCGACCGGCAGGAGTCCGGCTCCTACGGCTATGGCGGCCGCGAGGGCTATCTGCGCTTCATCGAGGGCAAGACCTGGGAGCACGCCGTCGACGAGGCGGTGCGGCAGGCGCTGCTCAATCTCGACTCGATCCCGTCGCCGGCCGGCGAGATGGACGTGGTGCTCGGCGCCGGCTGGGCCGGCGTCATGCTGCATGAAGCCGTGGGCCACGGCCTCGAAGGCGATTTCAACCGCAAGAAGACCTCGGCCTTCGCGGGCCTGATGGGCCAGCAGGTCGCGGCCAAGGGCGTGACCGTTGTGGACGACGGCACCATCCAGAGCCGCCGCGGCTCGCTGTCGATCGACGACGAGGGCACGCCGACCAACCGCACCGTCCTGATCGAGGACGGCATCCTCGTCGGCTACATGCAGGACCGCCAGAACGCCCGGCTGATGGGCATGAAGCCGACCGGCAACGGCCGGCGCGAAAGCCACGCGCATGTGCCGATGCCGCGCATGACCAACACCTACATGACGGCGGGCGACAGGGACCCGGCCGAGATCATCGCCTCGGTGAAGAACGGCTTCTACGCCGTCAATCTCGGCGGCGGCCAGGTCGACATCACGTCGGGCAAGTACGTGTTCAACGTCACCGAGGCCTACAAGATCGAGAACGGCAAGCTCGGCGCGCCGCTCAAGGGCGCGATGCTGATCGGCAACGGCCCGAGCGATCTCAAGCGCGTCACCATGGTCGGCAACGACATGAAGCTCGACACCGGCGTGGGCACCTGCGGCAAGAACGGCCAGGGCGTGCCGGTCGGCGTCGGCCAGCCGACGCTGCGCATGGACCGCATCACGGTGGGGGGGACGGGCTAAGGCCCGTCTACCGCACCACGCCGGACACGCAGCACGGCTTGCGGACCGGCCGCGTGATCTTTTCCTTGAGGTAGCAGCGCGCCGCGCTGCCGACATAGCCCGAGCGCACAAAGGTCCAGGCCCGGCAACGGTTGTCGTCCTCGCAGGCCTTCTTGCAGGCCTCGGGCGCCGGCGGGTTATTCGTGACATCGAAGTTCTTGTAGTCGCCGCCGTAGCGGTCGATGGCGTTCTCCAGAGGTCCGGGCCGGTTCTCGCCGAGCCCGCCGCCCTTCACGCCGGACACACAGCAGCGGTTCTCCTTGGGCTGCGTCACCTGGTGCTTCAGCCAGCAGGTCGCGGCCGTCGCGCCGCCGCTCGGCCCCGTGTTCGGATAGGAGAAGGTCCAGGCGCGGCAGCGCGAATCGCGGTCGCAGCGCGCCGAGCAGACCGCGGGATCGGCCGACGGCACCACGAAGCGCGCATAGTCGCCGCCCGGGCGGTCGAAGCCCTGCTGCGCTGCCGCGGGAAGAATAGCCGACGACAGCACCAACGCCGCGACCATGACGGCAAGCGCCAGCCCCAGCAGACTGTCGTGTAACAATCGCGCCAACGCCTTCGCCTTCAAGTGCACGCGCCCGTGCGCATTTTAGTGAAGGGCTACCGTAGTGGCGAGTACGTTTACAAAATCGATCGGCGCTGCGCTGTGGAGATCGGTGCGACAAAAAGATTGCGCCCGCCGGGGGGCGGCGGGCGCAGCATCCGGAGGCGGGAGGGGAAACCGCTGGTCCGGACCGTGGCCGAAGGGAGGGATCGGCCAAGCGGCAAAATTCCGTTCACATCAGGTAGCGTCCCGACCGGTTGGCGTTCGGGTAGCTCCGCATCGGCTGCGCGCCGAACAGAGCCGCCTGGTGCTGCATCTGCGGCACGCCCACAGGCTCGGTCTGGCCATGACGCGTGCGGCGCTCAACGGCGCGGCGCGCGAGCAATTCGCTCGGATCGCGCCACAGCGGACCCGCATAGGCGTCGCGCAGGTCGCTGCGATTGAGCCCGATATCGGCCAGCATGCGGTCGTCGAGATCGGCCAGGCGGAAGGCGTCGCGGCGATTGTTCATCCAGTCGGCCAATTCCTTGAGGCCCCGGCCGATCCGGTCAGCCAGCGCCGCGGCCGCCTTGATGGCGGGCGTCGCAACGGAAATTCCGAGGGATGTGATCGCAGGCATGGTCAGTCTCCAGCAATTTCAGTCCGGAAGAGGCGAAAAGGCACCCGCTCAGGCCGCCGCATCGCTGCGGAGCCGCCCCGGGACCCACCCATTTCCTCTGGACGATCTAATCTCTCAGAAACCCATTGATAAGTGAAACGAATGTTTTTAATATAACCAATCATCAACGATGATGAATGGCCGGGCCCGGTTGCGGGAAATTCGGCCCGGGAGGCGGCCATGAGCGCCCTGATCGACGTCGACCAGTTGCGGACCTTCATCGCAATCGTGGAGACGGGAAGCTTCACCAAAGCCGCCGAAGTGGTCCACAAGACCCAGTCAGCGGTGTCGATGCAGATGAAGCGGCTCGAGGAGCGGCTCGGCAAACCGATCTTCGCCCGCGACGGCCGCGCCTCCAAGCTCACCGAGGACGGCGACCGGCTGCTCGACTATGCGCGCCGCATCATCAAGCTCAACGTCGAGGCGCTGGCGGCGTTCGACGACAAGGAGCTGTCCGGCCGCGTGCGGCTTGGGCTGCCCGACGATTATGCCGACCGTTACCTCCCCGAGATCATGGCGCGCTTCTCGCGCGCCTATCCGGGCGTCGAGCTGACGGTGCTGTGCGAGCCTTCGATCGAGCTGGTCGAGCTGATCGACGGCAACGAGCTCGATCTTGCGATCATCACCGACTGCGGCTCGTCGCGCGCCTCCGAGGTGTTCCGGAGGGAGCGCCTGCTGTGGGTGACGTCGAACCGGCACTCGACCCATCTCGAGGAGCCGCTGCCGCTCGCGCTCGGCCGCACCAGCTGCGGCTGGCGGCGCGCCGCGATCGAGTGCCTGGAGAGCATCGGCCGGCCGCATCACATCGCCTACACCAGCGCCAATGCGAGCGCCGTGGCGTCGGCGGTGCTGTCCGGGCTCGCGATCTCGATCTTCCCGGAATCGGGGCTGCGCCCCGGCATGCGGGTGCTGAGCCCGGCCGACGGCTTCCCGGAGTTGCCGCCCTGCCGCGTCGGCCTGATCCGCAATCCGCACGAGAGCTCGGCGCTGGCCGATGCGCTCGCCGAGCACATCATCTCGTCGCTCGACAACCTGTCGGAAGCAGCCCAGGCGGCGGAGTAGCACGCGCTCAGAACTAACCCCGTCATGGCCGGGCTTGTCCCGGCCATCCACGCCTTGTTTTGTTGCCGAGACGTGGATGCCCGCGACAAGCGCGGGCATGACGGCGGAGATTGGTGCAACTTAGGTTTTTCTAGCTCGCGATTTCCGCTGCGGTCGCACCGAGCAGCTTCACGAACTCAGCCGGCGCGATCTCGATCTGCAGCCCACGCCGGCCGCCGTTGAAGATGATGGTCGGATGCGCCAGCGCCGGCGCATCGATGAACACGCGCACCCGCTTGCGCTGGCCGAGCGGCGAGATGCCGCCGACGTGATAGCCGGTGATGCGCTCGGCCTCGGCGGCCGGCAGCATCGCCGCATCCTTCGCGCCGGCCGCGGCCGCAAGCTTCTTCAGGCTCACCTCGCGGTCGCTGGCGATCAGCACGCAGACCACGGCACCGCCGGCTTTCGCCATCAGGGTCTTGAGGAGCCGCGACGGCGACACGCCAAGCGCATCGGCCGCCTGCATGCCGATCCGCTCGGCGTTCGGATCGTAGTCGTACTCATGGAGATTGAACGCGATCCCGGCCTTCTCAAGCGCCGAGGTCGCGGGCGTGCCCTTGGCCATGACGAGCCGTCTTCAGTAAGCGTATTCGAAGAAGATCGGATCGATCGAGCCGTTCCACGGCCCGTGGAACTTCTCCAGCAGTTCCTCGGCCGGCGTCATGCCGCGATTGACGCTCTCCTGCAGCACGCGGAGATAACGCGTCTCGTCGCGGCCGTTGCGGTCGAAGCGCTTGCGGCGAACCAGGCCCTGCTCGGCCAATTGCAGCGTCTCGGCGGCCAGATCGAGCAGCGTCCTGTTGCGGATCTTGGCCTTGAAGCCGAGCTTCGGCACATCGTCGCGCAGCTTCTGCCGCTCTTCCGCGGTCCAGTCCTTCACGATCTGCCAGCAGGCGTCGAGATTTAAGTCGTCGTAGATCAGCCCGACCCAGAATGCCGGCAGCGACGGCAGCCGCCGCCACGGCCCGCCGTCGGAACCGCGCATCTCGATGTAACGCTTGAGCCGCACCTCGGGGAAGATCGTCGAGACGTGGTTGGCCCAGTCCGAGATCGTCGCGCTCTCACCCTTGATCAGCTTGCCTTCGAGATGATCGCGGAACGATTTTCCGGACACGTCGATGTATTGGTCGCCGCGCTTGATGAAATACATCGGCACGTCGAGCGCGTAGTCGACATAGCGCTCGAAGCCCATGCCGTCCTCGAACACGAACGGCAACATGCCGGCGCGCTGGTTGTCGGTGTCGCGCCAGATCTCGGAGCGGAACGACACGAAGCCGTTGGGCTTGCTTTCGGTGAACGGCGAGTTGGCGAACAGCGCGGTCGCGACCGGCTGCAGCGCCAGCGCCACGCGCATCTTCAGCACCATGTCGGCTTCGGACGAGAAGTCGTGGTTGGTCTGCACCGTGCAGGTGCGATACATCATGTCGAGGCCGTATTTGCCGACCTTCGGCATATAGGCGGTCATGATCTTGTAGCGGCCCTTGGGCATCACCGGCACGTCGGCGCGGGTCCAGCGCGGCGTCATGCCCAGGCCGAGGAAGCCGATGCCAAGAGGGCCCGCCACCTCGCGTACCTGAGCCAGATGCGCGAACAGCTCGCCCGCAGTCTGGTGGACGTTGTCGACCGGCGCGCCGGACAGCTCGAACTGCCCGCCGGGCTCCAGCGAGATCGCGCCGCCGCCGGTGACGTCGGCGAGCCCGATGATGTTCTCGCCCTCCATGATCGGCTCCCAGCCGAGGATGGTCTTCATGCCGTCGAGCAGCGCGCGGATGCCGCGCGTCCCGCCATAGGGCACTGGCGAATGGTCGGTGATGCGGAACGGAAACTTCTCGTGCTCGGTGCCGACGCGGAATTCCGACTTCGGCTTGCAGCCCGCTTCGAACCACGCGACGAGCTCGTCGCGCGATCGGATCGGCGTCATATCGACTTGGTCGCGGGCCATGCGGGGTTCCGGCGCAAAAAGGTCGCGACCTTAATCACGACACGTGTGAAAGGGCAACGACATGATGGATGTCACGGAGAGGGACACGAACTGAGCCGCCCAAGCAGTTCGCAGAGCGTCGCGGCGTCCTTGTTGGAGAGCTTCGATCCGACGTGACGCTCGATAGCAGCGGAATATGTCTCCCACATTTTCTTTTGCATGGTGCGTCCCGCCTGGGTGATCGCGACGTAGAGGCCACGGCCGTCGACCGGGCAGGTCTGCCGCTCGGCGAGCCCGCCCTCGACCAGCCGGTCAATCAATCGTGAAGTCGAGTATTGCGGCAGCAGCATCTGCTTCTCCAGCTCGACCGGACGCAGCGCGCCATGCGGCGAGCGCGACAGCTCGAGCAGCGCGTCGTACCAGGCAAGCGGCGGAAAGCCCGCCTTTTTCAGGTCCTGCTCGACGGCGACAATGAGGCCCTGCTGCACGCGCACGAGGCGCGTCCAGCATGACGTGGTTTCGGGAGAGGGCTTCCGGCTCATCAAGGATTCTCGGGGGAGGAAGATAGTGCCTCCATGCACTTGCATCAACCTTGACAGGTAAATGCAGATGCATCTAGCTTCATGCAAGTGCATGGACATGCACGACTGCCCGATACGCCCCCCTTGTTCATCTGGAGGAATAGCCCATGAAGCTGTTTTACATGCCCGGTGCCTGCTCGCTCGCGCCCCACATTGCGCTCCGCGAGGCCGGCCTGCCGGTCGAGCTCGTGCAGGTCGACCGCAGCAAGAAAACCAGCAGCGGCGAGGATTATCTGACGATCAACGTCAAGGGCGCGGTGCCGGCCGTGAAGCTCGACAACGGCCAGGTGCTGACCGAGGCCGCCATC
The DNA here is from genome assembly GCA_936924235.1 of uncultured Rhodoplanes sp. Taxonomy (GTDB): domain Bacteria; phylum Pseudomonadota; class Alphaproteobacteria; order Rhizobiales; family Xanthobacteraceae; genus Z2-YC6860. Next base: position 4,750 of record CAKZHN010000038.1, on the reverse strand, counting down.
ATCCAGCAATACATTGCCGACCAGGTTCCGGCGAAGAAGCTTGCCCCGGCCGCCGGCACGCCGGAGCGCTATCGCCTGCAAGAGTGGCTCAACTACATCGCCAGCGAGATGCACAAGGGCATCGGGCAGCTGTTCAATCCGGCGATGCCGGACGAATACAAGGAGGCCGTGAAGAAGGGCCTTGCGGCGCGGCAGTTCGCTCATGTCGAAAAGTCGCTGGCCGGCCGGGACTACCTGATGGGCGATTTCACCATCGCCGACGGCTATCTGTTCACGGTGCTGAACTGGACGAACTTCCACAAGATCGACCTGTCGGCGTTCCCGAACATCACGGCCTACATGAAGCGCGTCGCGGCGCGGCCTGCGGTTCAGGCGGCGATGACCGCGGAAGGGCTGCTGAAGGCGGCGTAAAATTGTTTGCCTATGGTTCGGCAAGCCCATCACAACAGACGCGGTGTCACCCCGGGCTTGACCCGGGGGTCCATGACCCCGCCGCAATAGCGGAAGCCTCAACGTAAGGGATTCGTCAGTTGCGACGCCGGATGGATGCCCGGGTCAAGCCCGGGCATGACAGCGGCGCGAGGGGCAGGATCTCAACCGCACCACCAGAGAGCCGCCATCAATTCGGCTTCTGAAACTTCAGCACGAACTCGTCGACCGGCGTCTTGGAGCCGAAGATCTTCTCCTCGCGGGTGTCTTCCGGATGGCGGAAGAAGTCGCCCTCCCCGGCCAGCTTGAAGCCCGCGGCCTCGACCTCGCTCTTGAGCGTTGCTTCATCGATCCGGTGCAGCGTCTTGCCGACCGACGTGCCGGTGCCGGCCTTGGCCGAATGGTCCGCGATGATCAAAAACGCGCCGGGCTTCAGCGCTGCGAACAGCTTCTTGTTCATCGCCGCGCGATCGACCGTCATGTAGGTCGTGTCGTGATAGAAAAAGAAGAAGGTGATGAGGTCGAGATTGCCGACACCCTCCGGCAGCGGATCGTCGAACTTGCGATCCAGCGCCACCACGTTCTTCATCGCGGGCGTCTTCATCCGCGCCTCGAAACGCTCGCCGGCGCGTGCCGATTTCTCGAAGTCCTGACCGTAGACCTTGCCGTTCGGCCCGACCGCGCGAGCCATCAACTCGGTGCTGTAGCCGCCGCCCGCGCCCATATCGAGCACGGTCATGCCGGCCTTCACGCCAGTGAAGCTCAGGAGCTTCAGGGGGTCGCGGCGCTGATCGGTCTGCCGGTCGGCGTCGCTGCGGTCGGGCGCGGCAATGATCGCCGCGTAGTCCTGGGCGAATGACGGAAGCGGCGTTGCCGCGAGAAGTCCGATTGCAACGGCGCCCGCGAAAACAAAGCGAACCAAAAAGCGATTCATGTCACATCCTCACTTGAACGGAACAACACTCGAACGGATTACCTCTCACGCCGCCTTCTTGCCTGGCGCGAAGCGCGTGTAGAAACTCTCGCCCTTGGCCGCCATGTCGCGCAACAGCTTCGGCGGCTCGAAGCGCGGCCCGTATTTCTTGGCGAGCCGTTCGCACAGCATGACAAAGTTTTTTGTCCCCATCATGTCGATGTAGGACAGTGTGCCGCCGGAGAACGGCGCGAAGCCGAAGCCCAGGATCGATCCGACATCCGCTTCGCGCACGTCGGTGACCACGTTCTCCTCGAAGGTGCGCGCAGCCTCGACCGCCTGGGTCACGAGGAAGCGCTGCTTCATCTCCTCGACGTCGAGCTTTTCGATCTCGTCGCGGCTGAGCTTCTTCGGCAGCAGCGCTTCGAGCTCCGGCCACAGCCGCTTGGGCTTGCCCGGCGTGTAGTCGTAGAAGCCCTTGCCGTTCTTGCGGCCGAGCCGGCCGTTCTTCTCGACCATGTCCTCCAGAAGCTTCTTCTGGGCCGGGTTGATCGCCTGGGGCCCGAGATCGGCCTCGGCGGCGCGGACGATCTTGAGGCCAAGATCGATCGCGGTCTCGTCGTTGAGCGATAGCGGACCGACCGGCATGCCTGCCATGCGGGCGGTGTTCTCGATCATCGCAGCTGGAATCCCTTCCAGCAGCATCAGATGGCCTTCCTGGATGTAGTTCAGCACGCAGCGGTTGGCGTAGAACCCGCGCGTGTCGTTGACCACGATTGGCGTCTTGCGAAGCGCGCGCACGAAGTCGAGCGCCGTGGCCAGCGCCGCGTCGCCGGTCTTCTTGCCGACGATGACCTCGACCAGCATCATCCGCTCGACCGGCGAGAAGAAATGCACGCCGATGAACTTCGCCGGGTCCTTGGCGGTCTCGGCCAGCGACGTGATCGGCAGCGTCGAGGTGTTGGAGCCGAACACGACATCGGGCACAACCGCCTGCGCCTTGACGGTGGCGTCGGCCTTCACCTTGCGATCCTCGAACACCGCTTCGACGACCAGGTCGACGCCCTTCAGCGCGCCATAGTCCGCGGTCGCGGTGATCTTTCCAAGCACCGCGTCGCGCTGGGCTGCGGTGGCGCGGCCCTTGTTGACCTGGTCGGTCAGGCTTTTTTGGATGAGCGCCTTGCCCTTGTCGGCGCTCTCCTGGTCGCGGTCGATCAGGATCACGTCGATGCCGGACTGCGCGCTGACCGAGGCGATGCCCGCGCCCATGAAGCCCGCGCCGATGATGCCGACCTTCTTGATCTGTGTGGGCGGCACCGATGCCGGACGCCGCGCGCCCTTGTTCAGCTCCTGCATGGAGACGAACAGCGAGCGGATCATGGCGGCGGCTTCGGGCGAGCGGAGGATCTTGGTGAAGTAGCGCGACTCCACGGTCAGCGCGCGGTCCATCGGCAGCAACAGGCCCTCATAAGCGGCCTGCAGGATGGCGCGCGCGGCCGGATAATTGTCGTAGGTCTCGCGGCGGTAGATCGCGTTGGCGGCGGGCCACGTCATCATGCCGCCTTTGGAATAGATCTGGCCGCCCGGCAGACGGAAGCCGTCGGCGTCCCATGGCGCCTTGGCCTTGGGATTGGCCTTCACCCACTCCTTCGCGGCCTTGATCATGTCGCCCGCCGGCACCACCGCGTCGACGAGCTTCATCGCCTTGGCGCGGTTGAGGCGGAGCTGATCGCCCTTGAGCAGCAATTGCAGCGCGTCGGAGGCCGGCATCATGCGGCAGATGCGCTGGGTGCCGCCGGCGCCGGGGAACAGCCCGATCTTCACCTCAGGCAGGCCGAGCCGCGTCTTATCGTTTTCGGCGGCGACGCGATGATGCGAGGCGAGGCACAGCTCGAAGCCGCCGCCCAGCGCGGTGCCGTTGATCGCGGCGGCAAACGGCTTGCCGCAGGTCTCGATCCGGCGATAGAGCTGCGACAGCTTGCGGCTTTCGTTGAACAGCAGCGTCGCCGCGGCCACCTCGCCTTCTTTCTTGGCCATGTCGGCGAACATCCGGGTCAGCGAGTCGAGCAGCGTCAGATCGGCGCCGGCGCAGAACGTATCCTTGCCCGAGGTGATGACCGCGCCCTTGATCGCGGCGTCGGCTGCGATCTTCTCGACCAGCGCCGAAAGCTCCTGGATGACCGCCATGTCGATGACGTTCATCGACTTGCCCGGCATGTCCCAGGTGATCAGCGCGATGCCATCGGCGTCGACGTCGAGCTTGAAATTGTCTGCCATCGGTCTCTCCGTTCGCCCTGCCGGCTATTCCTTGATCGGCGTGCCGTCCCTGCGCATCCAGCGGCGGCCCGCGCCGTCGCGCTCCATGCGGAAGTCCACGTCCGGGTAGTGCACGCGCTCATCGGTCGAGCGGGTGCCGACCTCGAGATAGAGCGCGTCTTTGTCGGTGCGGTTGATCAGGCAATGGCCGATGCCGCCGTTGGCCTTCCAGCCGGCGGCGTCGCCAGGCTTCAGCACGGTCTCGCCGGAGTCCTCGTGCAGCACCAGCTCGCCTTCGAGCATGTAGATGAATTCGTCCTCGCTCTCGTGCCAGTGCCGCAGCGCCGACTTCGAATGCGCCTTGATGCGCGAGACATTGACACCGAACTGCGTCAGCCCGACGGCGTCGCCGAGACGCTGCTTCTCGCGGCCCGAAATGACAGAGGCGAACTCCTTCGGGTAGGAACGGTTGTTGTCGTAGGGGATTTTCGAACGATCGATCTTCGGCATCGCTTTACGCCTTTCTCGGCGGATAAGGCTCACCGTTCTTGTGCAGATAGCGATTGCCCGATTTGTCGCGCTCGAGCCGCATGTCGATGTCGGAATAGACCACGGTATCGTTCACGGTCCGCGTTCCGACCTCGATGTAGACGGCGTCCTTATTGCCCCGATTGATCAGGCAATGACCGATGCCGGAATTGGCCTTCCAGCCGGCGGCGTCGCCGGCCTTCAGGATGACCTCGCCATGCTCCTCGCGGAGCACGATCTCGCCTTCGAGCACGAAGATGAACTCGTCCTCGTTCCGGTGCCAATGGCGCTGCGACGACCAGGTGCCGGGCCGAAGCGTGGTTAGATTGACGCCGAACTGCGAAAGGCCCACGGCGTTGCCGAGGCGTTTCCGCTCGCGGCCCTTGATCGGCTGCCAGAACGGATCGGGGTACATATTGACGATGTCGACCGGGATCCGGGCGATGTCGATTTTCGGCATTCGCGTCAGACCCGCTCGATGATCGTCGCGGTCCCCATGCCGACGCCGATGCAGAGCGTCACCAGCGCGGTGTTGAGATTGCGCCGCTCGAGCTCGTCCAGCACGGTGCCGAGGATCATCGCGCCGGTGGCGCCGAGCGGATGGCCCATGGCGATGGCGCCGCC
>CAKZHN010000037.1 GCA_936924235.1 uncultured Rhodoplanes sp. | reverse complement strand
GGGTTAATGACCAGCCCGGAGTCGATGGCAGCCCAGACGTGGGGCACCCGCACCTTGCCGCTCGCACGATCGACCGCAACCTCGGCGATGCAGGCCACGTAACAGGCGAGGTTCTTATACTTGGCGAAGCCGATGCCGCGGCCGCGGGCCAGACTCCCCGCCTCGCCCGGCTTCCAGTTCGCCATCGCGGCGACCTTCTCGATCACGGCCTTGGCCCGCGGGTCCTTGAGATGCGCCAGCCGGAACGCCACCGGATCGGCCTGCGCCAGCGCCGCCATCTCATCCATGAAGGACTCCAGCGCGAACACGTTGGCGTAGGCGCCGAGCGTGCGCAGCGCCGAAACCCTAATCGGCATGTCCGGGATGAAGTGATGCACGACCTTCTGGTTCGGGAAGTCGTACAGCGGGATCGAGTTGCGATCGCCGCCGCCCGCCGGCTGCGGGATGCCCTGGGGCGGGCCGTGCGGCTGCGGCTCGGCCAGATACCAGGCCGCCAGCACGTTGGCGCCCTTGGTGCTCTCCGGCCGCATCGAGTGGGTGTTGCTCCACAGCTCGTAGTGCCAGTCGGCGATCTTGTTGTCGGCATCGAGCGAGGCGCGCACGCTCATCGACATCGCCGCGCCGTAGGGCTCCCAGGCGAATTCGTCGTCGCGCATCCATTGCAGCCGCACCGGGCGGCCGTTCGCGGCCCGCGCCAGCAATGCCGCGTCGAGCGCGACGTCGTCGGCGCCGTTCTGGCCGTAGCAGCCCGAGCCCTCGACATGGATGCAACGGATGTTCTCCGCCGGCATCTTCAGGATGCTGGTCAGCTCATGCCGCAATGGGAACACGCCCTGCGAATGGGTCCAGACCGTGAGCTTGCCGTCCTTGAATTCGGCGAGCGCGGCCGAAGGTCCGATCGAAGCATGCGCCAGATATGGCTTGGTGTAGCTCGCCTCCAGCGTCTTGCCGGTGGCGGCCAGCGCCGGCGCCTGCTTGACGCCGAGGGTGGAGTCCGTGCTCGGCAGCGACTTCAGGTGCGCGTGGATGTTGGCCGGGTCCGGCAGCTCCGGGCCGGGCTTCCACTTCGCGGCCTTGACCAGCGCCTCGCGCGCCTTGACGGCCTGCTCCTCGCGCTCGGCGACGACGCCGAGGAACGAGCCGTCGCGCACCACGGCGATGACGCCGGGCAGCGCCTTCACCGACGCTTCGTCGACGCTCTCCAATGTTGAACCATAGCGCGGCGGCCGCACCACGCGGCCATGCACCATGCCGGCCGGCCGCATGTCCTGCACATAGGCCGCGCCGCCCGAGACCTTGGCCGGGATGTCGATGCGCTCGATCGACTGGCCGACGATCTTGTGCGTCGAAGGATCCTTCGGCTTGAACTTGGCGGTGGCCTCGCGCTTGAGGTCGACACTGGAAGCCAGATCGCCGTAGCTGATCTTGCGGCCGTCGGCCGTGCTGATGACGCCGTCGGCGACCTTCAGCGTATCGGCCGGGGCGCCGAGCTTCTGCGCCGCAAGCTCGAGCAGCATGGCCCGCACTTCCGCGCTGGCGAGGCGCAGCGCCGTGCCGCTGTTCTCGACCGACTGGCTGCCCGCGGTCTGGCCCTCGTTGGGCGTGCGGCCGGTGTCGCCGGAGATCATCGTCAGCCGGTCGAGCGGCAGGTCGAGCTCCTCGGCGGCGATCTGCTTGAGCGCCGTGAGGATGCCCTGGCCAAGCTCGACCTTGCCGGTGATCACCGTCGCGGTGCCGTCTGGATTGATGTGCAGCCACGCGTCGAGCTTGCGATTGTTCTGCAGGCTGCCCGGCAGCGACGGCGGCGCTGCGCCCTGCGCCAGCAGGTCGGCCGGATTCAGCGAGAACGCCAGCGCGATGCCGGCGCCCATGCCCTTGGCGAAGGAACGGCGTGAAAGAACCGGAGCGTTCATGGTCAGGTCCTCCCGCCGGTGTGGCCGTTAAGCTGGCCGCTTTTCTGACCGCCCAGCTCGCGCCCGGCGCGCAGCACCGCGCCGACGATCCGGTTGTGGGTGCCGCAGCGACAGAGGTTGCCGGCCAGCGCCTCCTTCACCTCGCCCTCGGTGGCGTTCGACTTCCGATCCAGAAGCTCCTTGGCCGACATGATCATGCCGTTGATGCAGTAGCCGCATTGGGCAGCCTGCTCGCCGATGAAGGCCTTCTGCAGGGGATGCGGCTTGTCGGGGGTGCCCAGCCCCTCGATGGTGGTGATCTCGGAACCGCCCAGCGAGCCGATCGGGGTGATGCAGGACCGCACCGGCTTGCCGTCGACCAGCACCGTGCAGGCGCCGCATTGGGCCAGCCCGCAGCCGAACTTGGCGCCGTTCAGCGCCAGGTCGTTGCGCAGCACGTAGAGCAGCGGCGTGTCCGGCTCGGCCGGCACGCTATGGCTCGCGCCGTTGACTTTCAGATTGATTGCCATGGGCTTGGCGTCTCCCTCGGACCGTTATGGACGGACAACTCGGGCCCGCCGGCTTTTGTTTGGAACCGTCCCATTGTGCGCCCGCGGTCCCCGAAGGTCGAGGCCGGCTGGCCGCCGTGCACTGGTAGCGTCTGCAACCAACACCCAAAGGAACTTTGCGACAGGGACTCGCGAAACCCGGTTCGATTCTGTATTATTCGTAATGAACGCCTGACCGGCGGGGGCGCACTATGAAACTCTTGATCGCAGCATTCCTGCTTGCGCTGCTTGGCACTGCCAGTGCCAGCGTGGGCTTTGCTGTCTGGGACGGCCGATTCCACCACGACACGGTGCGGCCGATTCATTACGACACGAACTACGACCTGAGCGCGACGCGCCGGCTGACGCCCGAGCCGCGCAACTAGGCCGCGTCACGACACCGGCGGCAGATCGCCTTTCGCCCAGCCTTCTCGTGTTGCGTCGCAATATGCGGCGTAGCGGCCCTGCGCGATGGCTTCGCGCGCGCCGGCCATCAGCTCCTGGTAATAGGCCAGATTGACGGTCGACAGCAGGATCGCGCCGAGCATCTCGTTGACCCGCATCAGGTGGTGCAGATAGGCGCGCGAATAGGTGCGCGCGGCCGCGCACGGGCTCTGCTCGTCGAGCGGCCGCGAATCGTCGCGGTGCCGCGCGTTGTCGAGATTGATCTGGCCCCTGCGGGTGAACACCGCGCCGTGGCGGCCGTTACGGGTCGGCATCACGCAGTCGAACATGTCGATGCCCCGCGCCACGGCCTTCAACAGATCGTCGGGCGTGCCGACGCCCATCAGATAGCGCGGCTGGTCGACCGGAAGCTGCGGCGTGGTCTCCTCGACCACCTTCAGCATGGTCTCCTGCGGCTCGCCGACCGCGAGCCCGCCGACGGCGTAGCCGTGGAATCCGATCCCGACCAGCAAGCGGGCGCTGTCGCTCCGCAGCGCCATGTCGTCGCCGCCCTGCACGATGCCGAACAGCGCGCGGCCCTTCGGCACGGTCTCGAAGGCGCGCTTGCAGCGCTCGGCCCAGGCGATCGACAGTCGCATGGCCCGTTCAAGCTCGACACGCGTGTTCGGCAGCTTGATGCACTCGTCGAGCTGCATCGAGATGTCGGCGCCGAGCAGCGACTGAATCTCGATGGCGCGCTCCGGCGTAAGATCGACCATCGCGCCGTCGATATGGGAGCGGAACACCACGCCGTTGTCGGAGATCTTGCGCAGCTCCGACAGCGACATGACCTGGAAGCCGCCCGAGTCCGTGAGGATCGGCCCGCTCCAGTTCATGAACTTGTGCAGGCCGCCCAGTGCCGCGATCCGCTCGGCGCCGGGCCGCAGCATCAGGTGGTAGGTGTTGCCCAGGAGAATTTCGGCGCCAGTGGCGCGCACGGCTTCAGGCATGAGCCCCTTGACGGTGGCCTGGGTGCCGACCGGCATGAAGGCCGGCGTCTGCACGGCGCCATGCGGCGTGACGAACTCGCCGCGGCGTGCGGCGCCATCCGTGGTGATCAGGCGGAAGGAGAAGGCTTGCGTCATTGCGCCCGGAATAGCAGGGACGCATCCCCATAGGAATAGAACTGGTAGCCGTCGGCGATCGCATGCCCATAGGCGCGCTGCATCACGTCGAGGCCGCAGAACGCCGAAACCAGCACGAACAGCGTCGAGCGCGGCAGGTGGAAGTTGGTCATCATCACGTCGACCGCCTTGAAGCGGTAGCCCGGCGTGATGAACAGCGCGGTGTCGCCCGAAAACGGCTTGATGGTGCCGCTCTCGTCCGTGGCGCTTTCGAGGGTGCGGAGCGCCGTCGAGCCCACCGCGACGATCCGCCCGCCTTTCGCGTGGACCGTGTTCAGCGCCGCCGCGGTCTCGGCCGTCAGCACCGCGTGCTCGGCGTGCATCTTGTGGCCGGAGGTGTCATCGGCATGCACCGGCAGGAACGTGCCGGGCCCGACATGGAGCGTCACCTTGTGCAGCGCCACGCCACGCGCGGCGAGCCGCGCCAGCAGCGGCTCCGTGAAATGCAGCCCCGCGGTCGGCGCCGCGACCGAGCCTTCCTCGCGCGCGAAGTAGGTCTGGTAGTCGTCGCGGTCCTGCGCGTCCGGCTTGCGCTTGCCCGCGATATAGGGCGGCAGCGGCATGTCGCCCCGCTCGGCGATGGCCTGGTCGAGCACCGCACCGTGAAACGCAAACGACAGCGTGATCTCGCCGCCCTCGCCCTTGCCCTCCACGGTGGCGTCGAGCTGGCCGAGGAAGCAGACCTTGCCCTCCTCGCCGAAACGGATGACGTCGCCCGGCGCGAGCTTCTTGCCGGGCTTGGCGAAGGCGCGCCAGCGCGACCCGTCGAGGCGTTCGGTCAGCGTCGCCTCGATCTTGGCGTCCGGGCCGCGGCCGATGCGTCGGCCGACGAGGCGTGCCGGGATCACCCGGGTGTCGTTGACGACCAGCGCGTCACCGGGATTGAGCAGGTCCGGCAGATCGCGCACGCCTTTGTCGCCGAGCTCGGCCTGCCCGCCCGGCCGCACCACAAGCAGCCGCGCCGCATCGCGCGGCGACACCGGCCGCAGCGCGATCCGGTCGGGAGGAAGCTCGAAGTCGAAGAGATCGGTGCGCATTCAGAAAGTCGGTGTCATGGCCTGCGCCGGAAATATCTCATTCCTTCCGGGTGTCTTTGAGGGTGAAAACAAACGGCTGCCCGGCGATGGTCTCGCCAAGGCCCGGCGCAATCCGCAGCGGCGAGCAGAGCTTGATCGCGTCCGTCAGGGCCGCGGCGTACTTGCCGCGCTCCTCGGCCGACACAGTGCGATCCAGGTGGAGCAGCCGGCCGCCGAGAACCTCGCCGTTGCGCTTGAAGCTGAGCAGAAACGTCAGCTCCATCCCGCTTTGGCTCTCGGAGGGCCACTTCCAGCAGGCGAACATCGCCTGCTGGACCTCCTCCATCGTGTTGAGCGGAGCCTTGGGGGATGCAGCCGCCTCCGCCCCGGACTGGGCGGAGGAAGCCCGCGGCGCAAGCGCCGTTGTCAGCCCGAGCACCACGAGGAACGCGCACCAACGCATCGCCGGCTCCCGCGCTACCCTTTTGCCCCCTCACGCCAAGCCCAGATAGGCATTGCCTTCGGATGCGGCTGCAGCCCGCAGCCTCAAATTCCCGCGATGCGTCCGTTCGGGCCTCAAGCCCCCATCGACGCCTTGATGATCTTGTCGGGCTGGCTCACCGGCTCGCCGCGCTTGATCTTGTCGACGTTCTCCATGCCTTCGATCACCTTGCCCCACACCGTGTACTGGTTGTCGAGGAAGGTCGCGTCGTCGAAGCAGATGAAGAACTGGCTGTCGCCGGAATCCGGGTTCTGCGCCCGCGCCATCGACACGGTGCCGCGCACGTGCGGCTCCTTGTTGAACTCGGCCTTCAGCTTCTGGCCCGAGCCGCCGGTGCCGGTGCCGTGCGGGCAGCCGGTCTGCGCCATGAAACCCTCGATGACGCGATGGAACACGATGCCGTCATAGAAACCGGACTTCACCAGTTCCTTGATGCGGGCGACGTGGCCGGGTGCGAGGTCGGGGCGCATTTCGATCACCACCTTGCCCTTGGTGGTGTCGAGGGTCATCGTGTTCTCCGGGGTAGCCATGGTATCTAAGCCTTTCTTTCTTTTCGGTCGTCGTGGAAGCGGAAACTGAACAGGCGGCCGGCGATCGCCTCGCCGAGACTTACAGACACCGGCAGCGGCGAGCAGAGCGTGAGCGCGTCCATCAGGGCGCGGTAATACACCTCGCGTTCGTCCGGTGAAACTTGTGACTGATAGGTGATACGGGCGCCGAACACCTCGCCGTTGCGCCGGAAGCTGAGCAGCACCGTGAAATCCAGGCCGGTGCGGACCTTGTCGCCCGGCGGCCATCGCCAGCAGCTGAAGATGGCCTGCTGAATGTCCTTCAGCGTGTTGAGCGGGCCCTTGGGCGCGATGCCCCGGCCCGCTTCGAACTCGGCGGCCAAAGCCTGCGGCGACGTCAGCGCCGCCGCGAGACCCAGCGTTCCCAAGAATACGCCCAAGAACACGCCCCACCGCATGGCAGGCTCCGTTATTTCTCGATCGTGGCCTTCTTCACGTAATCGAGCCGGCCGAAGTCCTTGTTCAGATAGGCGTTGCCTTCGGTCTGGATCCGGCCCTGGTCGGGACCGCGGCCGCGCGGCGCGCCCTCGCCGTACTCAGCGTTGAGCTTGTCGACCACGTCCATGCCCGAGATGATCCGGCCGAACGGCGAGAAGCCCGAATTGTCGAGGTTGGCGTTGTCGGCGAAGTTGATGAACACCTGGCTGGTGCGGGTGTTGGGCCCGGCCATCGCATAGGTGATGTAGCCGCGCTTGTTGCTCTGCTTCACCGGATCGTCGGCGATCCGCGCCTCGCGCCACGGCGCCGAGATCTTCGGATTGCCGTTGATGCCGAACTGCACCATGAAGCCCGAGATCACGCGGAAGAAGCGGACGTCATCGTAGAAGCCGTTCTTGACCAGGTTGTAGAAGCGGTCGGCGCCGTTCGGCGCCCAGTCGCGGTTCACCTCGACGACGAACACGCCCTTGCTGGTGTCGAACTTGGCCTTGAAGGTTGCCGGCGCCTTCTCGGTGAGATTGGCCGGGAAGTCGAGCTTGCCTTGGGCCTGGGCCGGCGCGGCAAACGCGGCGGCAGACAGCACAAAAGCGGAGACGAGCGTGGCGAGCGTACGGCGCATGATCGTTGAAGCTCCTCGATAGCGGTTACTTGGAGCCGGCCTTGCCGGCGAACTTCTCTTTCAGGCGGGCGAGGATCGGCGCCGGCACGAAGGCCGACACGTCGCCGCCCATCCCGGCAATCTGCCGCACCAACGTGGCAGTGATATGCCGGACCGCGGGAGACGCCGGCAGGAACACGGTCTGCACCGCGGGGGCCATGATGCCGTTCATGCCCGACATCTGCATCTCGTAGTCGAAGTCGGTGCCGTCGCGGAGCCCGCGGATGAGTAGCGTGGCGCCTGCGCGCTTGGCCGCCGTGATCACCAGATCGTCGAAGGTGACGCATTCGAGCTGGCAGCCGGCCTGGCGCAGCAGCGGCCCGCAGACCTCCTCCAGCATCGTCAGCCGGTCTTTCGCGGCAAACATCGGCGTCTTGCCCGGATGCACGCCGACGGCGAGCACGAGCTTGTCGGCGAGGCTCGCGGCCTGGCGCACGACGTCGAGATGACCGTTGGTGACCGGGTCGAACGACCCGGCATAGAGCGCGATCCGCGGCATTTGTGGCGGGTCTAGCGTGCCCTGTGAAAGCGGGCAACGGGGGCCACGCAGATTACTAAAATCGTCACGATTTCAACAACTAAGACCTTACTCCGAGTTGCTATCGGAAGCCTGCAATTTGCGATTTCGAGCACTGAACCGAACGCCTCTGGGCGCGACAAAGCATTTAAGGCCCGTTCAAGCGGGTCAGTGGACAGGGGCGTGTCATGAGCAAGCTGGTCCGTGCGGCAGGCGCCGCGGTGCTCGCAGCCTTGATTGCGGGCGCCATCACAATTCTTCCGAACTTCAGCGAGCGGGTCGACGCCAGCGCAGTGGTCACCGTTGCGGTGGCCGCAGCGCCGGTGCCGGTGGTCACGGGCAACTGCGCCGAGCAGGCGTGGCCCTATATCGAGGCCGGCTGCCTGCGCGACAGCCGCAAGGTCGCAGGCCAGGCCAAGCCCGTATCGCGGGTCGTTTCGCCCGACCGCAAGATGGCGGCGCAGTAACTGCCTCTTGCGCTCGCGCAGCCCGCACACTCCATCCCCGTCAGCCTGAGGTGCCCGCCGAAGGCGGGCCTCGAAGGGCGACGGCCCGGCTGATGCAGCGGGGCCGCATCCTTCGAGGCTCGCCATAGCGCGTCAAAGACGCGCGTAAACGCGCTGAAGGCTCGCACCTCAGAATGACGGACTGAGAGCGTGGGAGGCGCAGTAGCGCCTAGCCGAACCGCTTCACGGCCAGCACGGCGTTCAGCCCGCCGAACGCGAACGAATTCGACAGCGCAGCATCGACCTTCATCCGCCGCGCCTCGTTGGGTACGCAATCGATGTCGCACGCCGGGTCCGGACCGAGATAGTTGATGGTCGGCGGCACCACGCCGTCCTTCACGGTCATCAGGGTCGCCACCATCTCCAGCGCGCCGGCGGCGCCGAGCGCGTGCCCGATCATCGACTTGTTGGCCGACATCACGAGCTTGCCCGCGTGGGCGCCGAAGACGCGCTTGAGCGCCTCGGTCTCGGTCTCATCATTCGCGGCCGTGCCGGTGCCGTGCGCGTTGACGTATTGCACATCGGACGCCGCAAGCCCGCCGTCGGTGAGCGCGCCGTTGATGGCGCGCAGCATGCCGCCCGCGTCGGGGGCCAGCAGATCGCCCGCGTCTGCGCTCATGCCGAAGCCCACGATTTCGCCCAGGATATTCGCCGAGCGCCGCTGCGCGTGTTCGAGGCTTTCGATCACGATCGCGGCCGCGCCCTCGCCGATCACCAGGCCCTTGCGGTCGCGCGAGAACGGCCGGCAGGTGTCGGGCGCCAGCACCCGCAGCGCCTCCCAGCCCTTCATGGTGCCGAACGCGATGCAGGCCTCCGCGCCGCCGGTCACCGCGACCGGCACGCTGCCGGCACGCACCATCTGGAACGCCAAGCCAATGGCGTGCGTCGCCGACGCGCAGGCGCTCGCCACCACGAAGGCCGGCCCGCGCAACCCGCAGGTCATGGAGATCTGGCTCGCCGGCGCATTCACCATCAGCTTCGGGATGGTGAGCGGATGCAGCCGCTTGGCCCTGTCGCCATAGAGCCGCTTGTAATTCTCGTCCTGCGTGGACTGGCCGCCGACGCCGCAGCCGATGATGCACGCGGTCTGCTCCGACAGCGCGCCGTCGAACGTCAGCCCCGAATGCGCGATAGCTTCGCGCGCCGCGATCACGCCGAACTGCGCGACGCGGTCCATCGGCGCGGCGCCGCGATCGTCGAAATGCTTCAGCGGGTCGTAGTCCTTGACCTCGGCGACGACCTTCTGCGCGAGCTGGTCGGTCGGGATGTTCACCGCCGGCGCGATGCCGCAGACGCCCTGCGTCAGGTTCTGCCAATAGGTGTTGGCGTCATGGCCGATCGACGACAGCACGCCCCAGCCGGTGACGACGACGCGATGGGCCATCTAGGCCTGTCCGGTGAGCTTCTTGATGGCGTCGGCGATCTCGCCCACGGTCTCGTATTCGAGCCGGCTGTCGTTGGAATTGTAGGGGATCTGGATGTCGAACTTCTCTTCCAGGTCGAAGATCATCTCGACCGCCGCAAACGAATCCAGGCCCAGCTCGTCGAGCCGGTCGTCGGGCTTTATCTCGCGCCCCTTGGGCTGCACCTTCTTCGCGACTATCGCGACCACATCGCGGGTGACGTCGTCCATCGATCCTTCGTCCAGCTATCTACCGACTGGGTTTGATACGGCCTCAGATGCGCTTGCGCAACGCCGCCGTGACCCGCAGGAACTCCCGGCCCGGCATGGCCGGAAAGCCCAGCCACCGCTCGCCCGGCGGAATATTGGAAACCACGCCGCTTTTGCCGCCGATCATCGTGCTATCCCCGATGGTAAGATGGTCGGCGACCCCGACTTGGCCGCCAAGGACGACGCCGTCGCCGAGCGTGACGCTGCCCGCGAAGCCGCACTGCCCGGCAATGACGCAGTGGCGGCCGATGATGCAGTTGTGGCCGATATGAACCAGATTGTCGATTTTGGTGCCCTCGCCGATCACGGTATCGCCCAGGCCGCCGCGGTCGATGGCCGTGTTGGCGCCGATCTCGACATGGTCCTGGATGATGACGCGGCCGAGTTGGGGGACCTTGACGTGGCCCTTGCCGGTCATGCGGTAGCGGAAGCCATCCTGGCCGATCTGGCAGCCGCCGTGGAAGACCACGTTGTCGCCGACCAGCGAATGCATGATCGCCGTTCCGGGTCCGACCGAGCAGTCGCGGCCGATCTGCACGTCCGGGCCGATCACGGCGTTGGGCCCAATGATGGTCCCTGAGCCGATGGCGGCGCGCGGGCCGATCACGGCGCCCGGATCGATGATGACATCGTCCTCGACCTCGGCGGTCGGATGGACGTGCGCGCCGGGCGCGAGCGTCTCCGCACTGAACATCGAATGCGGGCGGAGCGAATCCGGATAAAGCTTGCGTGCCACGGTGACGAAATCGCGGAACGGCTCGCCGGTCAGCAGCACCGCGATGCGCGCAGGAACACGCTCGGCAAAGCGCTCGGTGGTCAGGCAGACGCCAGCACCCGTCTCAGCGAGCTGATCGACGTATTTGATGTTTTCGAAAAACGTCAGCTCGGCAGGGCGCGCCTGCTGGAGCGTCGCGATGCCGCGCACGATACGGCCGGGCTCGGCGCCGGCACGGGGCTTGGCCCCGGTCAGCTCTGCAATCTCGGCGATCGTCAGCCCCTCCGGGGCTTTGAAGAAGGAATGGGCGGTCATCGGCATTCCACGGTTTTGCGGGCCGGACATTACGCGATGGCTTCCGGGCGATCAAATCACCGTGCCTATCGCTTATCGAACCTCGTTGTGACCTTCACTTCCACCAGCACGATCTTATCATCCTGAATTTCGACCCGATGGCTGATCGTGGCCCCAGGCGTCAGATAACCGAGCTCGGGCGAGGACAGCTTCCTGCCAGACTGAAACACCACATCGATGATGTATCCGCCCTCGCCGCGCTGCGGAATTGCAATTGATGCCGTCTCGCCAACGGCCAGTCGCTGAACTTTATAGGTGCGGCCGAATGCTCGAAGTTCGCCGTGCGACACGGTTTCCCCTGCACGATTGAGGAGAACAACCTGGTTGTCATCAGCCCAAAGGCGATCCTTCACAACTGTGACGCCGCCCGATTCCACGAAAAGGAGCGCAACGAGGGAAACAACGATCAACGAAACGACTATTGCCCGCCGACGCATAGATGCACCTGCCGGTCCTCACACTGGTGCGACCTGCTCAAACCGTCACCGACGTTGCATCGTAGGTAAACAGCCACTCGTAGCGGGCCTTCACCTTGTCCTCCGCCCATTCGCGGGTGACGTAGGCCTCCGCACCCGCCGCGTGTGCCATTTCCGGGTTGTGGAAGCGCTTGGTGTTGTCGATCGCGGCCGCAACGCAGCGGTTGGCGCGCTCGCGCCGCGCCGCCTCGTAGTGCTGCAGCGCGTCGGGGTTTACGCCGTATGCCTTGAGGCAGCGCGCCAGCACGTAGCCATCCTCCAGGGCCATGACCGCGCCCTGCGCCATCATCGGCAGCATGGAATGGCAGGCGTCGCCGAGCAGCGTCACGCGGCCTTGGGTCCACGACGGCATCGGCGGCCGCGCGAACAGCGCCCACTTGTAGGGCGTGTCTCCGGCGCGGATGGTCTCGTGGATGTCCGGGTGCCAGCCTTTGAAGTCGTTGATGAACTCATCCTTGCTCCCCTGCACTGTCCAGGACTCGACGCGCCAGTCGTCGCGTTCGAGCAAGCCCACCAGATTGAGCAGCGCGCCGCCGCGCACCGGATAATGCACGACGTGGCCGCCTGGCCCGACCCAGTTGGTGCCGACCTTGAGCCGAATGCCCTCCGGCACGCGCTCGCGCGGCACCAGCACGCGCCAGGCGACGATGCCGGTGAACTCCGGCTTGTCGGCGCCGAAGGTGGCAAAGCGCACGCGCGACTGCACGCCGTCGGCGCCGATCACGACCGAAGCGCGCGCGGTCTCGCCGTTCTCGAAGCGCATCAGCACGCCGGCGCCGTCCTCGGTGACGCCGGTGCATTTGCGGTTGAGCTTGATCGCGTCCGGCCGTTCGCGGCGGATCGCGTTCAGCAGCATCGAATGCAGGTCGCCGCGGTGAAACATCACATAGGGATAGCCGTAACGCTCGACGGACTCGGCGCCGAGGTCGAACAGCTTCCAGGTCTGGCCCGTGCTCCAGAGCCGGATCTCCTTGCCGGCGACGATCACGCCGACGCGCTCGACCTCGTCCTTCAGCCCCAGCGCGCAGAGCACACGGGTGCCGTTCGAGCTGATCTGCACGCCCGCGCCGAGCTCTTTCAGCTCCGGCGCCTGCTCGTGCACCTCGACGTCGACGCCTTGCTTGATAAGCGCCAGCGCCGCCGTGAGCCCGCCGATGCCTGCGCCGACGATTGCGACCTTGTTCTGCATTCCACCTGACCGTCTGTCTTTCCGAAACCGGTTAGAAAATCCGCCGCCGCTTTACAAGCCGGTCTTCCCCTCGCGGGGAATATCGTCGGCGACCCCATTTCCTATTCCACAGCACCATGCTGCAATAGATTGTGTACTTTGACATATTTCGACGTGCCTCGGGGGAGGCCATGTTCCGGCGCGATTTCCTCAAAGCGGCTGCAGCTTTTGCGGCCACGTCTCCGCTTGCTGCGCACGCGCAGCCGTCGGGGACCATGAAGCGCGTCGCGATCCTGTCGGGCAACGCCGACAATCCGACCACGCGAACCTACGTCGACGCGTTCCGGCGGGGGCTCGCCGAAGCCGGCTGGCAGGAGGGCCGCAACGTCACCGTCGATCTGCGCTGGGGCGGCGGCGACACCGCGCGCATCAATGCCCTGGCCGCCGAGCTGGTCGGCCTCGCGCCGGACGCGATCCTCGCCACCAACACGCCGACCGCGCATGCCTTCAAGCGCGCGACCCCGACCATCCCGATCGCATCCGCC
>CAKZHN010000036.1 GCA_936924235.1 uncultured Rhodoplanes sp. | reverse complement strand
CATCGATGATCGAGTTGGTGAGCCGCGTGAGCGGCATCGCGCCGGGATCGATCACCTTGTCCTGCGCCTGCCATTCGCCGGCGATCGCCTGTGCGAGCTCGCGCTTCGGCGCGCTGAGCGGCTTGCGCGCCGGCGAACGCACCGGCCGGTCGTCGAGCAGAACCGCGAAACCGCCTTCGGCTTCATTGGCGTGTTCGGTAACCGACGCACCCTTGTAGAACCGCGCGCGCAAATTCGGCCGCATGTTGCGCCGTGCCGCCTCCATCGGGTCGAGCGGCTGGTTCTCAAAGATGTCTTCGAAGATGTCGCGCATCGGTGGCTGGAGGTATCAACAGTTTCGGTGCCGATGTTGTGATCGGGTTTGTGCGGCGCAGCAAGCCCATTCCTCGCGGCGATGCGGAATAACGTCGCCACAAATGCCGTTCGCAAACGTGCAATTCAAGCCGTTCGGCCTTGGTTGCGCCGCCACATTGTGGCGATTGACCATGCTGCGGCGTGCGGCATTCCCGCGTCAGTTATGCCCACGGGGGCGGTGGAATTCGCAGTTTTTGTCTACTAAAATTCCAAGCTGGAATGGAATCAGGCGGCACAAGATCGCCAACTGCCTTGGAATTGGTCCCTTTGAAGTTGCGTCACGCGAGCTCCCGGGAATTCGCGAAACAACAAGGGCCGCGTGAACGAGGAAGTGATGAAATCCACGGATATTGCGAACCCTGACTACTTCCACAAAGTGGTTGATTGTCAGTGGGCCTGCCCTGCGCATACGCCTGTCCCCGAATACATCCGATTGATCGCCGAAGGCCGCTACAGCGACGCCTACATGATCAATTGGAAGTCCAACGTGTTTCCGGGAATTCTCGGACGCACCTGCGACCGCCCTTGCGAGCCTGCGTGCCGCAGAGGCCGCGTCGAGGACAACCCCGTCGCGATCTGCCGCCTCAAGCGCGTCGCCGCCGACTACAAGGGCGATGACGTCAAGCAGCGGATGCCGAAGCCTTCGCCGAAAAACGGCAAGCGCATCGCGCTGATCGGCGGCGGGCCTGCCTCGCTCGCGGTGGCGCGCGACCTCGCGCCGCTCGGATACCTCTGCACGGTGTTCGATCAGGATCCGAAAGCCGGCGGCATGATGCGGTCGCAGATTCCGAAGTTCCGCCTGCCCGACGCCGTGATCGACGAGGAGACCGGCTACATCCTCAATCTCGGCATCGAGTTCAAAGGTGGCACGCGCATCGACAGCTTGAAGAAGCTGCTCGCCGAGAACTACGACGCGATCTTTGTCGGCTCCGGCGCGCCGCGCGGCCGCGAGCTCGATATCCCGGGCCGCAAGGAAGCAGCGAAGAACATCCACATCGGCATCGACTGGCTGTCCTCCGTGTCGTTCGGCCACACCGACAAGATCGGCAAGCGCGTGATCGTGCTGGGCGGCGGCAACACCGCGATGGACTGCTGCCGCACCGCGCGCCGCCTCGGCGGCGAGGAGGTGAAAGTCGTCGTCCGCTCGGGCTTCGAGGAGATGAAGGCGTCGCCGTGGGAAAAAGAAGACGCCATGCATGAGGACATTCCGATCCTCAACATGATGGTGCCCAAGGCCTTCACGCACGACAACGGCAAGCTGACCGGCGTTACCTTCGAGAAAGTCAAAGCGGTCCGCGACGAAAAGGGCCGCCGCAACCTGGTGCCGACCGGTGAGCCGGACCAGACCATTGCCTGCGACGACGTGCTGGTCGCGGTCGGCCAAGAGAATGCATTTCCCTGGATCGAGCGCGATGTCGGCATCGAGTTCGACAAGTGGGACATGCCCAAGGTCGACCCCAAGACGTTCGCCTCGACCAACCCGAAGGTGTTCTTCGGCGGCGACGCGGCCTTCGGGCCGAAGAACATCATCTGGGCGGTGGCCCACGGCCACGACGCCGCGCTGTCGATCCACAAGCTCTGCTCGGGCGAGGACATCACCGAGCGTCCCCTGCCCGAGGTGATCATCTCGTCGCAGAAGATGGGCATCCACGAGTGGAGCTACGACAACGACATCTCGCAGGACCAGCGCTTCAAGGTGCCGCATCGCGAGAAGCTGATCGCGCTGAAGGACATCAAGGCCGAGGTCGAGCTGGGCTTCGATCCGAAGCTCGGATTCGGCGAGGCGCAGCGCTGCCTGAACTGCGACGTGCAGACCGTGTTCAGTTCGCAGCTCTGCATCGAATGCGACGCCTGCGTCGACATCTGCCCGATGGACTGCATCACCTTCACGCCGAACGCCGACGAGCCCGAGCTGCGCACGCAGCTGCGGGCGCCGTCGAAGAACGCCACGCAGGACCTCTACGTCGCCGACGGGCTGAAAACCGGCCGGGTGATGGTGAAGGACGAGGACGTGTGCCTGCACTGCGGGCTTTGCGCCGAACGCTGCCCCACCGGTGCGTGGGACATGCAGAAGTATCTCATCGATATGACCCACGCGGGTAAGCCATGTCAGCCACAGCGCCGATCAGCAGCGTAAACGACTTCGTCGTCCGGTTCGCCAACGTCAACGGCTCCGGATCGGCCAGCGCCAACGAGATGTTTGCGCGCTCGATCATCCGGCACGGCGTGCCGGTGTCGCCGCGCAACATCTTCCCGTCCAACATCCAGGGCCTGCCGACCTGGTACGAGGTGCGGGTCACCGAGGCCGGCCATCTCGGCGCCCGCGGCGGCGTCGACATGATGGTCGCGATGAACCCGCAGACCTGGGACAAGGACGTCGCCTCGATCGAGCCCGGCGGCTACCTGTTCTACGACTCGACCAAGCCGATGCCTGCCTCGAAGTTCCGCGAGGACATCACGGTGATCGGCGTGCCGCTCACCGCCATCACCAATTCGACCTACACCGACCCGCGCCAGCGGCAGCTGTTCAAGAACATCATCTATCTCGGCGCGCTGTCGGCGCTGATCGACATGGACCCGAAGGTCATCGAGCAGCTGATCGGCGAGCAGTACAAGACCAAGGAGAAGCTGCTCTCCTCCAACGTCCATGCGCTGCATCTGGGCCGCGACTGGGCGCTCACCAACCTGAAATGCCCGATCGGGCTGCGGGTGCAGAAGGCCGACAAGGTCGGCGATCGCATCTTCGTCGAGGGCAACAGCGCCGCCGCGCTCGGCGCCGTCTACGGCGGCGCCACCGTCTGTGCCTGGTATCCGATCACGCCGTCGTCGTCGCTCGCCGACGCCTTCACCAGCCACTGCAAGAGGCTGCGCCACGACCCCGAGACCAAGAAGGCGAAATACGCCATCGTCCAGGGCGAGGACGAGATCGCCTCGATCGGCATCGTGGTCGGCGCCGGCTGGAACGGCGCCCGCGCCTTCACGGCCACCTCGGGCCCGGGCGTTTCGCTGATGACCGAGTTCATCGGCCTCACTTACTTTGCCGAAATTCCCGCCGTGATCATGAACGTGCAGCGCGCCGGCCCCTCGACCGGCATGCCGACCCGCACCCAGCAGTGCGACGTGATCTCGTGTGCCTATGCGTCGCACGGCGACACCAAGCATCCGCTCCTCTTCCCCGAAGACCCGCACGAGGCCTTCGAGATGGCGGCGCAGTGCTTCGACCTCGCCGAGCGACTGCAGAGCACGGTCTTCCTGATGCTCGACCTCGACATCGGCATGAACCACCGGCTCTGCCGGCCGTTCAAGTGGGACGAGAGCAAGCAATACGACCGCGGCAAGGTGATGACCGCTGCGATGCTCGATGAGGGCCGCGACTTCGGCCGCTATCTCGACGTCGATGGCGACGGCATCCCGTTCCGCACCTATCCGGGCACCCACCCGACCAAGGGCTCGTACTTCACCCGCGGCACATCGCGCGACCGGTACGCGCGCTATTCCGAGGAAGGCGCGGTCTATCAGGACAACATGCAGCGGCTCTTGCGGAAATTCGAGACCGCCAAGGACCTGGTGCCGCGGCCGCTGCAGGCCAACGCACCGAAGCCCACGAAGTACGGCGTGATCTATTACGGCTCGACCTCGCCCGCCATGGACGAAGCGGTCGGCATGCTCGAAGCGCGCGGCCACCAGCTCGACCGTCTGCGCATCCGCGCCTTCCCGTTCCACTCCAGCGTGGCGAGTTTCATCGCCGACCATGACTTCGTCTACGTGGTCGAGCAGAACCGCGATGCGCAGCTTCGCCAGCTTATCGTCAACGAGAACGGCATCGATCCGGTGCGCCTCGTTCCGATCCTGCATTACGACGGCACGCCGATCACGGCTCGCTACATCGCCAAGGCGATCGGCGACCATCAGGACCAGCTCAAAGTCACCCCGCTGCGGAAAGTGGTGTCATGACCTATATCGCCAAGCCGAAATTCCATCATCCCGGCCTGCCGAAGAATGAGCTCGGCTACACCCACCGCGACTACGAGGGCAAGATCTCGACGCTGTGCGCGGGCTGCGGCCATGACTCGATCACGGCCTCGATCATCGAGGCCTGTTTCGATCTCGCCATCGAGCCGCACCGGGTCGCCAAGATCTCCGGCATCGGCTGCTCGTCGAAGACGCCGGACTACTTCCTCGGCAATTCGCACGGCTTCAACACCGTGCACGGCCGCATGCCGTCGGTGCTCACCGGCGCGAACCTCGCCAACCGCGAGCTGATCTATCTGGGCGTGTCCGGCGACGGCGACAGCGCCTCGATCGGCTTCGGCCAGTTCGCCCACTCGATCCGCCGTGGCGTCAACATGACGTATATCGTCGAGAACAACGGCGTCTACGGCCTGACCAAGGGCCAGTTCTCGGCCACCGCGGACCGCGGCTCGAAGTCCAAGCGCGGCGTGACCAATTCGGACAACGCCATCGACATGGTCGCGATCGCGCTGCAGCTCGGCGCGACCTACGTGGCGCGGAGCTTCTCCGGCGACAAGCACCAGCTCGTGCCGATCATCGAGGGCGCGATCCGCCACCAGGGCGCGGCCTTCATCGACGTGATCAGCCCCTGCATCGCGTTCAACAATCACACCGGCTCGACCAAGAGCTTCGACTACGTGCGCGAGCACAACGAAGCGGTGAACCGGCTCGACGTGATCACCGGCCGCGCGCCGATCACCATCGATCAGGCGCCGGGCACGGTGCAGTATGTCGAGCAGCACGACGGCACCAGACTGGCGCTGCGCAAGATCGACGCCGACTACGACGTGCACGACCGGCTCGCCGCCATGGCGTTCCTGCAGAAGCACGCCGCCAAGGGCCAGGTGGTGACGGGATTGCTGTATGTCGATCCGGAGGCGGACGACCTGCACGCCAACCTGAACACGGTCGAGAAGCCGCTCAACACGCTCGAGGCCAAGGATCTGTGTCCGGGCTCGGCAGCGTTGGAAAAGATCAACGCGAGCTTGCGGTAGCTGAAGCGTTTCGAACACGGCTCCATCAACACGGTCATTCCGGGGCGCGCCGCAGGCGCGAACCCGGAATCCATACTCCGCAGCAGTGGTTATGAATTCCGGGTTCGCTCGCTGACGCGAGCGCCCCGG
The DNA here is from genome assembly GCA_936924235.1 of uncultured Rhodoplanes sp. Taxonomy (GTDB): domain Bacteria; phylum Pseudomonadota; class Alphaproteobacteria; order Rhizobiales; family Xanthobacteraceae; genus Z2-YC6860. Next base: position 7,632 of record CAKZHN010000036.1, on the reverse strand, counting down.
AATGACCGTGCGGAGAGATCGTCACTTCAGCCACGGCTTCGTCGCCACCGCCTCTTTCACCGCCTCCATGAAGCCCTCCGGCGGCGCCATCTTGACCGCCAGCGGCTTGCCGGATTCCAGCAGCGTCTTGAGGCTCGACAGGATGGCAGGCCAGCCGGACTGGCCGCCCGCCAGGATCGACGGCGGCACATCCCACGAGTGCGCCTCGGTCATGGTGAGCTTCACGGCCTCGCCGGCCGGCTCGATCTCGTAGGTGACGAGGCATTCGGGCAGTTCGGCGAAGTCCTTCATGCCCTCCACCAGCCAGGTGCAGGCGAAGCGCCGCGGCGGCGACCACTCGACCACCTTGCCGCTGATGTGGATGCGGCCGTCCGGATAGCGAAACGCGAAGGCGCCGCCGGTCTTGGGCTCGACCTCGATGGTGAGACCGCCGAAATACTGCCGGGTGAACTCCGCCGAGGTGAGCGCCGCCCAGACCTTCTCGGGCGGCGCGGCGATGTAGGTGACGTAGACGGTCTTGGGTTTCCAATCCGGCATATCACAGCTTCTCCGGCCATTTGCGCGTCGCGGCCAGCGGCTCGCCGGTCTCCAGCAGGCTCTTGAGGCTCGCCAGGATGGTGGGCCAGCCTTGCGACACCTTCTCGATCAGCTTCGAGCCCGGCGTATCACTCTCATGCGTGACGGTGAGCTTCACCATGTCGCCCTGCGGCTCGAGCTCGTAGGTCAGCTTCGAGAAACCGTCCGCATGCAGCTCGGGGATGAATTCGTTTCGCCATGTGAGCACAAGCCGCTTGTGCGGCTCGACCTCGACGATCTTGCCGGCGTCGGCCACGCGGCCGTCGGGGATCATCAGCTTCCACGACGAGCCGGGCTTCCAATCGCAATCCTGCCAGGTCTCGCCCCAGTACTGCCTGGTGAACTCCGGCTCGATCAGCGCGCGCCAGAGCTTCTCCGCCGTGGTGCGGATGTAGGTGACATAGACGAACTTCGGCTTGGCGATCAGGGCACCGGCGTCGCTCACGAGGACCTCCCGAGCGCTGCCTCGCGTTGCTTCTGGACGTCCCTGAAAGAGGACATCAGACCATGTCCCCTCTCCAGCATGCTCTTCAGGCTCGACAGCACCTTGGGCCAGCCGCCGCTGACGCTCTCGAACACCTGGCTGCCTGCCTCGAACTCGTCATGGATGACGGTGAGCTGCACCTCGTTGTCGAACGGCACGAGCTCGAAGGTCACGCGCGAATGCGGCTCATGCAGGACATTCTGGTATTGCGGATGCCAGGTGTAGGAGAGCCGGCGCGGCGGATCGCATTCCAGCACGATGCCTTTGTCAAAGGGCGGCACGCCGTCCTTGTCGACCACGTAGGATGAGCCGACCTTCCAGTCCGACTTCAGCCGGTAGCCGAACCAGTACTGTTCGGTCATTTTCGGATCGGTCAGCGCCTGCCAGACCCGCTCGACCGTCGAGGCGATGTAGATCACGTAGACGAATTTCGGCTTGCCGTTCTCGATCCGCGTCGTGGCGATCGTCCGGGTGCCGCCTGCTCTTGCGTCGGGCTTACTCATCACGAGCCTCCAATGCCTTTTTCAGATCGCCCAGCGCGTCGAGGCGCGAGCGTTCGAACTTGCCGATCCAGCGGTCCGCGATCTCGTGGATCGGCACCGGGTTGAGGTAGTGCAGCTTCTCGCGGCCGCGCCGCACGGTGGCGACGAGGTTGGCGGCTTCGAGGATGGCGAGATGCTTGCTCACCGCCTGCCGCGTCATGGCAAGCCGCGAGCAGAGCTCGCCCAGAGTCTGGCCGTTCTCGGCACGCAGCCGGTCGAGCAGCTCTCGCCTGCTCGCATCGGCCAGCGCCTTGAAGACCTCATCCATGAACACAATATGCAACTAAATGGTTGCATGTCAAGTTAACGGAAAGACCGTGCGGCGGTGTCATTCCGGCCGGGCGAAGCGAGAGCCGGAATCCAGTTCAGGAGGGAATCCCTGTGTCGCTGGATTCCAGGTTCGCGCCTTCGGCGCGCCCCGGAATGACAGCCGCGCGCTATCACGTCAGTTGTTGGCGCACTGGCGGATGTAGGACTGCTGATCGCGCGGATTGTTGCCGATGCCGGCGTTGAGCGGATACGACTGGATGCACTTCGTCACCCGGTCGCTGAAGGTGTTGATCGGCGGCGGAATGTAGGGCTGCACGACCGGCTGCGGCACCGGCTGCCGCGGCGTCGGCGGTCCGGCCGGTGCGACGAGGCTGCTGCCACCGCTGCCGCGCGGCACGGGACGGTCGGCGCGGAGCCTGGGCTGCTCCCCGGCCGGCTCAGCTGACGGCGAGCTGCCGCGCTTCGGCGAGCTGTAGCCCTGCATGATGATCGGCACGCCGTTTTCGTCGTACTGAAGGCCGAAATCGCTGTCGGAGCGCTGCTTCTTGGAATCCGCAACAGCGGCGCCGCCGGCCACGAGCGCGGCCGCCAGAGCCACCAGGGAGATTGCCGTGAGCCTGCTCATGAGGTCACCTGACCGTGCGGTCTTGCTCCTGCCAGCCTTGCCCCTGTCAGCCCCAATATACGGCAAATGTGCCGCGGTGCCGACCCGCAGCTAGTCCTCGGGCGCGTCCACGATCGGGTCGTAGCGCTTGGCGTCGAAGCCCAGGAGGTTCCACGACTGCTGCATGTGCGGCGGCAGCGGCGCGGTGACGTCGATGACCCCGCCGCGCGGATGCGGGATCGCGAGCCGCCGCGCCAGGAGATGCAGCTTGTTCTGCATGCCGCCGGGGAACTCGTAGTTCTCGATCCGGAAATACTTCTCGTCGCCGATGATCGGATGGCCGATGTGCTCCATGTGCGCGCGGAGCTGGTGGGTGCGGCCGGTCACGGGCTTCAGCGACAGCCAGGCGAGCTTCTGCGCCGCGGTCTCGACCACGGCGTAGTAGGTCACGGCGTGGCTGGCGTTCTCCTCGCCGTGGCGCGCGATCCGCATCATGCTCTCGTCCTCGCGCTCCTCCTTGGCAAGGAACGTCGAGACCCGGCCCTGGTGCGGCCGCGGCACGCCCGCGACCAGCGCCCAGTAGATCTTGCGCGCCGAGCGCGAGCGGAAGTTCTTGGCGAGCGCCGCCGCAGCGAAGCGCGACTTCGCCACCAGCAGGCAGCCCGAGGTGTCCTTGTCGAGCCGGTGCACAAGCCGCGGCCGCTGGCCGTCCTTGCCGGTCATGCTGCCGAGCATGCCGTCGATGTGTTTGTAGGTGCCGGAGCCGCCCTGCACGCTCAAGCCCATCGGCTTGTTCAGCACCATCACGTCGTCGTCCTCGAACAGCGTGATGGACTTGATGAAGGCGCGGTCCTTGCTGTCGGCCGAGGCGTTGTCGCGCGGCTTGGGCGGCTCGACCTTGAGCGGCGGCACGCGGATCGCCTGGCCCTTGCGCAGGCGGTCCTTGGGGTCGGCGCGCTTGCCGTTCACCCGCACCTCGCCTTTGCGGATGATGCGCTGGATGTGGCTGAAGGACAGGCCCTGGAACCGCGCCTCGAAGAAGCGGTCGAGCCGCATGCCGTCCTCGTCGCCCGAGACGTAGACGGTCTGGACGCCCTTGCCGGCACTGGATTGGCCGGGGCTGGCTTTGGCCGGTTTGGCCTCGACGTCGTTCATGGCTTGGCTTGGGGCTTTTCCTGGGGCGGCTTCGGGACCTCGTCCAGCGAACGGATACGCCGCAACTGCGGGAAAAGAAACAGCCAAAGCGCCACCACCAGGAACACCCCTGCCCCGCCGAGCACCGCCGCCAGCGGCGCGCCGGCCAGGGCGGCCACCGCGCCGGCCCGGAAATCGCCGAGGTAGTTCGAGGTTCCGGTGAACATGCCGTTCACGGCGCTGACCCGGCCGCGCATCTCGACCGGGGTGCGGAGTTGCACCAGCGAGAAGCGGATCACGACACTGACGGCATCGGCCGAGCCCAGCACGGCGAGCGCCGCGAGCGACAGGACCAGGTGGGTCGACAGCCCGAACAGGACGGTGAATAGCCCGAACACGGAAATGACGGTGAACAGCACCCGCCCGATCGGCAGGGTCAGCGGCCAGCGCGCCAGCACGATCGACATCACGAGCGCGCCGACCGCGGGTGCGGCGCGAAGAAGACCCAAGCCTTCAGGCCCGGCCTGCAGAATGTCGCGGGCAAAGATCGGATAGAGCGTGCCGAGCCCGGCCAGGAACACCGCGCACATGTCGAGCGCGATGGTGCCGAAGATCACCGGATCGCGCAGCACGAACTGGAAGCCGCCGAGCGCCGAACGGAGCGTCAGCGGCTCGGCGGAGCGCGGCGGGCGCTCCATCCTGATCATGCCGATGAAGCAGACGCCGACCGCCCAGAGCGCGATGGCGGCGCCGTAGACCGCGGCCGGGCCGAAGGCATAGATCGAGCCGCCGAGCACCGGGCCGATGATCTGGCCGGCCTGGTTGGCCGAGGTGAACCAGGCGGTCGCGGCCGGCACCAGCGGCCGCGGCACCAGCGCCGGGATGATCGCCACCATGGTCGGGATCTCGAAGGCGCGGGCGGCGCCGACCAGCACCACCACCGCATAGATCGACCACGGGCTGAGCCAGCCCATCGCCGAGCCGACCGCGAGAAAGCCCGCAGCAATCGCCTCGCCGATCTGGCAGGCCAGAAGGATATGGCGGTAGTCGTGGCGGTCGGCGACGTGGCCGACGATCAGCGTGAGCAGCAGCATCGGCACGAACTGGGCGAGGCCGAGGAAGCCCAGATCGAGCGCGCTGTTGGTGATGGCGTAGAGTTGCCAGCCGATCGCCACCATCAGCATCTGGAACGACAGGATCGAGACGATCCGGCCGATCCAATAGAATGCGAAGGCGCGATGGCCGAAGACCGTGGCCGCGACGGGAGGCGCCGCGGCGGTCACAGCGGCCTCGATGCGCTTACGGACAGCGCCGCATGTCTTCGGGCCTGGCCTTGTTCCAGGTGACCTTCATGCGGTCGCCCGCGGCGTCGAGCGTCACCGACACGTCGCCCTTCGCTCCGCAATGGGCCTGCACATAGACTGCCTTGGCTTTGTACATCTTGCCGATGCTGCAATAGCCGTCGTACCACCACAGCGAATTGTCGGTGGCGACCAACGCCGACGTCTCCGCCGTCTCGCCGCCGCGCGAGCCGCAGACCTCGGGCTTCACCGCCCAGCGGCCGACGAAAGCTTCCGACGCGCACAACTCCGACACCAACACGGAGGACAGCGCCGCTGCGCTGATCGCGCAGCCCACCAACCGCAAACACTTCATCGCAATTCTCAGCCCTGGAGTTTGGCAATCGATTTAAGCCCCAAGCGTTCTAGACGCTTTGATAGGCCTTCGCGCAACACCACGATACCGCAATTATGTTTTGCTCACGGCTGAATTTTCCTAGGGCTTTCCGCGCTCCCTGCGGAGTTTCGCCCAGTATTCCAGGCGCTTCCTGATCTCACGCTCGAAGCCGCGCTCCGGCGGATCGTAGAACTGCTGGCGCTCCATTTCGTCCGGGAAATAATCCTGGCCGGAGAACGCCTCCTCCTGATCATGGTCGTAGGCATAGCCGCGGCCGTAGCCTTCGTCCTGCATCAGCCGCGTCGGCGCGTTGAGGATGTGCTTGGGCGGCAGCAGCGAGCCGTTGTCCTTGGCGGCGCGCTTGGCGGCGCCGTAGGCCACATAGCCGGCGTTCGACTTCGGCGCGGTCGCCACGTAAATCACGGCTTGCGCGATGGCGAGCTCGCCCTCGGGCGATCCTAAGAAGTCGTAGGCATCCTTCGCCGCGTTGGCGATCACCAGCGCCTGCGGATCGGCCAGGCCGATGTCCTCGATCGCCATGCGCACGATGCGGCGCGCGAGATAGAGCGGATCCTCGCCGGCATCGAGCATGCGTGCGAGATAATACAGCGCGGCATCGGGATCGGAGCCGCGCACCGATTTGTGCAGCGCCGAGATCAGGTTGTAGTGGCCGTCCTGCTTCTTGTCGTAGATCGGCGCCCGGCGCTGCACGACCTGCTGCAGACCGGCGCTGTCGAACACCTCGCCGGGCCGCGCGGCGCGCCAGACCTCTTCGACGAGCGTGAGCGACGCGCGGCCGTCGCCGTCGGCCATGCGGGCGAGCGAGAGCCGCGCCTCGTCGTCGAGCGGCAGCTTCTTGCCTTCGAGTTCCTCGGCGCGCGCGAGCAGCTTTTCGACCGCCTCGGGGCCGAGCGACTTGAAGACGAGCACGCGCGCCCGCGACAGCATCGGCGCGATCAGCTCGAACGACGGGTTCTCGGTGGTGGCGCCGACCAGGACAATGGTGCCGTCCTCCATCACCGGCAGGAAGCTGTCCTGCTGGGCACGATTGAAGCGATGGATCTCGTCGACGAACAGCAGCGTCCCCTGCCCGGTCTCGCGCCGCGCGCGCGCCTCGTCGAACACCTTCTTGAGATCGGCGACGCCGGAGAAGATCGCCGAGATCTGCACGAAGGTGAGCTCGGTCTCGTTGGCGAGGAGCCGCGCCACCGTGGTCTTGCCGGTGCCGGGCGGTCCCCAGAAGATCAGCGAGCCGAGCGAGTTGCTTTCCAGCATGCGGGTCAGCGCCCCGTCGGGACCGAGGAGCTGGTCCTGGCCGACCACGTCGGAAAGCTTCTGCGGGCGCAGCTTGTCGGCGAGCGGCCGCGGCGCGTCGTTGTCGAGGCCAGCCGCGGCGAACAGGCTCGGGCCGTCGCCGCGTTTGGCGCGCGTCGCCATCGCTATCCGCCGAACACGGCCGAGATCTGCTGGCCGCCGCGCTGGATCACGATGCGCCAGAGCCGGGCGCCGGCCTGGGCGACCTTCTCCAGGTCGCGGGTCTTGGCAATCTTGGTGTTGTTGACCGAGAGCACCACATCGCCGCGCTGGAAGCCGAAGTTCTGCGCCAGCGTGCCCTCACCCACCTCCGTCACCGCCACACCCTCGGTCGAGCTTTCGAGCCGCAGCTCGTCGGCCAGCGCCGGCGACAGGTTCGCGACCGTGGCGCCGGTGAACGGCGAGCGCGCCTTGATCACGAGCTCGTCGCGCGGCGACTCCGGCGCGGTCTCGAGCGCCAGCGCCAGCTTGGTCTCGCGGCCACCGCGCACGATGCCGAGCGGCACAGTGCCGCCGAGCGAATGGGTGACGAAGCGATAGTTGAAGGCGTTGGGATCGTCGACCGGCTGGTCGCCGACTGCGGTGATGACATCGCCGGGCTTGAGGCCGGCGCGCGCCGCCGGGCTGTTCGCGGTGACGTTGGTCACCACCGCGCCCGCCGGGCGCTTCAGGTCGAACTCACGCGACAGCTCAGGCGTCACGGCCTGGAGATTGGCGCCGAGCCACGGCCGCTTCACGGTGGCGCCGGTCCGGGCCGAGGCCACCACCACCCGCACCATATTGGCCGGAATGGCGAAGCCCACGCCCACCGATCCGCCCGAGCGCGAGAAGATCGCGGTGTTAAGACCGACCATGCGGCCGGCCATGTCGACCAGCGGGCCGCCGGAATTGCCGGGATTGATCGAGGCGTCAGTCTGGATAAAGAACTGATAATCGGAGATGCCGACCTGCGTGCGCGCCACGCCGGAGACGATGCCGTGGGTGACGGTCTGGCCGACGCCGAACGGATTGCCGACCGCGAGCACCACGTC
>CAKZHN010000035.1 GCA_936924235.1 uncultured Rhodoplanes sp. | reverse complement strand
GGCATCTGTGGTCGCACACCTCGGTCGACGGCGACGCGCCGGAATACACCGGCACCGCGAAGGAGCTGCTGATCGGCTTCCTGTTCGCGCTTGCGATCATCGTGCCGCTCAACGTCGGCTATTTCCTGCTGGGCCTCGAGGCCGAGCGGCTGAAGTCGTTCGCCAGCCTTCCGCTGGCGACGCTGTACTATCTGTTCTGGCAGTTCGCGATCTATCGCGCCCGCCGCTACCGCCTGACGCGCACGGTGTGGCGCGGCGTGCGCTTCTCGATGGGCGGCTCGGGGCTGAACTACTGCTGGCGCCCCGCGCTGTGGTCGCTGTTTTCCTTCGTGACCCTGGGACTGGCGATGCCGTGGCGCCAGGCTGCGCTCGAACGCTTCAAGATGCGCTACACGGCCTACGGCAATCTCGCGGGCCGCTTCGAGGCGACCGGCGGGCAGCTGTTCAAGCGCGGCTGGGGCCTGTGGCTCGTGTCATGGCTGCTGGCCGGCACCGCCGCCGGGCTGATCACCTGGAGCGTGAGGACCATGCTGCGCTTCTCGGGCGCGCCGTCGCGGGATGCGGCGTTGCAGGCGCTCACGGCCGGGAGCGTCTTGGCGGTCGGCCTTCTCGTCATTCTCGCGGCGTATGCCTTCGTGCTGGCGCTTTACCGGGCCATCGAGTGGCGGTGGTGGATTTCCGGCATCCGGTTCGGCGACGTCTCGTTTGAATCGGACCTCGGCCGCGGCCGGTTGGTCGGGCTCTACTGGAAGATGATCGGTTGGAGCATTCTCATCATTGTCGTGTTTTCGGCGTGGTCCACCGGCGTGTGGCTGGTCGCCAAGGCGCAGGTCGGCGCCGCTCCGCTGGAGCAGCAGATCCTGCTGATCACGCAGCACCCGGTGTTCTACGCCGGCACCGTGATCGGTTACATCTTCTGCATCCTGGCGTTCTGGACGGTGACGCGTATCTATATGATCCATGACGTCTGGCAGCGCGTGACAACCTCGGCGACGGCGCACAATCTGGCTTCAGCGGACGACGTGGCCGAGCAGGGACAGCTGGCCAGCGCGATCGGCGAGGGGCTGGCCGACAGCCTCGACGTGGCGGGCTTTTAGCCGATGACCGAGGACAACGCAGACCAGACCATGGTTCAGGACGCCGCGGCGCAGCCCGCCGCACCGCCGCCGCCGCGTACGATCTATTTCGACGGCAAGACCAATCGCAAACGCAACGTCACGCTGCGTTTCGCCGGCGGAATCGAAATCCTCGAGGACGACCGTATCGTCGACATCTGGCCGTTCGGCGAGGTGCGCCGCGTTGACGGGCCGCCGAACCTGCTGCGGCTCGGTTGCGTCACCGCGCTGCCACTGGCGCGGCTCGAGGTCGCCGACCAGCCCACCAAGGCGACCATCGTGACGTATTGCGCCGCGCTCGACGTGGCCCGGCCCGGCCGCACTGGCACCTTCCGCATCGTGTTCTGGTCGCTCGCCGCGGTCGCCTCGATCGTCGGCCTCGCGGTGTTCGGCATTCCGCTGCTCGCCGGCAGGCTCGCTCCGCTCGTGCCCTACAGCATGGAGAAGCGCATCGGCGACGCCGCCGACGGCCAGATCCGCACCGTGCTCGGCCGGAAGTCCTGCTCCGGCGTGGACGGGCAGGTGGCGTTCCAGTCGCTGGTCGACAAGCTCAGGGAGGCCGGCGGGATCGAGATCCCGCTCGATGCCCATGTCCTGAAATCGCCGATCGTCAACGCCATGGCCTTGCCGGGCGGGCGGGTCTATTTCATGAGCGCGCTGCTCGACAAGGCGACGAGCCCCGACGAGATCGCGGCGATCCTCGCCCACGAGCTCGGCCACGTGAAGCATCGCGACCACATCCGCAACGTGATCCAGACCGGTGGCACGTCGTTCCTGTTCGGCCTGCTGTTCGGCGACGTTACCGGAGCCGGCGCCGTGATCTTCGCCGGACGCACGCTGTTGAACCAGTCGTTCTCGCGCGACGTGGAGCGCGACGCTGACAACTTCGCCGTCGAGGTGATGCAGAAGCTCGGCCGCTCGGCGGTGCCGATGGGCGAACTGCTGCTTCGCGTCACCGGCCAGCAGGCCAAGGAAATGACGATCTTCGCGAGCCATCCGCTCTCGGAAGATCGCCTCGAGATCATGAAGAAGACCGACCGTCCCGTCACCGGGCCGG
>CAKZHN010000034.1 GCA_936924235.1 uncultured Rhodoplanes sp. | reverse complement strand
TAGCCTTTGGCGGCTCGTTCGACCCGATCTCGACAGGTCCGCTGGCCACAGCGGCAACGACCATCGTTGTCGGCCTGCTGCTGGCGGCCAATCTGAAAATCCCGACGATCCTGTTGTGGCTGATCGCGTTCGGCATCGCGGTCGCGCGCGGCGCGGCCAACGGCAGCGATCTCGGGCCGGAAACCAATCGGCTGCTGTTTGCGGCAGGGCTTGCCGCCGCGGGCTATGTCGTGATCACGCTGGCCATGGCGATCACGCTCGCCTTCCGCCGGACCGACGCAGAGCCTTCAGTTGCGTGGCGCGTTATCGCGGTGCGAACGCTCGGCGGCTGGCTCGCCGCGATCGGCATCATGGCCCTGGGCGTTCAGGTCTTCGCGCCCCAGCTGTCGTAAACCGATCGCGACGGCGCTTGAGCAGCGCCCGTTCTTGTCACCGCTCGACGAAGGCCTTTTCGATGACGAAATGGCCGGGCTCCGAATGGTTGCCTTCGATGAAACCGCGCTCGTCGAAGATGGTTCGGAGGTCGGCCAGCATCGAAGGGCTGCCGCACAGCATGATCCGGTCAGTCTCGATGTCGAGCGGCGGCATCTTGCAGTCCTGGAACAGCTTGCCCGAGGTGATCAGATCGGTGATGCGGCCGCGGTTGCGGAAAGGCTCGCGGGTGACGGTTGGGTAGTAGTGCAACTTGTCCTCGAGCAGCGGCCCGAACAGCTCGTCACTGCGAAGGCCCTCGACGATCTTCTCGCCGTAAGCCAGCTCCGACACCTGCCGGCAACCGTGCACCAGCACGATGTCATCGAAGCGCTCGTAGACGTCCGGGTCCTTGACGATGCTGACGAACGGCGCGAGGCCCGTGCCGGTCGATAGCAGAAGGAGCCGCGAGCCGGGCAGCAGGTTGTCGGCGATCAGCGTGCCGGTCGCCTTGCGGCCGATCAGCACCGTGTCGCCCGGCTGGATGCGCTGCAGCCGCGAGGTCAGCGGGCCGTCGTGCACCTTGATGCTGAAGAACGCGAGCGACTCTTCGTGGTTGGCGCTCGCCATGCTGTAGGCGCGCAAGAGCGGCCGGCCATCGACCTCGAGACCCATCATGGTGAACTGGCCGTTCTGGAAGCGAAACCCCGGATCGCGCGTGGTCGAAAAGCTGAACAAGGTGTCGGTCCAGTGCTGAACGTCGATCACCCGTTCCTGATAGAATGCGCTCATGGTTCCGCTGCTACTCCCTGCTTTCGGCCGGCTGCAGCGGAGTACTTAAACGTCTGATCGCGCTATGCAAATGGCGATGCGCTGATTTCAATTCAGAAAAAACTTTTGACCAAAAATACCGGGCCGGAGAGCAACTCCGTTTTAATGAACGGCACCAATCTGGTCATAATCGGTCGCGCGAATCCGCGAACTGGAACGAGTCTATTCTGTCCGGTTCTTGTAGGTCTCCGATGCCAGCCACTGCGTGAAGGCCTGCGCAACATCGCTGCCGGTGATCAGGCCCTCGCGCCAGTTCCCGTCGGTGGCGCGCACGATCAGCATCCAGGCGGCGCCGAAGGCGTCCTGGTTCAACAGTTCGGGCTTATCGATCAGCTGCTCGTTGTGAGCCAGCACCACGCCGTTGAACGCGGCGCGGGCCGAGCCGATCCACTTGCCGCATTCGATGGTCGCAAAGTAGCGGCCCTTCTCGAAATCGCGGCCGAGCCGCTTCGGCGTGAACACCAGCACCTCGCCGGCGAGCTTCATGGCAAGCGGCGTGAAGCCCGCGCGGATCGTGCCGTCGGGCAGCGGCTCGTACCAGATCTGGTTCACCAGATCGTAGAGCAGATGTTCGGGAAACTCGTAGTCCTGGACCTTCGCCATGCGGCCTCAGAAGGTCAGCACGCGGCATTCGCCGTCCATCACGTCCTGGATCATGGCGGCGGCGCCCATCAGGCCGGCGCATTCAGGGATGAGATCGGCTTCAGATTTGTCGAACAGTTCGAGATTGGCCGGACAGGCCCAGAACTTCGCGCCCTGGTCGTGCGCCTCCTTGATCCAGTCATAGACGGTCTTGGGATCGCCCGGCTTGATGACGAGCTTCTCGGCCACGCCCTTGAGCATCAGCTTGCCGGCGGTCGCGGTGCACAGCACGTCGACCTGATGATCCATCGCGGCGGCGACCGCCGCGTAATAGAACGGCGCGCCGAGTTCCTCGACGTTGCGAGGGTCGGTGTTCATCAGCACGATCAGCAGCCGCCGGACGGTCATGCGCTTGTCCTGTTCTGCCTGGCCATCGCACCCATCACAAACTCGTCGGTTCCGATTTCATCAGCGAAAAGCTTGTCAGCAACCGCCAACTCATCGGCACGCAGCTCGCTCGTCACGCTCGCTCCGTCCCAGATATTGTTCAACTCCGCCAGGATCGCGGTGTGCACCTCCTCGATCGGCGGCACACGATCCAGACAGTCGGCCAGGCTTGCGACCGGGGCAACAGGCTTGGTGGTGTCGGGCCGCGCCTTGAGCAGGCTCATCATCTCGTCATAGTCGAAGTCGATCAGGACCGTGCCTTGTATGATCACGGTCGGGCCGTCGAAGCCGCCGCTCGATCCGGACACCTTGCGGCCCTGGATGTCGACCGCGCCCTGCGCGTCAGCCTTGGCCGGCGAGCCCAGCCGCCGGAGACCTGCCGCAATCGCCGAGCCGATCTTCAGCGTCACCTCGCCGAGGCTGTCGCCGAGCCGCGAGCGACCGGCGACGATATCCCAGGCGAGAATCCCCGAGCTCATGTAGACGGCGCCGCCGCCGGTCACCCGGCGGGCGATCTCCACGCCGGTGCGGTGGCAACGCTCGATATCGACCTCGCGATCAAGCGCCTGATTGCGGCCGATCAGCACCGAGCGCGGATAGCGATGGAAGCGGATCGTGTCCGGCGTCGCCCCGATGCGATGCAATTCGAGCAGCGCCGCAGTCGCAGCGATATTCCAGCGCGCGGGCTTCACGCCGGTGTCGATGATGCGCAGAGCCGTCACCGCGCGGTTCATTGCGCCTGCACTTCCTCGATCTTGAGCCGCCGTCCCCACTTGTCGAAAAAATGCCCCTCGTTCAGCACCAGCCGGTCGCCGTCGAGCCGCGCCTCGAGCTCGCGAAGACGAAGCCGCGCGGCCGGATTGTCGAGCGGGTGGCCGTCAGGCCCGGCCAGCGGAAAGAACGATGCGCCGTTCCAGTCACGACCTGCGCCCGCGAACAGCACCGTGATCTCGGCCCAGTCGATCTCAGTGCCGATCACATTGAAGTAGGTCGAGCAGAGCGGCGTCACCTTGACGTCGCCGATCTCGACCAGCACCGCCACGCGTTCCACGTCGCGATCGAGAACTGGCAG
>CAKZHN010000033.1 GCA_936924235.1 uncultured Rhodoplanes sp. | reverse complement strand
GACCCCGGTGCCGGACCGCATCCTGCGGGCCCTCGACCGGCCGGTGATCGACCACCGCGGTCCGGAGTTCGCCAAGGTCACCAAGAAGGCGCTTGAGGGCATCAAGACCATCTTCAAGACCACCAATCCGGTGATCATCTTCACGGCGACCGGCACCGGCGCCTGGGAGGCCGCCCTGACCAACACGCTGTCGCCGGGCGACCGCGTGCTGATGGTGGAGACCGGCCAGTTCGGAACGCTGTGGAAGAAGATGGCCGAGCGGCTCGGCCTCAAGCCCGAGTTCATCACCACCGACTGGCGCCACGGCGCCGACCCGAAGGTCATCGAGGCCAAGCTCCGCGAGGACAAGAACAAAGAGATCAAGGCGGTCTGCGTTCTCCACAACGAGACCTCGACCGGCGCGCTCACGCCGATCGCCGAGATCCGCAAGGCCATCGACGCCGCCGGCCATCCGGCGCTGTTCCTGGTCGACACCATCTCGTCGCTCGCCTCGGCCGACTACCGCCATGACGAGTGGGGCGTCGACGTCTCGGTCGGCGGCGCGCAGAAGGGCCTGATGCTGCCGCCCGGCATGTCGTTCAACGCACTTAGCGACAAGGCGCTGAAGGCCAGCCAGACCTCGAAGCTGCCGAAGTCGTTCTTCGCCTGGGACGACATGCTCAACATGAACAAGGTCGGCTTCTTCCCCTATACGCCGGCGACGCTGATGATCCACGGCCTGGTCGAAGGCATCGAGATGCTGCACGAGGAAGGCCTCGACAACGTGTTCGCGCGCCACAAGCGGCTCGCCGAGGCGACCCGCGTCGCGGTGAAGACCTGGGGCCTCGAGAACCTCAACAAGAACGCCGCGCAGGTGTCGCCAACCATCACGGCGATCCTGCTGCCGGAAGGCCACGACGCCGACAAGTTCCGCGCGCTGGCGCTTGAGACCTTCAACATCTCCTACGGCGCGAGCTTCGGTCCCTACGCGGGCAAGTACTTCCGCATCGGGCACCTCGGCGACATCAACGACGGCACGCTGCTCGGCGCGCTCAGCATCACCGAGATGGCGCTGTCGCTGGCCAGCGTGCCGCACAAGAAGGGCGGCGTGCAGGCCGCGATGGACTACATCACTGCGGCGCACGCCGACCCGAAGCGGGCCGCCGCCGAGTAATCAAGACGATCCACGCCAGGTGTGACGAATGGCCGGGCTTGTCCCGGCCATTTGCTTTTGTTTTGGTAGCGTCAAGCAAACGATACAGGTGTCCCGCGATACGGGCACTCGGGGGAGGAATTCGGAATGAGACTTCGCCAACTGGCGCTGGCCGCAACCCTGCTTGCGCTCACTTCGGTGTCGGCTTTCGCGCAGAGCTATCCCAATCGTCCGGTCCGCGTGCTGGTGCCGTTCGCGGCAGGTGGCGCGGTCGACACCCTCGCCCGGCTGGTCGGCCAGAAGGTGTCGGAAGGCCTCGGCCAGCCGATGATCATCGAGAACCGGCCCGGCGCCGGCGGCAACCTCGCCTCGGACGTGCTCGCGAAGTCGCCGCCCGACGGTTACACCGTGCTGCAGACCGTCAACGGTCTTTCCATCAGCCCGTCGCTCTACAAGGCGCTGCCGTTCGACGTCGAGAAAGACTTCATCGCGGTCACACAGATCGTGCAGTCGCAGCTGCTGCTGGTCGCCAATCCCAAGCTCGAAGCCAACAACGTCGCCGAGTTGATCAAGCTCGCCAAGTCGAAGCCCGGCTCGCTCAACTACGGCTCGACCGGTGTCGGCAATCCGCTGAGCCTGACGATGGAGATGCTCAAGAGCGCAGCCGGCATCGAGGTTCAGGCCGTGACCTATCGCGGCGACGCGCCGGCCAACGCCGCGCTGATCGCAGGAGAAATCCAGATCGGCGTGATGCCGATGGCCACCACGCTGCCGCTGGTCGAGAGCGGCCAGCTCAAGGCGCTGGCGGTCGGTGGCGCCAAACGCTCGCCGGCGCTGCCGAACGTGCCGACGGTCGCCGAGACCATCCCGGGATTCGATTCGACCAGCTGGCAGGGTTATTTCATGCCGGCCAACACGCCGCGCGAGATCGTGCTACGTCTGCAGCAGGAAACCGCGAAGGCGCTGAAGCAGCCCGACGTGATCGAGCGGTTGAAGGCAGGCGGCAACGAAGGCGTGGGCAGCACGCCCGAGGAGTTCGACCGGGTGTTCCGTGCCGATATCGTGAAGTTCGCCAAGATCATCGCGGACGCGAAAATCCCGAAGCTGGATTGATGCCGTGAGAACCCGGCTGCCGATCTGGTGCTCTGCGCTGGTGCTGCTGCTGGCAGCGGCAGCACCGCACCACGCCGCAGCCGAGACCTATCCCAGCCGTCCCATTCGGCTGATCGTGCCGTTCCCGCCGGGCGGCGCGGCCGACATCCTGGCGCGCCTGATCGGCAACAAGGTCGCCGAGCAAGTCGGCCAGCCGATCATCGTCGAGAACAAACCCGGCGCGGGCGGCACGCTCGGCGCCGATGCCGCGGCGAAATCGCCGCCCGACGGCTACACCATCCTGCACAACACCAATGGCGCCGCGATCGCGCCTGCACTCTATCGCACGCTGCCGTTCGACACCGCGAAGGACTTCGCGCCGGTCACCCAGATCGTGGCCTCGAACCTGGCGCTGGTGGCGAGCCCGAAGTCCGGCATCACCTCGGTGCAGGAGCTTCTCACGCGCGCCCGCGCCAACCCCGGCAAGCTCAACTACGGTTCGAGCGGACCCGGCAACCCGCTGCAACTCACCATGGAGATGCTCAAGCGCGCCGCCGGCGTCGACATTGTCGCCGTGCCGTTCCGCGGCGACGGCCAGATCCACACCGCGCTCATTGCAGGCGAGATCGAGGTTGCGGTCATCCCGCTCTCCGCCGCGGTGCCGCTCATTCAGGAAGGCCGGCTCACCGCGCTCGCCGTCACTGGGCCAAAGCGCTCGGCCACAGTCGCCAATGTGCCGACCGTGGCCGAAGCGGCGAACCTGCCGGGCTTTGCGTCGGCGGGCTGGCAGGGCTGGTTCATGCCGGCCGGCACGCCGGGTGCGGCGATCGAGCGCATCCAGGCCGAGGTCGCCAAGGCCATTGCCACGCCCGAGATCAACGAGCGGCTGAAAAGCATGGCCTATGAGCCGGTGGGCAGCACGCCTGCCATGTTCGAGGCCTACTTCAAGGACGAGATCGTCAAGTTCACAAACCTCATCGCGGATGCGAAAATCCCGAAACAATAGCGATCCAGCGAACGGGAACGAACCAAGGAACAAGAAATGCAGCGATTTGGCTTGATGCTCGGCGCAGTGCTTTGGATCTGCGCCGGAACCATGAGCGCCGGGACTATGAGCGCGCAGGCGCAGGGCTATCCGAACCGGACGATCCGCGTGGTCGTGCCCTATGCGCCGGGCGGCGGCGTCAGCATCCTCGGCCAGATCGTCACCAACAAGATGAGCGAGATCCTCAAGCAGCCGATCATCATCGACAACCGCCCGGGCGCCGGCGGCAATCTCGGCGCCGACATCGTCGCGAAGTCGCCGCCCGACGGCTACACGATCCTGCTGCACACCAGCGCCATGTCGAGCGCGTCGGCGCTGTACAGCAAGCTGCCGTTCGACCCGTCGAAGGATTTCATCCCGGTGACCATGGTGATCTCGACCCAGTTCGTGATCGCCGGCTCGCCGAAGGACCCCGCCACCAATCTCACCGAGCTCGCCAAGGAGGCCAAACAGAAGCCCGGCGCGATGAACTTCGGCTCGAGCGGGCCCGGCTCCTCGCTGCACATCTTTGCCGAGATGTTCAACAACATCGCCGGCATCAAGATGGAGCACATCCCCTATCGCGGCGACGCGCCGATGGTGACGGCGCTGATCAGCAACGACATCCAGCTTGCCTTCCTGCCGCAGGCCAACGGCATCGCCAACGTGCAGAGCAACCTGATCCGTGGGCTCGGCGTCACCGGCACCAAGCGGATGGAGGCGCTGCCGAACGTGGCGACCGCGGCCGAGCAGGGCATCAAGGGACTCGAGGTCGGCAGCTGGAATGCGATGTTCGTGCCGGCCGGCACGCCGCCCGAGATCGTCAAGACCATCCAGCAGGCGGTGGCGCAGGCGCTCGCCGATCCAAAAGTGCGCGAGACGCTCGTCCAGACCGGCCAGGATCCGGTCGGCGACACGCCCGAGCAATTCGCCGCGACGTTCAAGGCGGACGTGGCGCGGTTCAGCAAGGCGATCGAGGCGGCGAAGATTCCGAAGCTCGACTAAGCAACCCCCCGGCAACTTTTGCGGGCACAGCAGACGTGCTGCATAATAACGCATGGCCAGCCGACGAGCCCGCACCATCAATCTGCCGGCGCCGTATCTGCGGCGCGTCTGGCTCGACCGCGACAAGGTCAGCGATCCGGCCGCGTACCCGTTCTGCCTGCCCTTCCTGCAGAAAGAGTTCGACTTAGGCTTCGACCGTGCCATCACCATCATTGTCGGCGAGAACGGCACCGGCAAATCCACGCTGCTCGAAGGTATCGCCGCGCTCGCCGGCTATGACGAAGCCGGAGGCGGCAAGGGCTATCGTCCGGTCGATCACTCGCGCGCCGTCGAGGTGATGGGCGGCCAACTGTCGAAAGCGCTGCGCGCGAGCTGGCTGCCGAAGATCACGCAGGGCTGGTTCTTCCGCGCCGAGAGCTTCTTCTCGGTCGCGCGCTATCTGGATGAGGCTGCGCGCGATGCCGACGAGTTGCCGCCTGATTTCCTGTCGCATTCGCACGGCGAAGGCTTTTTGCGCTTCTTTCAGGAGCGATGCCGACGCCAAGGCATATTCATCTTCGACGAGCCGGAGTCGGCGCTGTCGCCAGCACGGCAGATCGAGTTCCTCAAGCTATTACGGCGCATGGACGAGTCCGGAATAAGCCAAGTGATCATGGCGACGCATTCGCCGATGCTGATGGCCTATCCGAACGCGCGGCTGTTGCAGCTGACCAAATACGGGCTCGACACGGTGCGGGTGGAGGACACCGAGCACTATCGGCTGATGCGGGAGTTCTGGATGGACCCGGAGGGGTTCATCGAGACGATGATGGGCGACGAGTAGCGCTCGTCGCGGCTTCACTGCGGCTCGATGCCGGCGTCCTTGACCACCTTGGCCCACTTCTCGATCTCGGCCGGGATGAACTTCGCGAGTTCGTCGGGCGTGCTGGTGAGCGGCGTGATCGCCGCGGCGTTGAGCTTGTCCTGCACCTCGGGGCGCTTGAGATAAGGCATCAGCACGCCGTTGATCTTGTCGATGACCGGCCGCGGCGTGCCGGCGCGTGTCACCACCGAGAACCAGCCGGTTGCTGCGAAGCCCGGCAGCCCCGCTTCGGCGATCGTCGGAACGTCAGGCATCGCCTTGATCCGCGTCGCCGAGGTGACGCCGTAGACCTTGAGCTTGCCTTCCTGGATGTTGCCCATGGCCACGGCGAGATCGACCATCATCATGGGAATCTGGCCGGAGATGACATCGGTCATCGCCGGCACGCTGCCGCGATAAGGCACGTGCTGAGCTTTGGCACCGATCTGCTTCAGGAACATCTCCATGAACAGGTGATGCGGCGTCGACGATCCCGAGGTGCCGTATTGCATCTGACCATCCTTGCTCCTGATGAGCTTGATCAGGTCCGGAAGTGTCGGCGCGCCGAGATTGGGATTGGCGACGAGGGCGAACTGCGCCGAGCCGACGAGTCCGACCGGCGCAAAGTCCTTCACGGTGTCGTAAGGCAGCGATTTGAACACGCTGGGCCCGATGGCAAGCGTCGTGATCGGGGCGAGAAACAGCGTATAGCCGTCGGGCGGGCTCTTCGCCGTGGCATTCGCCGCGATCTGCGTGCCGGCGCCGGGCCGGTTGTCGACGATGACAGGCTTGCCGAGCTTTTCCTGAAGCTCCTGCGCCAAAAGCCGCGTCAGGATGTCTGTGCCGCCGCCGGCCGGGAACGGGCAGAGGAAGGTGATGGTGCGGCTCGGATAGTCGTCCTGGGCCCGCGCCCGGTCAGTACCGGCTGCGACGACGAACCCCAACAACAGAGCGATTGCGGCAGCGCGCATGGCATTTCCTCTCCCGACGCGGCTGTTGTGATGCTTCGCCGCTCTCGGCGATGTTATGCGATGGCCGCAGCCTGTAAAGCAACCATCCCGCATGGCGGGATGACGGATCGCACGGCAGCCGTTTAGACTGGTGTGTCTTGCGGAGTCTCACATGGGTGAATTCTCGATCGGTCAATCGGTGCGGCGTCGCGAGGACCCTCGCCTGCTCAGGGGCCGCGGCCGCTACTACGACGATCTCAAACTCGCCGATCAGCTTCACGCCGCGATCGTGCGCTCGCCGCACGCCCATGCCGATATCCGCGGCATCGATGCACGTGCCGCGTTGCAGATGCCGGGCGTCCATGCGGTGCTGACCGGCAAGGACTACGAGGCCGACCGGCTCGGCACCATGCCGACCATGGCGCCCTACAAGAAGCGCGACGGCGGCCCGATGTACCTGCCGCACCGCCCCGCGATCGCGATCAGCCGCGCCATGCATGTCGGCTACCCCGTGGCGGTCGTGGTCGCCGACACGCTCGATCAGGCGCGCGACGCCGCCGAACGCGTCGAGGTCGATTACGCGCCGCGGCCCGCGGTGGTGAACGCGCGCGATGCGTTCCAGCCTGGCGCGCCACAGCTCTATGACGACTGCCCGAACAACGAGGCTTATTTCTACCAGGCCGGCAATAAGGCCGCGACCGACGAGGCCTTCGCGCGCGCCGCCCACGTGATCGAGCAGCGGCTCGTGATCAACCGTGTCACCGCCAACACCATGGAGCCGCGCGGCGTCACCGGCGAGTATGACGCGGGCACCGGCCGCTACACGCTGCAATTCGGCTTCCAGCGGCCGTGGCTGTTCCGCAATGCCATCGCCGAGACCACGCTGAAGATTCCGGAAAGCCAGCTCCGATTGATCACGGGCGACATCGGCGGCTCTTACGGGCTGCGCGGCTCGGTCTATCCCGAGATCATCCTGATGCTGTGGGCGGCGCGCCGCGTCGGCCGCCCGGTGAAATGGCTCGCCACCCGCAACGAGGCGCATATCAGCGACGACGACGCCCGCGACAACATCGTCGATGCGGCGCTGGCGCTCGACCGTGACGGCAAATTCCTCGCCGTGCGCATCCGGAGCTTCGGCAATCTCGGCGCTTTCGTGTCGTTCCGCGGCGCGCTGCCGCCGGTGGTCAACATCGGCACGGTGTGCGGTGTCTACACCACGCCCGTGGCCCATGTGGCGATCTCCGGCATGCTGACCAACACGCACTGCACATCGCCCTATCGCGGCGCCGGACGGCCCGAGGCGTCCTACATGATCGAGCGGCTGATCGACATCGCCGCCGACGAGATGAAGATCGATCCGTCCGAGCTGCGCCGCCGCAACACCATTCCGCCAACGGCGATGCCCTACAAGACGCCGCTCACCTTCACGTATGACAGCGGCCGCTTCGAGGAGAACATGGACCGCGCCATGACGCTCGGCGATTGGACCGGCTTCGAGGCGCGGCGCAAGGAGTCGGCCAAGCGCGGGCTCCTTCGCGGCATCGGGCTCTCTAACACGATCGAGCAGGCCGCCGACCCCACCTACGAGACCGCGGAAATCCGCTTCGATCCGCTCGGCGGCATGACCTTCGTCACCGGGTCGATCTCGCACGGCCAGGGCCATGCGACGATCCAGACGCAGATCCTGGTCGATCGCTTGGGCGTCGATCCGGACGCCATCAAGTTCGTCCAAGGCGACACCGAAGCGGTGGCGTTCGGCATGGGCACCGGCGGCTCACGCTCCACGACGATGAGCGGCGGCGCCATCGTGATGGTGGCCGACAAGGTCATCGCCAAGGGCAAGAAGCTCGCGGCGCATATGCTCGAAGCCGCCGAAGGCGACATGGAGTTCAAGGATGGCCGCTTCAGCATCGCCGGCACCGACCGCGGCGTCGGCATCCACGACGTCGCCAAGACCGCATTCAAGGTGGACAAGCTGCCGCCCGGCATGGAGCCCGGCCTGTACGAAACCGCGACCTACCGGGCCACGAGCGGCAACTTCCCGAACGGCGCCCATGTCTGCGAGGTCGAGATCGATCCGGAGACCGGCGTCACCAACGTGGTCCGCTACAGCGTGGTCGACGACGTCGGCACCGTGATCAACCCGCTGCTGGTGAAGGGCCAGATCATGGGCGGCATCGCCCAGGGGCTTGGCCAGGTGCTGATGGAGGACAAGGCCTACGATCCGCAGACCGGCCAGGTGATCTCCGGCTCGTTCATGGACTACGCCATGCCGCGCGCCGAGGACTTCTGCCCGCTGGTGGTCGAGGACAATCCGGTGCCGACGCCGACCAACCCGCTCGGCGTCAAGGGCGCGGGCGAGGCCGGCACCGTCGGCTCGCTGTCGGCCGGCGTCAACGCCATCGTCGACGCGCTGTCGGGGCTCGGCATCCGGCACATCGACACGCCGTGCACACCGTTCAAGGTGTGGCAGGCGATCCAGGAAGCGAAGCGGCGCGCTTAACCGCTACGCCGCGATCTTCACATATTCGAAATTGCCCGGCCGGTTGTCGATGCCGACCTTGGGCGGCGCGATCCACGACGCGAACTGGCCCGGCTCGGCGACCGGCTGCATCAGCGAGGCGATGAAATCGCCGTCCGACGCTGACGGCAGCCAGTGGTCCTTGCTCTTCTCCCATGCCGCGTCGTCGATCAGCTCGCCCTTGGGCGTTGCATGCACGTCCTTGAACTCGCCGATGTCGCGATGGAACGCGACATGCGGCAGTTCCAGCCGGAACGACACGCCGGTGCGCTCGACGATCTTGTTGAAGCGCTCGATGCCCTTGGCGCAGTCGTGAGTGTAGTCGTCGCGCAGCCGCATGTTGAGCGCGGTCAGTGCCGGCTCGTCGACCCGCTTGATCTCGCCGTTGACGAGCTTCAGCACCGGATAGACGTCGTTCTCGAGCCTGTGATCGTCCTGGATCGCGGTCTCACGGAAGCGGCCCTTGAGACCTGCGTTGAACGCATTTGCTGCGTTGGTCGAGACCTCCGAGCCGAACAGGTCGAGCGACAGCGTGTAGTGCAGGTTGAGTTTCTTCTGGATGGTCGGCAGATCGATGACGCCGAGCTTGCGCACCTTGTCGATCTCGTTCGGGTCCTCGATGCCCGCGGCCTTCATCGCCTCGCAGGTGCGTTGCACCACACGGCCGATGCCGGTCTCGCCGACGAACATGTGGTGCGCCTCCTCGGTCAGCATGAAGCGGCAGGTGCGCGACAGCGGATCGAAGCCCGACTGCGCGAGGCTTTCGAGCTGCATCTTGCCGTCGCGGTCGGTGAAGAAGGTGAACATGAACAGCGACAGCCAGTCCGGCGTCGCCTCGTTGAAGGCACCGAGCATGCGCGGCGCGTCGGCGCTGCCGGAGCGGCGCCGCAGCATGTCGTCGGCCTCATCGCGGCCGTCGCGGCCGAAATACTTGTGCAGAAGATAGACCATCGCCCAGAGATGGCGGCCCTCCTCGACGTTGATCTGGAACAGATTGCGCATGTCATAGAGCGACGGCGCGGTCTTGCCGAGGTGGCGCTGCTGCTCGACCGACGCCGGCTCGGTGTCGCCCTGGATCACGACGAGACGGCGCAGCATGGCGCGATATTCGCCCGGCACCTCCTGCCACGCGTTCTCGCCCATGTGGGCGCCGAACGGCACCTTGCGGTCTTCTTCATGAGGAGCAAGGAGAATGCCCCAGCGGTATTCCGGCATCTTCACGTAGTCGAACTTGGCCCAGCCTTTCGGATCAACCGACACCGCGGTGCGCAGATAGACCAGCGACTCCTGGAAGCCCTCCGGCCCCATGTTCTGCCACCAGTCGATATAGCCCGGATGCCAGCCTTCGAGCGCTTTGAGCACCCGGCGGTCCTCGGTGAGGTTGACGTTGTTCGGAATCTTCTCGCGGTAATCCACGTTGATGATGTCGTCCATAATCCCCCTCCTCTAAACACGCTTCATGTCGAACACGGCCTTCTGGCCGGTGCCGTAACGGCGCAGCGCGCCCTCCTCGCCGATGGCGTTGGGACGCTGGAAGATCCAGTTCTGCCAAGCGGTGAGGCGCGCGAAGATCTTCGATTCCATCGTCTCGGGCCCGCCGAAGCGGAGATTGGCTTCCATGCCGGTGAGGCCGTCGGGCGAGAAGCTCGCGCGCTCCTCGAAGAACATGCGGATCTCGTCCTCCCAGTCGATGTCGTCGAGCGCGAAGGTGACGAGACCCAGTTCTTCGGCGGCCTCGGCGTCGAGCTCGCGGCCGATGGCCTGTTTGGCCTTTTCAACAGATGCCGGCTCACCGAGGAAGCGCGTCGCGAGCCGCGTCAGCCCGTTGCTCATGGTGAGGCCTGCGAAATTGGCCTCGCCCAGCATGATCGCGGCCGGCGGCCGGTTGTCGCCGTCCATGCGACCGATCAGCATGTAGGAGCGGTCGGAGGCGAAGATCAGCTCGGCCAGCGTGCCGGCGAAGCAAGAGCCCGGTTCGACCAGCGTCACCAGCGAGCGCGACGTGAGGTCGACGCGCTTGAGCACGCGCTTCCACTTCAGCGTGATCTCGCGGGCAAGCCAGTGCTTCGCGTTCTTCGCCAGGAACGCGTCATATTCGAGCACCAGCTTCGGATCGCCCTCCGATTTGAACACGATCACCGCGGTTTCCAGCTCGTTGGTCCGGATGTCGAGGATCGCGTCGTCGAGCTCGCGGGCGAGCCGCAGCGGCCAGAACTCGGCGCCCTGGGCCGCCATCTCGTCGGCCGAGGCGGGCGGCGGCGCGTCCGGGCCGCGCAGCGTGATGGTGGCGAGCCGCGCGTCGCGCGCAAACTCCACCGACACGACGCTGTATTCGGCGCCGTCGGCGGTGCGCTTTCTCTTGAACGGCGCGAGCGCGATGCCTTTGGCGTCACTTGGCCGGTCGGACTTCGCGGCGAATTCGCGGGCCCGCTCCTTCACCGCGTTTTCGAGCTTGCTGTTCGGCACCACCTCGTCGACCAGCCGCCAGTCAGCCGCGCGCTTGCCCTTGATGCCTTCCTCGGTGGTGCAGAACACGTCGGCATGGTCACGGCGCACCTTGCGCTTGTCGGTGACGCGGGTGAGCCCGCCGGTGCCGGGCAGCACGGCGAGCAGCGGCAGCTCGGGCAGCGACACGGTCGACGAGCCGTCGTCGGTCAGGATGATGTGGTCGGCGGCGAGCGCCAGCTCGTAGCCGCCACCGGCGCAGGAGCCGGTGACCACGCAGATCGTCTTTTGGCCGGAGAATTCGCTGGCGTCCTCGATGCCGTTGCGGGTCTCGTTGGTGAACTTGCAGAAGTTGACCTTGTGGGCGTGCGTCGCGCCCGCCAGCATGCGGATGTTGGCGCCGGCGCAGAACACCCGCGGCTTGCCGGAGCGCAGCAGCACCACCCTCACCTCCGGATGCTCGAAGCGCAGCCGCTCCAGCGCGTCGGCCAGCTCGATGTCGACACCGAGATCGTAGGAGTTGAGCTTGAGCTGATAGCCCTCGAACAGCGGCGCGTTCTCGTCGACGTCCATGGTCAGCGTCGCGGTCTCGCCGTCGGTCGCGAGCTTCCAGTGCCGGTAGCGGGACGGCTCGGTGACGAAATCGATCCGATTGCCGCCGTTCGACAGTTTCCGTTCGCTGTCAGCCATTGGGTTAGCCTTTCATCCACGGCGCGACGAGCTTGGTGAGCTTGGCAAAGCTCTGCTGCACGGTGGCGCCCGACGTATCGAGATTGAGTTCGGCGCGCGCGTAGTCGGTGCGGCGCGATTCGAGAATGGCGTGCAGGTCCGCCATGGCCTCCCGGTTCTTGGCCATAGGCCGGAAGTCGCCCTGCTTCATGACGCGGCCCATGTGCTCCTCGGGCTGCGCGCTGATCCACACCGTGTGGGTGCGGCGGAGAAGCAACCCGTAGGTCTCCGGGTTGGAGACGATGCCGCCCGCGGTCGCGATCACCGCGCCCTCGTTCTCGGCAATGGCGCGCTCCAGGCAGGCGCGCTCGTAGCGGCGGAAGGTCGCGATGCCGGACATCTCGATGAGCAGCGGCACGCTGGCGCCGTATTCCTGCTCTACCCGGCGATTGAGCTCGATGAACGGCACGCCGAGCTTCTCGGCGAGGAGCTTGCCGAGCGTCGACTTGCCGGCGCCGCGCAAGCCCACCAAGCCGATGCGGCGGCCGCGATCGGCCGCGGCGATATGCGCGATCTGCCGCTCGATGCTCTCGGCGATGGCAGCCAGATCGCTTGGCGGCGCGCGGCCGATCAGATCGATGATCCGCGCGTAGGGCGCGGCGACGCCGCCGGTCTGCGGCAGCAATTCGAACATCGGCATCTCGAGCGCGTCGGCGATGGCGCGCAACACCAGCACCGACGGATTGCCGGCACCGCTTTCGATCTGCGCGAGATAGCGCTCCGAGGTGCCCGACGCCTGCGCGAGCTGACGGCGCGACATGCCGCGCTTGGCGCGGCCGAGCCGCACCATGCGGCCGATCTCGGCCGCGAAGGCGGCATCGCCACGGCCGGAGACATCGGCGTTTTCGCGGGCTTCGGAGGTGTTGGCCATGAGCAGTCCACGAGCCGTTCGTTGAGCAATCCATGCATTATAATTCATGATTAATAGTGCAGGCAATGGCCAAAATGCTCCGCGCCCCGCGCGTCGCCAGACCGCAGGCAAGCACTTCGGATTGCAGAGGAAAATCAGCGCGCTACGGCCGCCACGGCGCCTTCATGCTGGCGCAGCACGCGGCCGCCGAACCCGGCGATGGCCGCCAGCGTCTGCCCCGGCGCCTCGCGATGCGGCACGTGCTTGATGCCCGGCATCCACAGCACTTCGACCGGGCAGTAGCATTCTTCGCGGGCGATCTCGATCTGCCGCACCGTGCCGTAGTGGTCCTCGTCGCCCTGGATGATCAGCACCGGCACGCGGATGTAGGCGAGCACATCGGTGATATCCCAGGCATGGAAGTCGTTCTTCAGCCAGACGTCGGTCCAGCCGCGCACTGTCGCGTCGGCGTCGGCGTGCCAGCGCTGGAAGCGCTGCCGCACGTCGGTGGTGTCGAAGGCCTCGCGGATCTCGCCGATCGACTTGATCGTGACGTCCTCGACGATGAAGTGCGGCGCTATCAGCACCAGCCCGCGCACGCGGTGGTCCTGCACCGCGCCGCCGTAAATCGCGGCGACCGATGCGCCGTCGCTGTGGCCGACCAGCAGGCCTTGCCGGAAGCCGATGGCGTCGAGCAACCGCGGCAACACCTGCTGCGCGTCGACATGCATGAAGTCGAGCTTGCGCGGCAACGTCGCGGCACTCGAATGGCCGTAGCCGATCCGCGAATAAGCGAACACGCCAAAGCCGGTCGCGGCCGCAAGCTTCTCGGGAAAATCGCCCCACATGCCGGCAGAGCCGAGGCCTTCGTGCAGCAGGATCAGCGTCGGCGCCGCGTCCGGCCGCGGGCCGGCCATGCGGTATTCGATCCGCAGCGGCGGAAGATCGATGAAACCCTGGTCCGCGAGCGTCGCCATGGCGCTGCTATAGCATGAAGCCTCAGATGCCGAGATACTGATGCTGCACGTCGGGCCGTGCCGCGAGCTCCGTGGAATTGCCCGACCACACCACCCTACCGCGCTCGATGATGTAATGCCGGTCGGCGATGCGCGTGAGCGCCTCGACGTTCTTGTCGATCACCAGGATCGACTGGCCGGCGGCCTTCAGCCGCGTCAGGCACGACCAGATCTCGGCGCGGATGAGCGGCGCAAGACCTTCTGTCGCTTCGTCGAGAATGAGCAGTCGCGGATTGGTCATCAGCGCGCGGCCGATCGCGAGCATCTGCTGCTCGCCGCCCGACAGAAGATTGCCCATGTTGCCAAGCCGCTCGCCGAGCCGGGGGAACAGCTCGAGCACCTTGTCGAGTGTCCAGGGATCGGCGGCCTTACCGAAGTTTGCTGCCGTGGCGACCAGGTTCTCGCGCGTGGTGAGATTGGGGAAGATCTGCCGGCCCTCGGGCACCAGGCCGATGCCGAGCTTGGCGACGCGGAATGACGGCAGGCGCGCAATCTCTGCTCCGGCAAATCGGATCGAGCCGGCCATCGCCAGCGTCAGTCCCATGATGGAGCGCACGGTGGTGGTCTTGCCCATGCCGTTCCGCCCCATCAGCGTCACCATCTCGCCGGGCGCGATGGCGAGCGAGATGCCGAACAGCACCTGGCTCAGGCCGTAACGGGTCTCGATCCTGTCGACGGCGAGCAGCGGCTCAGACATGCGTCACCGCCTCCTGTTCGCCCAGGTAGGCCTGACGCACCTCGGCGTTGGCGCGGATCGAGGCCGGATCGCCCGAGGCGATGACCCGGCCATAGACCAGCACGGTGATCCGATCGGCGAGCGCGAACACGGCCTCCATGTCGTGCTCGATCAGGAGGATCGTGAGTTCGCGCTTCAGTTCGCGCAGCGTCTTCACCATGCGGCTCGACTCGTCGGGGCCGAGCCCCGCCATCGGCTCGTCGAGCAGCAGCATCCGCGGCCTGGTGGCGAGCGCCATGGCGAGCTCGATCTGGCGATGCTCGCCGTGGCTCATGTTGACCACTTTGGTGTCGGCGCGGTGGCCGATGCCGACACGGTCGAGCGCCGCGCGCGCCGGCTCGCATAGCGCCACCTCGGCGCAGGCTTCGCGCCAGAACCGGAACGAATGCCCGGCATGAGCCTGGACCGCGAGCGCGACGTTCTGCAGCGCCGTGAAGTTCGGAAACAGCGAGGTGATCTGGAACGAACGGGCGAGGCCGATCAGGCTGCGGTCATGGACGCGCAGCGCCGTGATGTCGCGGCCATCGAATTCGATGCGACCGGCGTTCGGCACAATCTCACCGGCAAGCTGGCTGATCAGCGTGGTCTTGCCGGCGCCGTTCGGACCGATGATGGCGTGGAGCTCGCCCTTCGCCACCTCGAACGCGACATTGTCGGAGGCGACGATGCCGCCGAAGCGCTTGGTCAGTCGTTCGACCTTGAGCATCGCGTCAGTCACGGCGCAGCCCCATGAGAATCCCGTCGATGCCGCCGCGAGCGTAAAGCGCGACGGCGAGCAGCATCGGACCAAGGATGAGACCCTGGAACTCGGTGACGCGCGAGAGCCCCTCCTCCAGCAGCAGGAACGCCACCGCGCCGATCACCGGACCGAACACTGTGCCCATGCCGCCCAGCACCGCCATCACCATGAGATCGCCGGAGCGGATCCAGCTCATCACCGACGGATTGATGAAGTCGGTGTGGTTGGCCAGCAGCACGCCGGACAGGCCGCAGATCATGCCGGAGATGACGAAGCAGACCAGCTTGTAGCGGAACGTGGGAAAGCCGATGGCGCGCATGCGCCGCTCGTTGGAGCGCGCGCCCTGGATCACCATGCCGAAGCGCGAGTTCACGATCCGCCAGACCAGGTACACGGTGGCGAGCAGCAGCGCGAAGCAGAGATAATAGAAGAACGTCTTGTTCGAGAGGTTGATCCACTCGCTGAACTGGCTGCGCTTGTAGATCGTCATGCCGTCGTCGCCGCCATAGCGGTCGAGCGCGATGGCAATGTAATAGGCCATCTGCGCGAAGGCGAGCGTGATCATGATGAAGTAGACGCCGCGCGTGCGGAGGCACAGCGCTCCGACCACCAGCGCGAACAGGCCGCACACCAGGAGCGCCACCGGCCACTGGATCAGGCCCGAGGTGATGCCCTCCTTGGCGAGAATGCCGAACGCATAGCCGCCGATGCCGAGATAGGCGGCGTGGCCAAAGCTCACCATGCCGCCGAAGCCCATGATGAGGTTGAGGCTGACCGCCGCCATCGCGAGGATCAGCACGCGCGTGAAGAGCGCCAGCAGGAACGTGCTGCCGACCACTGCGCAATAGACCGGCAGCAGCGCAAGCACGATCAGCAGCGCGGCAACGAACAGGTTGCGAGGCGTGAGAAGGGATTTCATCGTCTGGCAGCCGGGAACAGCCCTTCGGGCCGGAACACCAGCACCACGGCCATCAACAGGTACATGATCATCGAGGATAGCGCCGGGCCCGCCGACGAGCCCGCGTTGGCGCCGACGACGCTCCGCACCAGGTCGGGCATGAAGGCGCGGCCGATGGTGTCGATCAGGCCGACGAGCATGGCGGCGACGAAGGCGCCGCGGATCGAGCCGATGCCGCCGATGATGATCACGACGAAGGCCAGGATCAGGATATTCTCGCCCATGCCGATCTGCACGGTGAGGATCGGCGCCTGCATCAGCCCGGCAAAGCCCGCCAGCGCCGCGCCGAGCCCGAACACCAGCGTGTAGAGCAGCTTGATGTTGACGCCGAGCGCGCCGACCATTTCACGGTTGGAGGCGCCGGCGCGGATCAGCATGCCGATCCGGGTGCGCATCACCAGGATGTAAAGCAAGAGCGCGACCACCAGCGTCGCTACGATGATCACCAGCCGATAGGCCGGATAGTAGACGCCGGGCAGCACCTGCACGGCGGTCAGCATCTCGCTCGGCAGCGGCAAGGTCATGCCGGCCGGGCCCCAGATCCAGCGCACCAGATCGTTGAAGAACAGGATCAGACCGAAGGTGCCGAGCACGTGATCGAGATGATCGTGGCCGTAAAGCTTCCGGATCGCCACCACCTCCAGCGCCATGCCGACGACGAGTGTCGCAACCAGCGCCAGCGCAGCGCCGGCAACGAAGCTGTCGGTCCAGGCTGCGAAGGTCGCGGCGAAATAGGCGCCGATCATGTAGAGCGAGCCGTGCGCCAGGTTGACCAGATCCATGATCCCGAAGATCAGGGTCAGTCCGGCGGCCAGCAGGAACAGCAGCATGCCAAGCTGGATGCCGTTCAGACACTGCTCGATGAAATACAGCATGGTCCCCCAGCGATGCCGTCCCCGGGGCGCCGCCACTTACACAAATGGATCACGTCGGGCCGCGCCCGGAAACCGGAATTTGCCGCAGTCCTTGCAAGGCGTTCTTCTTGCAAGGCCGTCCTTGCAAAGAGGAGGCCAGCCGGCCCCGCCGATGTGCGGCGGAGCCGGCCGATCCAACGTCAGTTCGGCATCTTGCACTTGTCGTGGTGCGGATCCTGATCGTTCTCCACGATCCGGGTCACGGTCTTCAGCCGGTAGTCGTCGCCGACCTTCACCACGTCCTGCAGATAGAAGCTCTGGATCGGGATGTGGTTCGGGCCGAACTTGAAGGCGCCGCGCACCGACTTGAAGTCGGCCTTTTCCATCGCCTTGCGCAGCGCGTCCTTGTTGCTGGTGTCGCCCTTGGTCGCCTTCAGCGCCGAGTCGATCAGCATGGCGGCGTCATACGTCTGCGCGCCGTAGAACGACGGCCACAGCTTGAACTTCTCGTGATAGTCGGCGACGTACTTCTTGTTGGCGTCGTTCGGCAGGTCGTTGACCCATGCCGACACGCCCGGCACGCCGATCGCAAGATCTTTCAGCCGCGGCAGCGACAGCTCGTCGATGGTGAACACCTGATAGAGCGGCACCTGCCCCTTCAGGCCCGACTGCGCGTATTGCGTCACGAACTGGACGCCGGCGCCGCCCGGATAGAACACGAAGAGCGCGTCGGGCTTGGCGGCGCGCGCCTTCGACAGCTCGGCCGAGAAGTCGAGCTGGTCCGGCCAGCGCGTCATCTCGCGGCCGGCGACCTGGCCCTTGAAGCTCAGCATCAGGCCATCGATGTTGTCCTTGCCGGCCGCATAGTTCGGACCGATCTGGAACACCGTCTTGATGCCCTTCTGGTTCATGTACGTGCCCATGGCACGCGGGTTCTGGTCGTTGTTCCACGACGTCGAGAACACGTAGGGCGAACAGAGCTCGCCGGCGAGCTGCGAGGCGCCGGCGTTCGACACCACCGTCACGGTCTTGGTGTCGACCAGCGTCTTCAGGGAGGCGAGCAGCACGTTCGACCAGATGTAGCCGACCATGAAGTCGACCTTGTCGGACTCCACGAGCTTCTGGGTCTTCTGCAGGCCGACCTCGGGCTTGATCTGGTCATCCTCGTAGATCACCTCGACCGGCAGTCCGCCGAGCTTGCGGCCGAGATGGTCGAGCGCCAGCTCGAACGAGTTCCGCATGTCGTTGCCGACGGCCGCGGCCGGACCGCTGAACGAGCTGATAAAGCCGATTTTCACGGTCTTCTGCTGGGCTGCGGCCGGGTTGGCGGCAACGATCGCCGCGATCGCGCAGGCGGCAAGCAAAGTGCGTTTCATGACGAAAAACCCCTCCACGTGAGACATCTGAGCAAAGACTAGCGCGGCCCGGCCTCGCTGCGCAATTTGAAGCGCTGGATCTTGCCGGTCGCGGTCTTCGGCAGATCGGCGCGAAACTCGATCCAGCGCGGGTATTTGAAGGGCGCCAGCAGGCTTTTGACGTGGTCCTGCAGCACCCGCGACATCGCGTCACGAGCCTGCGCGTTTGCGGCTTTGGTCTGATCTTTCAGGACCACGAAGGCCTTGGGCTTGATCAGCGTGTCGGCATCGGGCCAGGCCACCACGGCGGCCTCGAGCACGTCCGGATGGGTGGCGAGCGCGCCCTCGACCTCGAACGGCGACACATACAGCCCCGACACCTTCAGCATGTCGTCACGCCGGCCGCAGTAGACGAAGTAGCCGTCCTCGTCCTGCAGATACTTGTCGCCGGAGCGGGTCCACTCGCCCATGAAGGTCGAGCGCGACTGGTCGCGGTTGTTCCAGTACATGACCGCCGACGTCGGTCCCTTGATCAGGAGCTCGCCGATCTCGCCCTGCTTCACCGGCTGACCGTCGTCGCCGACGAGCTTGCAGGCATAGCCCGGCACCGGCTTTCCGGTGGTGCCGTACTTCACGTCGTCCGCGCTGTTGGACAGGAAGATGTGCAGCATCTCGGTCGAGCCGATGCCGTCGAGGATATCGACGCCGTAGCGCTCGACCCAGCGCAGGCCAACGTCCATCGGCAGCGCCTCGCCGGCCGAGACGCAGCGGCGAATTTTCAAGTCTGTGCGCTGTGGCGCGTTGGGGCTCGCCAGGAACGCCGCATAGAAGGTCGGCACCGCATAGAACACCGTCACGGCGTGCTGGCGA
Organism: uncultured Rhodoplanes sp.; assembly: GCA_936924235.1. Lineage (GTDB taxonomy): Bacteria > Pseudomonadota > Alphaproteobacteria > Rhizobiales > Xanthobacteraceae > Z2-YC6860. Next base: position 12,000 of record CAKZHN010000033.1, on the reverse strand, counting down.
AGGAGCGCCGCAACGCCGTCCGGCGTCGGCCGGTCCGGCAGCAGCACCGTGCAGGCACCCGCCGACATTGGAAAGGTCAGCGCGTTGCCGAGGCCATAGGCGAAGAACAGCTTCGCCACCGAATAACAGATGTCGTTTTCGGTGATGCCCACGATGGGCGCGCCGTAGAGATCGTCGGTGAGCTTCAGATCGGCATGCACATGCACCGCGCCCTTCGGCTTGCCGGTCGAGCCCGAGGTGTAGAGCCAGAACGCGATGTCGTCGCAGGCGGTCGGCGCCACCTCGGTGCAGACCTTGGCGCTGTCCATCAGCGCTTCGAACGATTTCAGCCCGTGCGCGTTTCCGCCCGAGACGATGACGTGCTCGAGGTCAGGCGCCTCCTCGATCAGCTTCTCGAACCGTGGATAGAGCGCATCCGACACGACCAGAAGGCGGGCGCGGCTGTCGGCCAGCATGTAGCGGTAATCGTCCTCGGTCATCAGCGTGTTGACCGGCACCGCGACCACGCCGGCCTTGAGGCAGCCGAGAAACGCCGTCGGCCAGTCGATGGTGTCGAGCAGACAGATCAGCACGCGTTCTTCGCGGCGCACGCCGAGCGAACGCAGCAAGCCTGCGAACTTGCCGACCCGCTCGGCGAGCTGGCCGTAGGTCCAGGTGCCACGTGAATCGATGAAGGCGGGCTTGCGGCCGCGGCCGGCGTTCAGGTTTCGCGCGAGGATGTCGGCGGCGAAATTGTATTGGCGCGGCACGGCCGTGCCGGCGCCCATCGCCTGCCCCGAGGCGGCTGCTTGCAACCCTTGGATCATAACCTTCCCGCTGCGGCTTGTTCTCGTTGCCATCCAATGCCGGAAGCGCCTCACCCTTCCAACATGCATTATCGTGCATATTGCCGGTCGACTGGCAACCCGAAAAGAATGAGGATAGACGCAGATATAATGAAATATATTGCACATTAGCGACCGGCATTATAATGCATTTATCCAAGGGACGGGGCCGATTTTGGAGGTGCATGCGACATGACAGACGCGATCCGTCCGGCAGCCACCGCTCGTTCGTTGAACAAGCAGCATGTGATCGACCCGGAGATCTGCATCCGCTGCAACACCTGCGAGGACACCTGCCCGGTCGACGCCGTCACCCACGACGACAACAACTACGTGGTCGATCCGGACGAATGCAATTTCTGCCTCGACTGCATCTCGCCCTGCCCCACCGGCGCGATCGACAACTGGCGGATCGTTGCGACGCGCTACAGCCTCGACGACCAGTTCGGCTGGCGCGAGCTTCCCGCCCAGGACGAGACGCAGATCGCCGAAGCGGTCGAGGCGGACGACGACGAGGCCCACCGCCTCATTGCCGAGGCGCATCGCGGCACGGGCGGCAAGAGCGTGGCGCCGGCCTCGGCCGCCCGGCCGCAGGTCAATCTCTACAACCGCCAACGTCCGGCAATCGCGACCGTCACCGGCAACTTCCGGCTCACCGCGCCGGATGCCGACAGCGACGTGCGCCATGTGATCCTCGATTTCTGCGACACCACGTTTCCGGTCCTTGAAGGCCAAAGCATCGGCATCGTCGCGCCAGGCACCGACGACAACGGCGCGCCGCACCGCGTGCGCCTCTATTCGGTCGCGAGCCCGCGCGACGGCGAGAAACCTTCGGCCAACAATCTCGCGCTCACGGTCAAGCGCGAGGCCTCCGGCGTCTGCTCCAACTACATCTGCGATCTGAAGAAGGGCGACCGGGTCGAGGTGACCGGCCCGTTCGGCGCCACCTTCCTGATGCCGAATGATCCAGCCGCCAACATCCTGATGATCTGCACCGGCACCGGATCGGCGCCGTTCCGGGCCTTCACGGAGCGAAGGCGGCGCACCATGAAGGAGGCCCCCGGACGCATGATGTTGTTCTTCGGCGCGCGGCGGCCGGAGGAGCTGCCCTATTTCGGCCCGCTGCAGAAGGTGCCGGACGGGCTGCTGCGCAAGCACTTCGCCTATTCACGCGTCGATGGCCAGCCTAAGGTCTACGTGCAGCATCTCATGCGCGAGAAGGCACAGGAGGTCGGCACACTCCTGAGGCACCCGCAGACGCATGTGTACCTTTGCGGCCTGCGCGGCATGGAGAGTGGCGTCGACGAGGCGTTCGCTGCCATTTGCAAGGACGCCGAGGCGGACTGGCGCGGCTTGCTCAGCGACATGCGCGCCCAAGGCCGCTATCACGTCGAGACGTACTAAGCGCTCAGCGAGACGGCATCGGCGCGACGATGCTTTGCGCCGGCGTGCTGGCTTGCGGAGCGTCCGACGGCCGCGCCGGCCGCACGCAGAGACCCTGCACGCTGATAAAGCCCGGATCGCAGAAGCACTGCGCGGTGCGCAGGTTTCCCGGAATGGCGACCGCCTGCGCGCGCGAGTTCGGCGGGCAGCGCTGCGCCGACGCCGGCTCGGCCGCGGCGATCGTCAACGCCGCACCCAGAACGGAAAGCCTGAGCAGACGGGCCATGGCCCACCACCTCGTTCGCCACACTTGGATCGTCACACTTGCGGATATCGTAGCAGGAGTGACAGAACTGTGCGCCTGACGGGAGCACATGACGATGATCACGAGCCGGGACCGCATCCTCACCACCCATGTCGGCAGCCTGCCGCGCAACGAAAAGCTGTCGGACCTGCTGATGACGCAGGACGAAGGCAAGCCCGTCGACGCCAAGGCCATGGCCGGCGAGATGGACGCCGCGGTGCGCCATGTGGTGAAGGCGCAGATGGATGCCGGCATCGACGTCGGCAATGACGGCGAGCAGGGCCGGGTCGGCTTCCAGACCTATGTGCCGCAGCGCATGTCCGGCTTCGCCGGCGTCTCGAAGCGTCGCCGCGGCCTCGAGTTCGAGGAATTCCCCGAGCTCCTGGCCTACCTGATGCGGCGCTTCCCGAACCCGACGAAGAGCCAGCAGGGCGCGCCGGAGGCGCAGGCCGACATCAAGTATGTCGATCTCAAGCCGATCACCGACGAGACCGCGCGCTTCAACAAGATCGCCGGCGAGCTTGGCGCGTTCTCCGAACGCTTCATGACCGCGGCCTCGCCCGGCATCATCTCGACCACGATGCTGAACGCACATTACGAGTCGCACGACGCGTACCTCGACGCCATCGCGCGCGAGATGAGCAAGGAATACCAGGCGGTGCACAAGGCCGGGCTCATTCTGCAAATCGACGCGCCGGATCTCGCGATGGATCGCACCATGATGTATCGCGATCTCTCCGACAGCGATTTCGTCAAGCGCTGCGAGCGCCATGTCGCGGCTATCAACAAGGGCATCGATGGCATCCCGCGCGAGCGGGTGCGGCTCCATGTCTGCTACGGCAACTGGGAAGGCCCGCACATCCACGACATCCCGCTGGAGCAAATCCTGCCGGCGCTCTACACGGCGAATGTCGGCGCGCTGTCGATCGAGTTCTCCAACCCGCGTCACGCCCACGAATATTCGGCGCTGAAGAAGCACAAGCTGCCACAGCACATGCTGCTCATCCCGGGCGTGGTCGAGACCACGTCGAACTTCGTCGAGCATCCCGAGGTGGTGGCGCGGCGCATCGAGGAGGCGGTGTCGGCGGTCGGCGACCGCGAGCGCGTGATCGCCTCGACCGACTGCGGCTTCGGCACCTTCACCAAACGCGAGTGGGTGATCGAGCCGGTGGTGTGGCTCAAGCTGAAGTCGCTGCGCGAGGGCGCGGACATCGCGTCGCAGCGGCTGTGGGGCAAGAAGGTCGCGTAAGGTTGCCGGGCGCGCTCGCGCTCAGTCGACGTACACGCCGACCGCCTTCACCATCGTGCCCCACTTTGCGACCTCGGAGCGCAGATAGCTCTGCGACTCCGCCACGCCGCGGGGCACCAGCCGGAAGCCGACCTTGGACAGATGATCGCGTCCGGCCGGCTCTGAGACCACTTCGTTGATCGCCGCGTTGAGTTTGGCGACCACCGCGGGATCGGTCTTCACCGGCACGAAAAAGCCGACCCAGGACTCGGCTTCGAAGTCGAAGCCGCTTTCCTTGTAGGTCGGCACGTTGGGCATCGCGGGATTGCGCGCGGGGCTGGCCACGGCAAGACCCGTGAGCTTGCCGTCGACCACCTGTGAGGTGACGCCGAACGACGACGCGATCAGATCAATCTGGCCGCCGAGCGCGGCTTGAATGGCCGGATTGCCGCCGCGGAACGGCACGTGCAGCGCCTTGGTCTTGGCGAATTCCGAAAAGAAATACGCCGCCGCGATGTGCGAGCCGGAGCCTGCGCCGGCGGACCCGAACGTCACCTCGCGGTCCTTGTTGGCCGCAAGAAACTCTTTGAGCCCGCCGGCCGCCTTGCTCGGATGCGCCGCGAGCGTCTCGGGCGAGGCTGCAGGGATCGCCACGGCCGCGAGCTCGTCGACCGAGAAGTCGAGCTTCTTGTACATGGTCGGATTGATCGCCAGCGCCGTCGTCGTCACCAGCACGGTGTAACCGTCCGGCTCTGCGGCGCGCACCGTGCGGGCCGCGAGGTTCCCGCCGGCGCCGCCGCGATTCTCGATCACAACCGGCTGGCCCCATTTGTCGTTGAGCTTCTGCGCCACGAAGCGCGCCAGCGTGTCGGCAAAGCCGCCGGCCGCGAAGGCGACGACGAAGTTGACCTGCTTGGCGGGATATTTCGCGTCTTGTGCCTGAGCGCGGGCCGTTGCCGCCGCCGGCAGCATGATCGCCACGGCGGCCAGCGTTGTCGCAAGACGATGCATTGTCATGATCGGCGTTCTTCCCCGGAGGATTCTTGGGCGGCCGCAGGCATACCCGCGGCTTTTGACGGCGGGTCCCTTAACCCAGAGCCGCGCGCGGCGCAAAAGGGGCGGACATTGCGTCGCAGCCGCAACAAGGTCGCCTAGACGGCTCCGGCGGCCCGGCCTACAACGCAAAAAAACCGCCGGGAGTTGGATCATGCCCACTGCTCGCTTCGCACGCGCCTTCGGTCTTGCGACCGCCATCTTCGCCGCCACCGCCCTGCCCGCGATGGCGCAGTCAGCGGACACTTGGCCGGATCGTCCGGTCCGCATCATCGTGCCGCTCGGCGCCGGCGGACCGGCGGACCTGGTCTCCCGCTACCTCGGGCAACAGCTCAGCGAGCGGTTCAAGCAGTCGTTCGTGATCGAGAACCGTCCGGGTGCGTCGGGCATCATCGGCACCGGCGAAGCCGCCAAGTCGCCGCCGGATGGCTACACTCTGCTGGCGGTGGCCTCGCCGCACGTCAATCTCGAAATCCTGGCCCACAACAAGCCCTACCAGTTGATGCGCGATTTCGTCACCGTGGCGATGTGCTGCTCCACGGACGCCGTCCTGGTCGTGAGCCCCAAGGTGCCAGCCAAGACCGTTACAGAGCTGATCGCGCTCGCCAAGGCCCAGCCGGGCAAGCTCACCTTTGCGTCGTCAGGCCCAGGCTCGAACAAGCATCTGGGCGGCGAGCTGTTCAAGCTCATGACCGGCACGGACATCCTTCACGTCGCCTACAAGGGCTCGACCGGTGCCCGCAACGACATCATCGGGGGTCACGTCGACATGATGTTCGACGAGGTGCCGTCGGTCGCGCCGAACGTGCTGGCCGGACAGGTTCGCGCGCTCGGCGTCACCGGCAAGACGCGCTCCAAGGCCTTGCCTGACGTGCCGACGGTCGCCGAGACAGTGCCGGGTTACGAGCACACCGGCTGGTTCGGCATCATGGCCCCGACCGGGACGCCGAAGCCGATCGTCGATCGGCTCAACGAAGCGATCAGGGCGATTGTCGCCAAGCCCGAAGTGCAGGCCTATTGGGAAAAGCAGGACACCCAGACGATGTCGATGACGCCCGCCGAGTCCGAGGCGTTCATAAAGGCCGATATCGAGAAATGGACCAAGGTGGTTAAGGCCGCCAACATCAAGCTCGAGTAGGCGGGAGCTTCAGGCGGCAGGCTTGAGGTCGCCGCCGGCGGCCGCGCGGGGCCCATCGGCCTGCTCTTCGGCCACGGCCATCTGCAGGTACATCTGCTCAAGCCGGATATAGCGTTGGCGGGCTTCGTCGTCGTGAGTCTGTTTCGCCAGTGCGGCGCAGCGAGCGGCTTGGTTCCTGAGACGTTTGGCCATCGCCATTTGTCACGACTCTGACATAAGACAATTGCAGTGCAGCACCTTTTCTATTGCAATGCAACATCTACTTTTGGGCGTACGGGGATAACCGCCGCTGCACCACCAGGTTCGAGGTCATGATCTGAACCGGCTCGTTGTTCTGGTTCAGCGTCGTGGTCCGGACCTTGGCGAGGCCCTGCTCCGGCCGGGAGCGCGACGGCCGCACCTCTATGACCTCGCTTTCGACCCGCAGCCGGTCGCCCGGCCGCACCGGGCGCGGCCAGCGCACCTCCTCGACACCGGCGCCGATGATGCCGCCGGCCAGCGGCAGCCCGCCGTCGACCAGCAGCCGCATGGTCGCGGCCGTGGTGTGCCAGCCGCTGGCGGCGAGACCTTTGAAGAAGGTCTTTGCCGCGGTGGTCTCGTCGAGATGGAACGGTTGCGGATCGAACTGCCGGGCGAACGCCTTGATGGCGTCGGCGTCCATGGTCAGCGGCTCGCCCTCGGAGCGATAGACCTGGCCGGGCTGCAGGTCCTCGAGATAGAGCCGAACGCGTTCCAGAGTGTCGGTCGACATCGCACTCTCCTCACGCTCAAGTCGCTCACGCTCAAGCCGGCTGCGACGCCGGCACGGCCTTGGGCTCCGGCGCGGACCGCTTTTCCTTGAACCACACGCCCGCCGCAACCGCGGCCGCATTGGCGAGGCCGTAAACCACCAGTGCCAGCGCGAGCGCCACGAACAGCCCGGTGCTGCCGCCGAACTTCGTCACCGCGAGGAAGCCGCCGCCCGCCGCGATCGTCACGCGCAGCACGGCGATCATCATCGCAAAGCCGACACGGCCGGCGCCCTGCGAGGCGAAGTACAGCAGAAGACCCGCGCCAAAGAAACCATAGGCCGGACCGACGATGTGCAGGTAATGCGCACCGACGCCGAGCATGGTCGGCTCGCTGCCGAACAGCGACAGCCATGCAGCGGGGAACGAAGCCGCGGCAAGCCCGATCACCTCGGTGATGCCGCCGGCGATGATCGCACCGGTCCACGCAACCTTCAGCGCGCGGTCGTTGCGCCCCGCGCCGATTGCGGTGCCGACCATGGCGGCAACCGGCGCACCGAGCCCGAACACCAGCGGCACCAGCAGATACTCGAGCCGCGCACCGGTACCGTAGCCCGCAACCGCCGCAGGGCTGACCAGGCCCGCGAGACCCGTCGCCGTCGCGATGCTGACGTTGGTCGACAGGCTCACGATCGAGGAGGTCAAGCCGACGCGGAGGATGTCGCGCATCGGCGCCCAGGCGAGTTTCGGCGGCAAAAGCGCGGGCTTCAGCACGCCGCGGCCCGACCAGATGTACCAGGCAAAGACGGTAGCCCCGATGACGTAATACAGCAGCACGGCCACCGCACCGCCGGCGACGCCGAGGTGCGGAAACGGGCCGATTCCAAAGATCAGCAGCGGCGATACCGGGATCAACGCCACCGCGCCAACGGCATTGACGGCCGCCGGAAAGAACATGTTGCCGGTGCCGCGGATGATCGCGGCGAACGAGTTGAACAGCCACAGCGGGATCGCGCCGGAGAACACCAGCGCCGAATAGGTCGCGGCTGCGGCGAGCGAGCCGTCGCGGCCCCCCATCAGGGCATAAAGCTTCGGTCCGAACAGCAGCGCCGCCACCGTGGTCGAGGCGCCCAGGCCGATGGTGATCGCCACCGCGGACCAGACCAGTTCATTGGCGCGGTCCTTGTTGCCGCCGCCGAGCGCCCGGGCCACCGCCGACAGGATGCCGCCGCCCATGCCGCCGGCTGAAACCATCTGCAGCAGCATGAACAGCGGGAACACCAGCGCCATGCCGGCCAGCGCATCGAGGCCCAGCTTGGCGACGAAATAGGTCTCGATCAGGCCGATCGAGGCCTGGAACACCATGACCACGACGTTCGGCAGCGCCATCCGGAGGATGGTCGGGCCGACCGGGGCCTCCAGCAGCATTCGGGTGCGCGGGTCCATGAAAAATCCCCTGTAAAATCATTAGGTGCATATGCACCTTTTCCTTGACCATTGATATGCGCATATGCACCTAATGCCAAGGGCGCCGTGGTACGATCGCGCCCGCTTACGGGAATATGAGCCATGCAAAAGCAGACATCCCCGGCGCTCGAACCGACCGATTGCAACTGCCAGGCGCTGCGCCAGGCGGCGCGGCACGTCAGCCAGATTTATGACGACCATCTGGCCACGGTGGGGTTGAAGACCCAGCAGTATTCGATCCTGTCGAAGCTCAACCGGCTCGGTCCGCAGTCGATCAACGAGATGGCAAAGCTCATGGTGATGGACCGCACCACGCTCGGCCGTGCGGTACGGCCGCTGGAGCGCGACAAGCTTCTGACCATCGAGGCCGGCGATGATGCGCGCGTGCGGCGGCTCAATCTCACCGCCGCGGGCCTCGCCAAGGTGAAAGCCGCGGCAGCGCAATGGCGCGAGGCGCAGAAGAAATTCGAGCAGACTTACGGCGTGACCGAGTCCGCGGAGTTGCGCTCCGCCCTGCGGCGCGTGGTGGCTGAGACCTGAGCACTCGTCAGTTCGAAGCCGTCATGCTGCGCAGCGCATAGAAGCGCTTTTCCATCTCGCGCCTGAGATCGTATCCGGCATGGCCGAATGACTTGTTGCGGGTGTTGATGAACTCGCGCTGCGCGGCGCGGAGCTTGCCGAGCGCCTTGCCATCAAGCCGGGACTGCGCCGCCTTGTAGGCCTCGTCGATATCCCGATCGAGCCGCGACAGGTCGTGATCGGCGCAGATCGCCTTCTCCACCGCGCGCATGGCTTCATGGCAATCGAAGCTCGCGTTCGAGCTTTCGGGCAGCCCTGCGCGATTGTCGCGCTCCTTGCGGACCACGGCGAGGTTCTCGGCCGCGGTGTCCAGCTTGGGATCGAGGCGCAGCGCCTGCTCGTAGTTTGCGATGGCGCGGGTGTCGTCGCCTTTGCCGCGATAGGCCGCGCCGCGGTTGCTCCAGGCACGAGCGAGGCGCGGATCGAGCTTGATCGCACGATCGTAGTCGGCGATGGCCCGATCGTACTGCTCCTTCTCGTTGTAGGCGTCGCCGCGATTGGTCAGGAAGTTGGCGCCCTTGGGATCGAGCCGGATCGCCTCGCTGAAGTCGGCGATCGCGCGGTCATAGTCGCCGTTTGCCGAATAGGTCAGGCCGCGGTTGTCGAAATACTCCGGCTGCGTGGGATCGAGCCGGATCGCTTCGCTCTCGTCGACAAGCGCCCGGTCAGGGCGGCCCATCTTCTCGTAGGCCGCGCCGCGGTTGGTGAAGGCCCGGTCGTTGCTCGGATCGAGGCGGATCGCCTCGTCGTAGTCCTTGATCGCTGCGGCGTAGTCCTTCTTGAAGTAATAGGCCGCGCCGCGGTCGCGCCAAGCCTGCGAGTTCTTCGGATCGAGCCGGATCGCCTCGTTATAGTCCGCGATGGCGCGGTCGTATTGCCCCTTGTTGTTGAAGATATTGCCGCGGCTGTCGAGCGCCGCGGCGTCATCCGGCGCGAGCCGGATGGCCTGGTTGGCGTCGGTGAGCGCACGGTCGAGCCGGCCCGTGGTGCGGTAGGACTCCGAGCGCTCGCGGAAAGCACGCGCGTTCTTCGGGTCGAGCTCGATGGCACGGTCGAGATCGGCGAAGGCCGCCGGCATCTTGTTGACGTAGTAATAAACCGCGCCGCGGTTGACCAACACGTCAGCGAGCTTCTTGGGTTGGTCCTTGAGCGTCTTGACCAGCGTCGTGCAGGCCGCGATGCGCTGCTCGGGCGAATAAGCCGCCTTGTCACCCGCGGCGCAGATCTCGGTGTCGGCGCTGGACTGGGCGTTGACGGCGGACGCGGACAATCCCGCGAGCAGGACGGCGGTGACGAGCGGCAACACATTTCGCATGGCAATCCCCAAAGGCGCGGCCCAGAAAACACAGGGGCCGAAAAGCAGATGGCTCCCTTGTTGGTCGCGCCTGGGTGCGCCCCGGTTCAACCGGTGACGGCACGCGGATTCTTCAATAACGTGCCGAACCCAAACGTGAATCCAGGTCCTGCCCATGCTGATCCTCTACGACTTCGGCAATTCGGTCTGCTGCCAGAAGGTCCGCATCACACTGGTCGAGAAGGGCCTGACCTGGGAGGCGCGCCGCGTCGACCTGTTCAAGACCGAGCAGTACGACCCGGAATATCTCAAGCTCAATCCCAAGGGCGTGGTGCCGACGCTGGTGCATGACGGCACGCCGGTGATCGAGTCGACGCTGATCTGCGAATACATCGACGAGACCTTTCCCGATCCGCCTCTGATGCCGAAGACCGCGGCCGAACGCGCCCGCATGCGACTGTGGAGCAAGTTCGTCGACGAGGGCCTGTTCGACGGCGTCACCGAGTTGAGCTTCTCGGCAATGTTCCGCGAGCGCATGAAGGCCATGAGCCCGGAGCTACGCGAGAAGCGATTCAAGAACGTCGGCGATCCGCGCCGCACCGACCGCTTCAAGTCGACCTACGAGCACGGCGTCTATTCGCCGTTCGTGCTGCACGCGATCGCGGCGTATGAGCGCGCCTTCAAGTTGATGGAGCCGACCTTGGCGGAGCGCGGGCCGTGGCTACTCGGCGCGCAGCCGACGCTCGCCGACATCAACCTGATGCCCTTCGTGGCCCGCCTCGCCTATCTCGGCCTGCTCGAGGCCTGGACCGCGGACCGGCCGCGCATCAACGCCTGGTGGCAGCAGGTGCAGGCCTGGCCGAGCTTCCGGCGCGGGCTGCACGACCTGATCTCCGAGGCCGAATTCGCCGAAATGCGCACCCACGGCCCGAAAATCCGCGCCGACGTGGAGAAGCTCCTGGCCGGATTGCGGGCCGGCTAGCGTTCCCGGGCACCACCGGGCCGCCCACCGCGAATTGAAGGGTTGCGCCGCGTCGATTGGCCTGCCCTGCCTTGGCATGCAGCGATATAATTGCTTTATGGCGCCGGACCGCCGGCCACCAAGAAATCTCAAGAGGAGACCGCCATGGACGACATCACCAAGCGCGAACCGCGCCGGATCACCGCCGAGGACATCAACCCGCGCTACAACTGGGGCCGGCACCTGCCGGTGCTCGGCACCATGGGGGTCGATTTCGAGGAGCGGGTCGACTACCGCCGCCTGCAGCGCTACCGCCTCGCCCGCGCGCAGGCTGCGCTCGAGGCCTCCGACCTCGGCGCGCTGCTCTGCTTCGACGTCAACAACATCCGCTATCTCACCTCGACCAAGATCGGTGAGTGGGAGCGCGACAAGCTCTCGCGCTGGGTGCTGCTGCCGCGCGGCGGCGAGCCGATCATCTGGGACTTCGGCTCGGCGGCCGTCCACCACAAGCTCTACTCGCCGTGGCTCAATCCGGAGAACTGCAAGGCCGGTCTCGTCGGTCTGCGCGGCACCGTCGATCCGGCATTCGGGCTGATGAAGCACCACGCCGAGGAGATGGCCTCGATCCTGCGTGATCTCGGCATCACCAAGATGCCGATCGGCGTCGACATCATCGAGCCGCCGATGATGTTCGAGCTGGAGAAGGCCGGCCTCAAGGTCAAGGACGGACAGCAGGTGATGCTGGAAGCGCGCGAGATCAAGTCGGCCGACGAGATCGCGCTGCTGAACCGCGCCGCCGCCATGGTCGACGGCGCCTATCACCTGATCCACGAGAAGCTGAAGCCCGGCGTGCGCGAGAACGACATCGTCGCCGAGGTGAACAAGTTCCTCTACACCCACGGCTCCGACGACGTGGAGGCGATCAACGCCATCTCGGGCGAGCGCTGCAATCCGCATCCGCACAACTTCACCGACCGCATGATCCGCCCCGGCGACCAGGCGTTCTTCGACATCCTGCAGTCGTTCATGGGCTATCGCACC
>CAKZHN010000032.1 GCA_936924235.1 uncultured Rhodoplanes sp. | reverse complement strand
CCACGCTGATCGGCATCATCTGCGGCATCGTCAACGCCTCTGGCGGCACCGTGACCGTGGCCGGCCATGACAACGTCCGCGACTATCGCGCGGCGCGCGCGATGATTGGCCTCGTGCCGCAGGAGCTGCACACCGACGCCTTCGAGACCGTCTGGGCCACGGTGACCTTCAGCCGCGGCCTGTTCGGCAAGCCGGCCAATCCGGCCTATGTCGAGAAGGTGCTGCGCGACGTCTCACTGTGGGACAAGAAGGACTCCAAGATCATGACGCTGTCCGGCGGCATGAAGCGCCGGGTGCTGATCGCCAAGGCGCTGGCCCATGAGCCGCAGATCCTGTTCCTTGACGAGCCGACCGCAGGCGTCGACGTCGAGCTGCGCAAGGACATGTGGGAGGTGGTGCGGGAGCTGCGCAACTCCGGCGTCACCATCATCCTGACCACGCACTACATCGAGGAAGCCGAGCTGATGGCCGACCGCGTCGGCGTCATCAACAAGGGCGAATTGATCCTGGTCGAGGGCAAGGCCGAGCTGATGCACAAGCTCGGCAAGAAGCAGATGGCTTTCGAGCTGCAGCAGAAGCTCGATTCCGTTCCGATGGCGCTGACTGATCACAACCTGGTGCTCTCCGCCGACGGCCACACGCTGACCTACACCTACGAGGCCGAGGGCGACCAGCGCGGTGTGACGAGGCTGATCGAGGAGCTCCTGCGCCAGAACATCCGGCTGAAGGACATCCACACCACGCAGAGTTCACTCGAGGACATCTTCGTCGACCTGGTGAGAAACGACAAATGAACCACCGGGCGGTCTGGGCGATCTACAGGTTCGAGATGGCGCGCACCGCGCGCACCATCTTTCAGAGCATCGTGTCGCCGGTGCTCTCGACCTCGCTGTATTTCATCGTCTTCGGCGGCGCCATCGGCAGCCGCATGCAGGAGGTGGACGGCGTCCCCTACGGCGCCTTCATCGTGCCGGGCCTGATCATGATGACGCTGCTCACGCAGAGCGTCATGAACGCCTCGTTCGGCATCTATTTCCCGCGCTTCGTCGGCACGATCTTCGAGATTCTCTCGGCGCCGATCTCGGCCTTTGAGATCGTGCTGGGCTATGTCGGCGCGGCCGCCACCAAGTCGATCATCCTCGGCCTGATCATCCTGGCCACCGCAGGCCTGTTCGTGCCGCTGCGGATCGAGCATCCGCTGATGATGCTGGGCTTCCTGGTGCTGACGTCATGGACCTTCAGCCTGTTCGGCTTCATCATCGGGCTGTGGGCCGAGGGCTTCGAGAAGCTGCAGATCATTCCGCTGCTGATCATCACGCCGCTGACGTTCCTCGGCGGCAGTTTCTATTCGATCAACGTGCTGCCGCCGTTCTGGCAGGCGGTGAGCCTCGTCAATCCGATTGTCTACCTGATCTCGGGCTTCCGCTGGAGCTTCTACGAGGTCTCCGACGTGAGCGTGACGGTGAGCATCGTGATGATCGCGGTGTTCCTCGCGATCTGCCTCGCCATCGTGTCGTGGTTCTTCAGGACCGGTTACAAGATCAAGAAGTGACGCGAAGCGTCACTTCGCCCGCAGCTCCGCCGCCTTGGTCCAGGCCAGCGCCGCCAGCGGCACCACGGCGATCAGCACCGCGGTGATGCCTGCGGCCGGCAGGCTCGCGCATTCCACCAACGGCCCGGTCACCACGGCGGCGAGCACCGTCATGGCGCCGCCGCCGCTTTCGCTGACGCCGATAGCGCGGCCGCGGTGCTGGGTCTCGACCTGGTCGGCGATCAGCGCGGTCGAGGCCACGTTGGCGGCGCACCAGCCGAGCCCGACCAGGAAGGTGCCGAGCGTCACCGACCCGTAGCCCTCGGCAAAGGCCACGAACAATGCGCCGATCAGCGCGATGCCGACGCCCGGGTACATCACCCATTCACGGCCGTAGCGGTCCGACGCCCAGCCGAGCGGAATGGTGAAGGCGAACATGCCGGCGGCGTGGAAGGCGTGCGAGAACGCGATCGCGGTGAGCGAGTAGCCGTGATGCGACAGCACCAGAGACGTGAGCACCATGACGATCGCCATGTTGCCCTGGCCGGCGCAGTTCGAAAGGATCGCCAGCCGCGTCGGGATCTTCCGCAGCAGGTCCCATGAATTGAAATCGCCGACCTGCCCGGCCGCGGGCTTCGGCGGCGGCACGTAGTCCGGATAGTAACGCTCCAGATGCATGCCGATCTCCTTGGGATCGGGACGCACGAACGTCACCAGAATCATGCCGCCGAGAATGAGCACCGGCATCATCAGCCACGGCAGGCCGAGCGCGTTCTGCCCGGTCTGCGCCGCGATCCGGTCGGCCAGCGCCATCACCATCGGGCTGAGCAGGATGCCGACCAGCGAGCCCGTGGCGATGAAGCCCAATGCGAGGCCACGCTGGCGCGGCCGGTACATGTCGGCGGCGGCGACGCGAAGCTGCTGCGCCGCACTGATGCCCATGCTGAACACGATCATGCCGAGCGTGAGCCCGATCGCGCTCCCGGCCAGCATGGCAAGGCCGGACGAGAAGGTGCCGATCAGTGCGAGCGCCTGGCCGAACAGCACGCCGGGCTTGCGGCCGTAGTTGTCGGTGATGCGGCCGACCGGATAGGACACCAGGAAGCGGCTGACGCCGAACAGCCCGACCGTGAGGCCTGCAAGGCTCGCCGAGCCCGTCACCGCGATCACCATTAGCGGGCCGATGCCATAGGCGAGCTGGGTGCCCGCGCCGACAAAGGCCTGCGACAGCGCCAGCAGAATCGTGTTGCGCTTGATCAGCGGCGGGATCGTGCCCGCCGCAGCAACCGGCTTGTGCACTTAGGAATTCACGAGTTGCGGTTGGGCGCGCGCGGCCGCGGGCTTGGGCGCCGGGCCCGAGAACGCCGGCATGATGTCCTTGGCGAAGGCCCGGAGATTCTCCCGCGAGCCTGCCGGACCGGTGAGCAGGACGTGCTCGACGCCGGCGGCGCGAAGCCGCGACAGCTTCACCGCGATCTCGTCAGGCGTGCCGAACATGGCGCTTTCCGCCGCCGCATCGAGCGTCTGGTCGAACGACAGCATGCTGGACTTGCTGTCGCCGCCGGGCGTCTGGGAAAGCTTGGCGAGCCGAGTCTGGTTGGCGAGCCGGGCCTCGACCGCCTTCTTCTTGTCCTCGTCGTTCTTCGCCACATAGAAGGCGCGGCTGACCGCGACATCCATCGGATCGAACTTGCGGCCGCAGGCCTCGACCTCGGCCTTGTAGATGTTGAAGCGGTCGATCGCGAGCTGCGTCGAGGCGAGCTGGTCGAGCATCAGCTTGGCGCCGCGCCGCGCCACCTTGCGGATCGAGTCCGGATTGCCGGCCGCCATCCAGATCGGCGGATGCGGCTTCTGCCGGGTCGGCGGCTCGACGATGATGTTCTCGAAATGCCAGTGCTTGCCGTGGTGCGAGAATCGCTCGTTCGAGGTCCAGGATTTGATGATCAGCTCCAGCCCTTCCTCGAAGCGCTCGTCGGCCTCCTCGATCGGGATGCAGAAGCTCGCGAACTCGTTGTGGCGATAGCCCTTGCCGACGCCGAATTCGAGCCGGCCGCCCGAGAGCAGATCGATGGTGGCGGCCTGCTCGGCGAGCAGCACTGGATTGTGCCAGGGCAGCACGATCACGGCGGTGCCCAGCCGCAGCGTCTTGGTGCGCGCCGCGACCCAGGTCAGCAGGTTCAACGACGCCGAGACCTGGCCGAAGCCGGTGAAATGATGCTCGACCACGAAGGTCGAGTCATAGCCCAGCGCCTCGGCCTCGACGTTGTATTCGATGTAGTCCTTGAAGCCCTGACCGCTGTCGAGGTCGGGGCCGCCACGTTGCGCCTGCGCGCTGCCGAACAGTCCGAATTTCATCCTTGGCCGTCCCTGATTGGGCATCCGTTTGATTGATTCCAGCCAATCTAGTGAATTCGGCCGGCCCTGTCAGCGCGGTTTTGCCGCGCCGGCAGGGGTCTTAAAAAGAGAGTTTGCCGTCGGTTACGGGATCGGCTGCGAGCGGTCGACCGCGGCGCCGCGCAGATAGACCGCCGAGATCTTCCGGGTGTTCTTGATGTCATCGAGCGGATTGGCGTCCAGCACGATGAAGTCGGCGCTCTTGCCGGCCTCAAGCGTCCCGGCATCGGCGATCCGCAGGAACTCGGCACCGTTCTTGGTCGAGGCGATCAGCACCTGCGCCGGCGTCATGCCGGCCAGCACCATATCCTCCATCTCCTCGTGCGGGCCCCAGGGCCGGTTGCCGTCGGTGCCCATCACGATGCGCACACCGGCGGCGTTCATCTTGGCGAGATTGCGCGCCTGGATGCCGTGGAAGTGCTGCACCCGCGGCATGTCGAGGTTTTCCTTTTCAAGCTTGGCGAACTCCTCAGGGCTCATGCCGGCCTGCATCCAGCTCCGGTCGACCTTCACGCCGCGGTCCGGCAGGTTCGGATTCAGCACGATGTTCGGCCGTGCCTTGAACATCGCCACGGTCTCCTCGTCGACGTCCTGGTCACGGACGCCATGCGCAAAGGCGTCGATGTTGGCGCGCATCAGCCCCTTGGCATCCTCCATGTTGAAGACATGCGCGATCGCACGGATGCCCAACTTGTGCGCCTCGTCGATCGCGGCGCCGTACTGGGCCGGCGTCACCTTCTGGACCTTGCCGTCGCGATCGTCGACCCAGATCTTGATGATCTTCACGCCGAGCGCAAAGTTGTCGCGGACCGCCTTGCGGGCTTCCTCTTCGTTCTCGATCTGGAACGTCGGACGCATCGGCTCCTTGCGGGTGATGCCGTGGCCGGCGCTGAGGAAGCGCGCAGCACCTGGAATGACCTCGTCGCGCACCGGCAGCAGCTCGAGATTGTCGACGCCGAGGCTCATGGCGGCGCTGACGCCCCAGTAGCCGCGCTGCTTGAGGTCGCGAATGAGCTTGTCGTGCGTGTAGCTCAGGTGCACATGGCTGTCGATCAGCGCCGGCATCACGGTCTTGCCGGAGAGGTTCACGCGCTTGGCGCCGGCCGGCACGGCGACGCCCGCGCCGGCCTGGACGATCTTGGTGCCGTCCATCACCAGCGTCGCGTTCTCGATCACCTGGCCGTCGCCGATGATCAGCCGCGCGCCCTCAAACGCGGTCACGTCCGCGAAGGCTGAACCCGAAAATTGAGAAACTGCGATCAGAACAGCGGCCGTAGCCGCGACTGCACTCACCCGGCGCATGAAAACCCCCTGTCGTGGAATGGCACCACGACAGGGTAGCGCGTCTCGGTTGCAGCCGATACGGGGGTGTCGGGCTAGGCGGCCTGCTCTAAGCCGCTTGTTTGGCGATCTGGGCCTTCAGCCGGCCATAGACCTTGTAGGCATTGCCTTCGAAGATCTTGGCCTTGTCGGCATCCGACAGCGGGGCCTTGTCGACATAACGCTTGGTGTCGTCGAAGCCGAATCCGGTGCGCGGATCGTTGCCCTTGACGGCGCCGACCATCTCCGACGCGAACAGGATGTTGTCGACCGGCACCACCTTGGTGAGCAGGTCGATGCCCGGCTGATGATAGACGCAGGTATCGAAGAAGATGTTGTTGCCCATGATCTCGGCAAGCTCGGGCTTGCCGTTGTTGAGCGCGATGCCGCGGAAGCGGCCCCAGTGGAACGGCACCGCGCCGCCGCCGTGCGGGATGATGAACTTCAGCTTCGGAAACTGCTTGAACAGGTCCGACAGGATCACCTGCATCATCACCATGGTGTCGGCGTTGAGATAGTACGAGCCGGTGGTGTGCATCGCCGGATTGCAGCAGCCCGAGACGTGGATCATGCACGGGCAGTCGAGCTCGATCATCTTCTCGTAGAGCGGGAACCAGGACTTGTCGGTCATCGGCGGCGAGTTGAAGTAGCCGCCAGACGGGTCCGGATTCAGGTTGCAGCCGACGAAGCCCATCTTGACGCAGCGCTCGAGTTCCTTCGCCGAGTTCTTCGGATCGACGCCGGGCGACTGCGGCAGCTGGCAGACGCCGATGAAGTTCTTCGGATAGAGGTGGACCACGCGGGCGATGAGGTCGTTGCAGATCTCCGACCACTCCTGCGACACGCTCTCGTCGCCGATGTGATGGCCCATGCCCGAGGCGCGCGGCGAGAAGATCGTCAGATCCGTGCCGCGGTCCTTCTGCAGCTTGAGCTGGTTCTGCTCGACCGATTCCCTGATCTCGTCGTCGGACATCTTGAGGCCTGCCCGCGCCGGCATCTTGCTCTTGTCCTTGGCGTTGGCGGCCTCGGTCTGCTCCTTGCGGAAGCGGTGCAGGTCCTTCGGCTCGGTCGTGTAGTGGCCGTGGCAGTCGATGATCATGGACGTCCCGAATGATTGAGTTTACGCGGGCCGGATGCTACGGCCCGCCGCGGCATTGTCAAACCCGGCGAGGCATCTGATAGGATGCCGCCCGAATTCACGGAGTATAGCAAAAATGGCCGATCTGCCGCGTCTTAATAACGTCATCCGCGCCCTCGAAGCCGGCCAGCATGCGCTGACCTGTTTCGCGCCCGCCCACGTCGACTCGGCGATCGCCATGAGCGCCTCGAAATACGACGGCTGCGTGTTCGAGATGGAGCACAACCCCTGGGACAGTGGCCGGCTGCGCGACTGCCTGCAGTACATGCTCAATCGCGCCCAGATCGCCAAGGCGGGCCTTGTCCCACCCGTGGCCCCGATGGTCCGTATTCCGGTCAACGGCGTCGAGATGGCGCAGTGGCAGGCCAAGCAGGCGCTCGACAGCGGCTGCTACGGCATCGTGTTCCCGCACATCTCGACCGTGGAAGAGGCCGCCAACGCGGTCGGCGCCTGCCGCTATCCCCGCATGAAGAACGCCCCGCTCTATGAGCCGGTCGGCATCCGCGGCGACGGCCCGACCGCCGCCGCCCGCTACTGGGGCGTGAGCCAGCAGGAATATTATCAGAAGGCCGACGTCTGGCCGCTCAACCCGCAGGGCGAGATCTTCTGCATCCTGCAGATCGAGGACACCCGGGGCGTCGAGAACCTCGACGACATGCTGAAGAACGTGCCGGGCATCGGCGCGATCCTCATCGGCGAAGGCGATCTCTCCCAGGAGCTTGGCTATCCGCGCCAATACGAGCACAAGGTCGTGCTGGAGTGGATGAAGCGCATCGTCGATACCTGCAAGAAGCACAACGTGGTGGTCGGCCATCCGCACGTGGAGACCGGCAATGCCGAGCGCATCGTCAAGGAAGGCTACCGCTTCCTGATGATGGCCCCGGTGCAGAGCTACGGCCACTTCCAGGCGGCGCAGAAGTTCACCGGCCGCAGCTAAGCAGCAACGCAGGCGGCGATGGCCAAGATTGGGCTGGTCGGACTGGGCCGCATGGGCCGCGCCATCCAGGCGCGGCTCAAGGCTTCGGGCTTCGACGTGATTGGCTGGGACCGCGACGCAGCCGCGACGAAGGCCGCCGCCGAGAACGGCATGGAGGTCGCGGCGCATCCCCGCGCAGTCGCCGACGGCTCCGGCGGCACGGTCATCTCGATCATCACCGAGGATAGTGGCGTCCGGAACATCTTTCGCGGCGCCGACGGTTTTCTCTCGGGCAACGTGCGCGGCAAGCTGTTCATTGAGATGAGCACGCTGCAGCCGATGACCGGCCGCGAGCTTGCGCCGGTGGTCGAGGCGGCCGGCGCGCGGCTGATCGACTCGCCGGTGCTCGGCACCATCCCGTCGGTGCGCGACGGCAAGCTGTTCGCGCTGGTCGGCGGCCGCGCCGAAGATCTCGGCGCCGCCCGCCCGGTGCTGGAAAAGCTGACCCGCAAGATCACCCACATGGGCGGCAACGGCGCGGGCTATGCGATGAAGCTCGCGGTGAACCTGGGGCTCGCAGCCTTCATCCAGGCGACGGCGGAATCGCTGGCACTCGGCGAGCGCGAGGGCCTGTCGCTCGACCGGATGCTCGATGTGCTCGGCGAAGCGCCGACTGCGAACGGCTGGTTCGCCGCCAAGAAGGGGCTCCTCGCCGGCGAGCCCGCCGACCTCACGCTTGACCTCAAGACGCTGCGCAAGGACATCATGTCGGCCGTCGCGGCCGGCGCAGCGAGCGGCACCGGCATGCCGCTCTCCTCCGGCGTGCTGGCGTCGTTGTCGGCCGCGGTCGCGCAGGGCTGGGGCGACAAGGACATCGGCGAGCTCGCCAAGTTTTTCCGCGAGCACATGGGCCAGAAGTTCAGCTAAATTCGCGGTTGCCGCCGGGCACCGACACTTGCAATTCAATCTGGAGACATCAGTCAATGGCGCTCAGCGAGACGATCAAGAAGCTCATCACCAACGCCTGGGACGACGGCTATCCGTGCCTGGTCGCCACCACCGGCAAGGACGGCCCCAACATCAGCGTCAAGGGCAGCATGGTGGTCTATGACGACCAGCACCTCGCCTATTGGGAGCGCTCCAAGAAGGTGGCGCTGGAGAATCTGGCGAGCGACCGCCGCGTCATGATCATGTATTCGAACTTCCAGGCGCAGCACGACAAGGTGCTGGACTCCGGCTTTCTCCGCTTTTGGGGCACGGCCGAGCTGCACGAGTCCGGCCCGGTGCATGATGCGATCTTCGCCAAGCTCAAGAAGCGCGAGCAGGAGCATGTCGGCGCCGACACCGGCATCGGCGTGCTGGTCAAGATCAGCCGCGCCGCCAATCTGCGTGGCCAGCCGATCATGTAAGGAGACGTGCCCATGACAAGCGGCAAGGACGACGAGGAACTCTTCAAGCAGCGCGGCTTCGGCGTGAAGATCGGCTTTGGCGAACGGCCGGCGCTGATCGTGATCGACATGCTCAAGGGCTTCACCGATTCATCGATGCCGCTCGGCGCCAATCTCGATAACGAGATCGAGGCACAGAAGCCGATGATCGAGGTGGCGCACCAGCGCGGCATTCCGGTGATCTTCTCGACCGTGATCTATAACGATCACGACATGAAGGATGCCGGGCTCTGGGCCATCAAGATGAAGGGCACGCTGACGCTGAAGGCCGGTACGGAAGCCGTGAAGATCGATCCCCGCCTCGACATGCGGCCGAGCGACAGCCTGCTCGTCAAGAAATACGCCTCGTGCTTCTTCGGCACAGATTTAGTGCCGCGGCTCCTCAACCAGCGCGTCGACACGCTGATCATCACCGGCTGCACGACGTCGGGCTGCGTCCGCGCCACCGCGGTGGATGCGGTGCAGAACGGCTTCCGGCCGATGGTGGTGCGCGAGGCGGTCGGCGACCGGTCGAAGGCGGCGCACGATCAGAGCCTGTTCGATCTGAACGCGAAGTATGCCGACGTGGTCGGGCTCGATGAGACGCTGCAGTACATGAAGACGGTGGGGCATAACCGGTAGAGTGCCCGGCCAGTCCAAAACACGCAGCTGTCACCCCCGGGCTTGACCCGGGGGTCCATGCGGTATTTGCAGCGAACGACACTCTTACGATCGTGGTCGTTGCACTGGCTCATGGATTGCCGGGTCAAGCCCGGCAATGACGGCGGAGCAGGTGGCGCAGTCTGCGCGCGACTTCTTCAATCCACCTTCGGCCGCAGATCGACCACCCGCCTCGCCTTGATCGACCGCTCCTGATCATAGAGCGCGCCGCGCGCCACGAACTCCACCTCAGGCCGCAACGACACCGCCTGCTGCACGCCCACGATCAGCCGCTCGCGCAGAGCCACGTCCTCCGCATCCCGCTCGATCCGGATCACCATGCGGTCCATCGCGGCCGCCGCGTCATCGCGCATGAACGCGACCTGGAACACGCCGATTGCCTCGACCGCCGACAGCATATCCACCACCACGTCGGTGTTCACCAGCATGCCGCGGCATTTGACGAGGCTGCCGGTGCGGCGCGGTGTCTTCATCACCCGTTCGCCCATCCGCCCGCAATGCGGGCACGGCTCGCGCGACAGCGTGACGATGTCGCCGACGAGGTACCGCAGCAGCACGGTGCCGCGGCGGTGCAGATGGGTGATCGCGAGCATCCCACTCGCGCCGTCCGGCAGGCGGCGGCCAGTGTCCGGATCGACCACCTCCAGATAATACAGATCGGGCGTGACGTTCTGCCCCGACGCGTCCTCGGCGCATTGCACGAGCCCGCCCTGCATCTCGGTGAAGGCATAACGGGCGCGGAACTCCACGGCCCCTGCCCCACAGGCCGCAAGCAGCGCCTTCATCTCCGCGCGAAGCGCAGGCGGCACCGGCTCGCCTGACGTGATGACGAGGTGTACATCGGAAAAGTCGCGGCCCTGGCGCTTGCCTTCGTCGAGAAACCGCCGCACGAAGCTCGGCACGCCCCACAGCACGGTCGGACGGAATGCGGCGACCTTGTCGAGCGCCTCGCCGAGCGAATGCCGCACCTTGAACTCAGACTGTGCCGAGCCCGTGAGCCCGTTGAGCACCGGAATGCCCGCGATCATCCCGGAGCGGATCACGCTCAGGAAGGCACCGGTCGGAAAGTCGGCGAGCGGGTAGAGATTGGCGATGCGGTCCGTCGGACGCACGCTCTCCGCCTCGTTGCAGCGCCGCGACTGGTCCCAGATCGCGTAGGCGTCGTGGGTCGTGTTGTAGAACGGCGAAGGCTTGCCGCTCGTCGTGCCAGTCGTATAGGCGATGTCCCAGAGCACGCGCTCGGTCGGCGCGAAGTCCCCGGGCAAATCGGCGGGCTGCAAACGAAACGCCTCGGGGTCGGCGATGTAGTCTTCCTTGCGGGTCGGCGGCAGCGCCGCGAGATCGTCGAGCGAGCGGATGCGCGCCGGATCGATGCCCTGCTTGCGGAAATGCTGCCGATAGAACGGATGCGCCAGCGCAACGGCCGCAAGCGTGCGCTGCAGCCGCATGGCCTGCACCGCCTCGAGCTCGTCCTGCGCCTCGACCCGTTGGTTCATTGCGCCGTCATTGCCGCCGAGATCTTCTCGGCCACCATGATGGTCGGGATGTTGGTGTTGGCGCGCGGCACGGTCGGCATGATCGAAGCGTCGACCACCCGCAGGCCGTCAAAGCCGCGCACCCGGCCGACATTGTCGACCACCGCATCGGGATCATTGGCCGCGCCCATCTTGCAGGTGCCGGCGACGTGGAACATGCCGGCGACGTTCTCGCGGATGTGATCGGCCAGCGCCTCGTCGTCCTTCACGAGTTCGACGAGATCGACCTTGCGGTCGGCGAGCGTCGCGAACACCGGCCCGGCCATGGCGGGCATCACGTCGGTCAACCAGGCGATGGTCTGCGCCTTCAGCGCATTCGAGCCGCTCCGGCGGTTGAGCTGGCGCAGCCGGTCGGTGAATTTCACCGGGAAGGTGATCGCGGTCATGTCCTGGACGCTGCGATAGCGCATCATATCGACGGCGAGCCGGAAGCCCAGCATCAGCCGCTTCAGGTCGGCCTCGTGTCCCGCGAAGTTCATCTCGACCTGCGGCTCGCGATGCGGATCGGCCGAGCGCAGCGCCACGCGGCCTCGGCCGAGCGGCTTCCACAGCGATGGTGCGAGGTTCGCGATGCGCGTGCCGAGCGCGCTCCACGAGGTCTTGCTCTGCACGTTGATGTACATGTCGGTGCGCGGGCAGCCGGCGACGCCGGACGAGTAGCGCAGCACCGTCGCCGAATGGGTGCGCAGCGACGGCGACTGCCGCGCCCCGGGTTTCAGATGAAACCCGATAAACAGAAGCGAATGGTTGGACAGGTTCGCCCCCACGCCGGGCAGATCGCCACGAACCGCGATGTCGTGCTCGCGCAGGTGCGCGGCGGGGCCGACGCCGTTCCGCATCAGGAACGCCGACGAATGGATACCGCCGAGGCTGACGACGACCTCCTTGGCCGTGAACTGTCGCGTTTCGCCGCCGACCTCCGCGGTGACGCCGGTCGCCTTGCGGCCGTCGAAGCTGAGCCCGGTCGCGGTTGCGCCCGAGATCACTGTCAGGTTGGGCCGCGCGCGCGCGCTGGCATCGAGATAGCAGATCGCAGCCGACGCGCGCTTCTCCGGCCAGTTGCTGATCGGCACGCAGGCATAGCCGTCGCGGAAGTCGGCGTTCATGTCGTGGACGGTCGGAAACTGCCGCTCGGCGGCGAAGCCTTCGAGCGCCTTGGACAGCGGCGGCCATTGCTCCTTCGGAATCCGCCGCACCGGCACCGGGCCGTCGCCGCCGTGCAGTTCGCCGTCGTAGTCGAAATCTTTCTCGAGCTTCTTGAAGAACGGCAGCACGTCGTTCCAGCCCCAGCCCGACGCGCCGAGCGCCTCCCATTCGGCGTAGTCGTCGGGCGTGCCGCGCAGCGCCACCATGCCCATCACCGACGAGCCGCCGCCCATGATGCGCCCTTGCGAATAGCCGGTGAGCGGCGAGTTGCTGGCGAGCCGCCAGTGCACCTTCAACTCGGGCCAGAAATAGGCCGGGTTGTAGTAGGACGTCGGATAGGTATCGAGCACATCGGCGGGCTCGCCGCCCGGCGGCGTGTCGACGCCGGCTTCCAGCAGCAGCACCTTGTGCCCGGAGCGCACCGACAGCCGGTTCGCCAGCACGCAGCCCGCGGCGCCGCCGCCGATGATGATGGTGTCGTAGCTCTGGCTCATTGCGGCCGCTCTCTCTTATTCGGTCTTGATACCGGAATCCCGGATCACCTTCGCCCACTTGTCGAACTCGGCCCTGGCGTGCTGGGCGAACTCCTCGGGCGTGCCCGCGACCGGCTCGAAGCCCAACACGCCGAGGCGCTCCAGCACCTCGGGCCGCTTCACCGCCTCGACGATCTCGCGATAAACGTAATTGATGACGCTCTTCGGCGTGCCGGCCGGCACAATGACGCCCTGCCAGTTGTCGCCGACGACGGCCGGATAGCCCGCCTCCGCGGTGGTCGGCACGTCGGGCAGCGACGACGAGCGCTTGGCGCTCGTCACCGCGAGGCCGCGGAGCTTGCCTTCGATCACCTGCTGCGCAGCCGGCGACGGCGAGGCAAAGCAGATCTGGGTGTGGCCGCCGACCGTGGAGCCGACCGCCTCGCCGGCGCTGTTGTAGGGCACGTGCACGAGATCGAGACCGAGCGACAGACGGAACACCTGGCCGACCAGATGCCCCGGCGTGCCGGTGCCCGGCGAGGCGTAGCTGTATTTGCGGGGATTGGCCTTGATAAGCTCGACCAGATCTTTGAGCGTCCGCGCAGGCACCGACGGATGCGTCGCAATGACATGTGTCGTCAGCACAGCGAGCGACACCATGTCGAAGTCCTGGCCGAACCGGTAGGGGACCTCTCGTTGCAGCGTCGGGTTGATCACATAACTGGGATTGATCATCAGCAGTGTGTAGCCATCCGGCGGCATCTTGGCGACGCGGCCCATGGCGATGTTGCCGCCGCCTCCGCCGACGTTCTCGATGAAGAACTGCTTGCCGGTGTGCTCGGCGATCTTCTGCATCAGAAGCCGCGTGACCACGTCGGTCGGCCCGCCCGGCGCGTAAGGCACCACCACGCGCACCGGGCGGTCGGGATAGCTCTGCGCGTTGGCTGCGCGCGGCAGCGCCGGTGCCGCAACGGCTGCGACGGCGAGACGAAGAAAGCGGCGGCGCTGAAGAATCATACTCATGTCACTTTCCCATCCGCACGGCCGGCCGTGTCAGCCCCAGATGCGAGCGCAGCGTGTCGCCTTCGTACGCGGTGCGGAACAGGCCGCGCTTCTGCAGGATCGGCACCACCTCGGCGATGAACACGTCGAGCATCTCGGGCAGCACCGGCGGCATCAGATTGAAGCCGTCGGCGCACCCCTCCACGATCCATTGCTCCAACACGTTGGCCACCTGTTCGGGCGTGCCCTCCAAGGTGAAATGCCCGCGTGCGCCGGCAAGCTTCGCCAGCAGTTGCCGCAGTGTCGGCTTGTGCTCACGTACAAATCCGACGATCGATTCGGTGCGGCTACGCGACGCCTCGTTCAACTTCGGATCGGGAAAATCCTCGGTAACGAGCGGCCGGTCGAGCAGCAGATGCGAGAAATCATGGCCGCCGAAGCGCAGCGACAGCCGATTGCGGCCGACCTCCGGGTCGGCGAGGTCGTTGAGCTCGTCGGAGAAACGCTTCGCCTCGGCCTCGGTCGAGCCGATGATTGGGCTGAAGCCCGGCAGCACCAGCACCTGGGAGGGATCGCGGCCCTCTTCCTTCAAGAGCTTCTTGATGTCGTCGTAGAACGCCTTCGCGGTCGACTTCTCCAGATGCGCGGTGAAGATCGCTTCCGCGTGACGCGCGGCGAAATGCTTGCCGGTGTCTGAGGAGCCCGCCTGCACGAACACCGGCCGGCCTTGCGGTGAGCGCGGCAGGTTCAGCGGCCCCTTCACCTTATAGTACTTGCCGGCGTGGTCGATCGGCTTCACGCGCTTCGGATCGGCGTAACGGCCGCCCGCTCGATCGTCGAGCACCGCGTCGTCGGCCCAGCTGTCCCACAGGCCCTTCACGACCGCCATGTATTCCTCGGCGCGCGCGTAACGCTCCTCATGGCTCACCTCGCCGATCCCGCCGAAATTGCCGCCGGCCTGCGGCGACCAGGTGGTGACGATGTTCCAGCCGATCCGGCCGCGGCTGATGTGGTCGAGCGACGAGAACTGCCGCGCCAGATTGTACGCTTCGGTGTAGGTGGTCGAAGCCGTGGCGATCAGCCCGATGCGCTTGGTCGCCATCGCCAGCGCCGCCAAGGTCGTGATCGGCTCGAGCCAGTTGAACGGCGTGGTCTGCACGTCGTTCCAGAGCCCGAGCACGTCGGCGAGAAAGATCGAGTCGAACAGGCCGGCCTCGGCCTTCTGCGTCATCTCGACGGTGTACTGGATGTCGGTGAGCGGCAGGGCCGAGGACTTCGGATGCCGCCACGCCGCCTCATGATGGCCGCGGCTCTGGATGAACAAGTTGAGATGCATCGGCCGCGTCATGCCGCACCGCCGTGCAAATCAACAAACGCCCGCTGTGTCATGCCTGCCCCCGGCTGAGGATGGCACATCGTATGTAAGGACGCGGGCTAGCGCCACAGCGTCATTCCGGGGCGCGCCGAAAGGCGCGAACCCGGAATCCATGCTCCGCAGCCGTGGTTATGGATTCCGGGTTCGCTCGCTGCGCTCGCGCCCCGGAATGACAGCGTCAACTCGGACTGCCATACTCACCCGCAAATAAAAGCACTAAAATCTTGGGAGGATGGAATGTTCAAGCTGCGGCCGTTGCTGCTCGCACTGTTCGGCCTGTGCCTCGCGTTCGGCCCGGCGCGCGCCGAATACCCCGACAAGCAGATCACCATGGTGGTGTGCTTCCCGGCCGGCGGCGGCACCGACATCGCGGCGCGCCTGATCAGCGTCCCGCTCGGCGAGGCGCTCGGCAAGCCGGTGGTGATCGAGAACCGCGGCGGCGCCGGCGGCAACATCGCGATCGCCGCGGTGAAGCGGCTTCCCGCCGACGGCTATACGCTGCTGGTCTGCTCCAGCGCCTATGTGGTGAACCCGAGCCTCTACGCCCAGGCCGCCTACGACCCGCTAAAGGACTTCGTCCCGGTGATGGTGATGGGCGCGTCGCCGAACGTGTTCGTGGTGCCGGCGCAATCCGAGATCAAGTCGATGAAAGAGTTCATCGCGAAGGCCAAGGCCGCCGGCGGCAAGATGAACTGGACCAGCCCCGGCGCCGGCACCACGCCGCAGCTCGCCGGCGAGCTTCTGAAGCTCCGCACCGGCATCGAGATGCAGCACATCCCGTTCCCCGGCGCGGGCCCCGCGACCAATGCGGTGCTGGCGGGCCAAGTCGACCTCTATACCGCGAACATCGGCTCGGTGCAGGGCATCATCGACGGCGGCAAGGTGCGGCCCATCGCGGTCACGGCAAAGAAGCGCTGGGCGCCGCTGCCCGACGTACCGACCTTGGAGGAACTCGGCATCAAGGACGCCGACTCCGATACGTTCCAGGCCGTCTATGCGGTGGCCGGCACGCCGCAGCCGGTGGTCGACCGGCTGGTGAAGGAGCTGACCATCATCCTAGCCAGGCCGGACATGAAGGAGAAGTTCGACAAGATCGGCCTGCCGGTGGTGGCCGAAGGCCCCGAGGTGTTCCGCAAGCGCATCGAGCGCGAGGTTCCGATGTTCAAGGAAATCATCGACAAGGCCGGGCTGAAAATTCAATGATGGCGCCGCACTGAAAGCAATACGGAAACGGAAATGGCCAAGCCGCTCGAAGGGATCCGCGTCATCGAACTCGCCAATTTCATCGCCGGGCCCTTATGCGGCACGCTGCTCGCCGACATGGGCGCCGACGTGGTGAAGATCGAGCCGCCGCAGGGCGACATGGGCCGCGCCACACCGCCGATCCGGAACGGCGAGAGCGTGAGCTTCACAGCGCTCAACCGCAACAAGCGAAGCCTGGTGCTCGATCTCAAGCGCCCCGAGGCGCAGGAGATCATGCGCAGGCTCGCCGCAAAGTCGGACGTGTTCGTCGAGGCCAATCGACCGGGCGCGCTGGAAAAGATGGGACTCGGCGCCGAGCATCTCAAAGCCGTCAACCCGAAGATCGTCTACACCTCGGTGTCGGGCTTCGGTCAGACCGGGCCGGACCGCAGGCGCGCCGGAGTGAACCTGATCATCGAGGCGTTCTCCGGTCCGCTGTCGGTGACCGGCGAGCCCGGCCAGATGCCGGTGCGGCCGGGCGTGCAGACCGCCGACGTGTTCGGCGCGCTGTTTGCGACCTATGCGACGCTGGCGAGCCTTGTCGGCGCCGGGCGCACCGGCGAAGGCCGCATTGCCGACGTGTCACTCGTGGAGGCATCCATCGCTGCGGCCGCCTGGGAGGCGGCGGAATATCTCGAAACCGGCCAGGTGCCGCAGCCGATGGGCAACAAGCATCGCCTCACCGCGCCGTACCAGTTGTTCGAGACCAGCGACCGCCGCTACGTCGCGGTCGGCACGCCGAACAACATGCTGTTCGAGAAGTTCATGCAGGTGATCGGGCTTGAGCAGCACCTGAGCGATCCGCGCTTCAAGACCTATGCGGAGCGCAAAGCCAACGAGACGCCACTGCTCGCTCTCGTCGAGCCCGCGATCCGCGCCATGCATTCCGACAAGCTCGAAGCCGAGCTGATGAAGGTCGGCGTGCCCTGCGCCAAGGTGAACAACTTCAAGGAGGTGTTCGAGCATCCGCAGATCGTAGCGCGCAACGTCGTCAACACTGTCGAGCATCCGCGGCTCGGCACCATGAAGGTGACGCGCAACCCGGTGCTGCTCGATCACGACGGCCCGGGCGTGCCGCGACCCTCGCCGATGCTCGGCGAGCATTCGCAGGCGATCCTCACCGAGCTCGGCTATGATCGCTCGGCGATCGACGCACTGGTCGCGTCGGGCGTCACCAGGCTCGCCACGCCCGCCCAACCCAAGATGACCGCAGCAGAGTAATCCGGACTTCCCATGCCCTTGCCCCGCAGCTTTCTCTACGTCCCGGCCAACCGCGAAAAATTTCTCGAAAAGGCGACGGGGCTTCCGTCCGACGCCTTCATCTTCGACCTCGAGGATTCCGTGCCGATACCCGAGAAGGACAACGCCCGTGCCGGCGTGAAGGCCTATGCCCCGAAGATCGAAGGCGGCCGGGTCTGGGTGCGCACCAACGGCATCGAGACCGGCATGGCCGAGGCCGACCTCGACGCGGTGATCGGCGTCAAAGGCATCGCCGGGGTGTTCCTGCCCAAGGTCGAGACGCGCGACGAGGTGATGCGCTGGGACGGCATGATCGCCGCTTTGGAGAAGGCGCGCGGGCTGGCGGCCGGTTCGACCAAGCTCATTCTCTCGATCGAAAGCGCGCTCGGCGTGCTCAACGGCTACGACATGGCGAAGGGCGCGGCCCGCGTCGCCTCGCTGACCTTCGGCGGTGCGCAGGACGGCGATCTCAACACCGACCTCGGCTGTGTCTGGTCGATCGAAGGGCCGGAGATGATGCATGCGCGTTGCCATACGCTGCTCTGCGCCCGCGCCGCGCGCTTCGACTCGCCGCTCGACGGGGTATTCTCCAACGTGCGCGACCCGGAGGGCTTCGAGAAGGACACCGCGCTGTCGCGCCGGCTCGGCTATCGCGGGCGGAAGCTGATCCATCCGTCGCAGATCGAGCCGTGCAACCGGCTCTACGCACCGAGCCAGAAAGAACTCGACTACTACACCCGCGTGCTCGAGGCCTTCGACAAGGCACTGGCCCAGGGCAGCGCTTCGACCACGGTCGACGGCAAGATGATCGACGTCGCGATGGCCAATGCGGCACGGCGCGTGCTCGACGAGGCCGCGGCGCTGAAGAAGGCCAGCTGACAAGAGGCTCCCGCGGTTTTCGCGAGTGGCCGGTGGCCACCGAGCCCGGTGGTATTTGGCGGAGCCGGCAGAAACGTTCCGTCCGGAACTATACCAAGAACCAATGCCCCGCGCCGCCGTTGTGGGCTGACATCGCCCGGCCGGCGTGGTGAACTCACTCGGCTGGGACGGCAACGCTCGCCGTCAGCTCTCCGACGACAGTCATGCACTTCGAATAAAGAGCGAACAGGGAGGCCTTGATGTTCAATATCGTTCGTGCGTCCAAGATCGGTGCGGCCTTGATCACCGGCGCGGTCATGCTGAGCAGCGTGTCCACGCCGTCCTATGCGGAGAATGGCGCCGTGCGCTTCTCGGTTGGCAGCGCCGGCTTCATCGTCGGCGTCGGCGGCGGTTCGGGAGTCCTGCGCTTCAAGGGCAAGACCTATCGGCTCAGCATCGGCGGCGTCAGGATCGGCACCATCGGCGCTTCCGCGACCGACGTGCGTGGCGTTGCCCACAACATGCGGCAGGCGTCCGACATCGTTGGCACTTATTCGGCGGTCGGCGCCGGCATCGCCGTGGTCGGCGGCGCGGGCTCCGCGCGGCTGCAGAATGAAAAGGGCGTGATCCTCGACGTGCGTGCCGTCAAGGTCGGCCTCGAGGCCAACCTCAATCTCGGCGGCGTGTCGATTACGATGCAGTAGCGCTTAAGGTACCGCTGCCCTTTCATCGGAAAGGGCAGCGGTCCCCGCTTGCTCAGAATTCCTGCCAATCCGCATCGATCTTCAGCGCGGTGTTGCCTGCCACTGGCGGATGGCCGACCGACGCCCGGCCGCCTTGCCGTGCGGGCTTGGCCTTTGCCTGCACCGACGTTGCTGTTGTCGCGCGCGCAGCTGAGCCACTTGCCGCGCCTTCCTCGACGCGGAAGAAGGCGACGCGGTCGTCCATCGCCTTGGCCTGCTGCTCGAGCGTCCTTGCGGTCGCGGCGTTCTCCTCGACCAGAGCCGAGTTCTGCTGCGTGACCTCGTCCATCTGGGTCAGCGCTTTGTTGACCTGCTCGATGCCGGAGGACTGCTCGGCGCTGGCTGCGGCGATGTCGGCGACCACGTCCGCAACCTTCTTGATCGAGCCGACGATCTCGTCGAGCGAGGTGCCGGCCCGGTTGACCAGGTCGACGCCTTCCTTGACCAAACCGGTGCTGTCAGTGATGAGGTCCTTGATGTCTTTAGCCGCCTGCGCGGAGCGCTGCGCGAGGCTCCGCACCTCCGACGCCACCACGGCGAAGCCGCGCCCGGCTTCGCCGGCGCGGGCCGCCTCCACCGCGGCGTTGAGCGCCAGCAGGTTGGTCTGCCGCGCGATCTCGTCGATCACGCCGATGATGTCGGAAATCTTGCCGGACGACTCCTCGATCTTCGCCATCGCGGTGACCGCCGAAGCCACCACTTCGCTGCCGCGCACCGCCACGTCGCGGGTGGTGCTGGCCGCCTGATTGACCTGCTGCGCATTCTCCGCGTTCTTCTTCACCGTCGCGGCGATCTCTTCCATCGAGGACGAGGTCTGCTCCAGGCTTGCGGCCTGCTCCTCGGTGCGCTGGGAGAGATCGGTGGTGCTCGTGGTGATCTCGGTCGAGGCGTTGGTCACCTCGCGCGTCGCGGTCTTGATCTCGGCGATGGTCGAGCCGATCCGCTCCGCGGTCTTGTTTGCGTTGTCTTTCAGCTGCGCAAAATTCCCCTCGTAGTGAGCCGTGATGCGCTTGGTCAGATCGCCTTCGGCCAGCGAATTGAGCATCTCGATGAGATCGTCGAGCGCTCCGGCGACGTTCTGGCACAGCGAGTTCAGCGAGGTGCCGACATTGAGCACCAGCCCGGTCTTGCCAGTGAGGTCGACGCGCTGCGAGAAGTCGCCGGCCACCGCCGCCTGCACAATGCCGCCCACCGCGGCTTCGAACTCGGCGGCCATCTTCTGCGACGCGGCTTCACGGTCGGCGGCGGCGATCTTCTCCTGCTCGGCCTTTTCCTCCGCGTCGCGCTGGGCCTTTTCGGCGGCCTTGACCTTGAATTCCTCGACGGCTCCGGCGATGTCACCGATCTCATCCTTGCGGCCGAGGCCGGCCAACACGACGCCAAAGTTGCCCGCCGCAAGCTCGCGCATGCCGGCCGTCAAGGCGCGGATCGGGTTGGAGATGCCGCGGCTGATCAGCCAGGCCATGACGCCCGCGAACAGCACCACCACCCCGGCCACGGCGGTCTGAAGCGTCACCGTGCTCGCGATCGATGCGCTGACGAATGTGCGGGTGTTGCCGAAGTCTTGCAGCAACTGATTCTTGGCCTTGATGATGGTCCCCTGCGAGTTACGGACTTTTGGGGACAGATCGTTCGCATAGATGTCTTTTGTACTGATCAGGGCTGCGATCGTTGCGGTGGCAACCGCCGCATATTCCGTGACCGACGTTTTCAGTTCACCGATCGCCGCTCGGACGTTCTGAGCAGAGTCGGCCTTTTCCAGTGATGCAATAGCGGCCAGTGCCTTGTCGGCCGTATCCTTGACCAGTGCCTGACCTTTCGGGTCCAGCACGGCTTGGCTGCGCCAATTGGCGACGCGCAATTTCAGCAGATCCGATTCGATTTTCGTCGCCAGAAAGATGGCCGATTGATCGCCGCCGGCCTTGACCAGTTCGACGAGCTTTTCGGTGTTCGCCGTCAATTTGTCTCCGGCGGGGGTGAGCGTCGCTTTTCCACTCACCGAACGGTGGACAGCATCGGCCAATGCCGCAGTGCTTTTCTGCTCAGTGGCAATTTCATCTTGCAAGCCATTGTAAATTTTGCGGCGCTCTTCGGATAAAGTCGCCTTCGCCGCCTCTTTCAGTGTCTCGATCGCGCTGGCCGCCACCTCGCCGTTCTCTTTCAACGACGGCTCGTCGTGATCGTAGGCATAGCGGAGACCACTGCGACGCATCTTCTCGAAGAACTCGTCGACCTCCAACGCGCGGATGGCGTTGTCCGACAGCGCCGACATCTTGCCGACGTTGTCGCCAATGGAATTGAATTCCATGATGGCGAAGGCGGATAGCGCGACGCAGAGCGCAACGAGAACGCCGAAACCGCTATAGAGTTTGACTTTGATGGTCAGGTTCTTCAGCGCATTGAATGTCATCGGGGCCCCTCTCATGCCGTGGGCTCCGCGCAGCCAAGCGCGGGCCATCTAGCAGATGATAATTTCACGCCCCGGGCCTGTTTAATTGAGTCGTGCTTAAGCGTTTCTTACTCGCCCGGTCAGTACAAACCCGCGAGCGGTCAGCCCAAACCTGACAACCGTTTGCGAGAAAATATCGGACCGACGATCTGCAAAGTTGTGTTCAGGCGAGCGTCAGCGACAAGCAACGGCTGATCGGCCCCTGGCGCGATGATCGATTCCAGCTCGGTTCGCCGCGGTTACTTCGCCACCGCTGACCCGAACGGCGCGGTGCCCTCTTCGAACAACATGATGGTGTCGCCGGGTTGGGATTCGTCGCGCAGGCCCACCGTGATGCGCTGACCATCGGATGTCAGCACGCTGGCGATGCGCCGCGGCTGCCAGTTCTCCTGCCCGAGCATGTGGTGGATGACGGAGACTTCCTCGATGGTTGCCTTCGAGACTGTATCGGTCTCGAACTTGTCGCCATGACAGCGCGCGCAGAGGAGCCGCTCCGGAAAAAAGCCTGTGCCGCAGTTCGTGCAGCGCCAGATCGTCACGCCCGCTTTTGCTGAAGTGTTCATTCCACGCGCTCCAACACTGCCGCGGCCGCCGTGCCGCCATAGCGATACATCGTCATGCCGTAGCCGGTCGCGACCGCGAGGCGCGCGTTCTTGACCTGCCGTTCGCCGGCCCGGTGCTGCAACTGAAGCACCGCCTCGGTGATGCCGTTGAGACCTCCCGCGAAGCCGCCGGGCTGGCCGGCACTCAGCATGCCGCCCCAGGTGTTCACCGGAAAGCGCCGCTCGCCGATGGTGACACGGCAGAACCGCGCGAGATCGCCGTCGGGAACGAGGCCGAGGTCATTGGCCTGCGCCAGCACCATGGTCGGATAGTCGTCGTAGATGCTGGCGAGGTCGATATCGGTCGGCTGCACGTGGGCATCGCGCCAGAGATCTTTCGCGAACGTGCTGATGCCGGTGGCAAGCCCGTCGCCCTCCTGGTTGTCGTAGTTGAAGCTGCCGCGATGGGCGCGCACGCGCACGCCTGGCCGGCCCTTCGGTGCGCGGCCCGGATTGGCGACGATCATCGCCTGCGCACCCGCGATCACCGGCACGCAGTCGTAACGCGACAGCGGCTCGGCGACCATGGGCGCGGCGAGATACTCCTCCATGGTGAGCGGCGCGCGATAGACCGCATACGGATTCTTCGCCGCCCATTCGCGTTGCGCCACGGCGATGTGGCCGTAGTCGGACTTCTCCAAGCCGTATTTCTTCATCTGGCGGTTCGCGACCAGCGCATAGACGCCGTTTGGTCCGCCATGGCCCAGTGGCGCCAAATGCTTCTGCGTCACGGTGTTGAAGTTCGCCGCGACCTTGGCGTAGCCCGCGAGCCCCGTCGCGTCGCCGCCCAGCACCAGGATGGTCTCGGCGGCGCCGGCTTCCACCCCGCGTAGCGCGTGGCCCAGCATGTTCATGGCCGACGAGCCGCCGTTGGTGTCCTGCATAATCCAGCGCAGCGACAGCCCGAGCTTCCAGGCGAGATCGACCACGGCGTCGGGCGCCAGCGAGAACGACGCCACCGCGAAGCCCTGGATGTCTTTCGCGTCGAGCTGCGCGTCCTTCAACGCCGCGACCACCGCGTCACGCATGAAATGCAGCGCAGTCTGGCCCGGTTCCGGGCGCCGTGTGTAGGCCGACTGGCCTACCCCGATGATGGCAGCGTTGCGGAACATGGTCTTTCGTGGCTCCCGGCTTCAATGTTAGCGTTCTGGCCGCCGGCAAGAAAACTCGTCCAACGGTGACGCACACCCATGAAATCCGAAATTCGCGATGGAATGAAGATCGATTGGGATACGCCGATCACGATGAATGACGGCGTGACGCTCCGCGCCGACGTATTCCGGCCGGTGAAAGACGGCAAATATCCGGTGATCATGAGCTACGGCCCCTATGCCAAGGGGCTGGCGATGCAGGAGGGCTACAAGAGCCAGTGGCTCCGCATCGTCAAATCCGCGCCGGAGGTGCTTGAGGGCTCCAGCAACAAATACCAGAACTGGGAATTGTTCGATCCCGAGAAATGGGTGCCGGAGGGCTACGTGCTGGTGCGGGTGGATTCCCGCGGCGCCGGCCGCTCCGAGGGCTTTCTCGAGGTCTGGTCGCCGCGCGAGGCGAAAGACATCGCGCTGAGCGTCGACTGGGCCGGCGTGCAGCCCTGGTCGAACGGCAAGGTCGGCCTGCACGGCATCTCGTACTATTCGATGAACCAGTGGCAGGCCGCGCCGCTGAAGCCAAAGCACCTCGCCGCGCTGTGCATCTGGGAGGGCTCGTCGGACTATTACCGCGAGCTGTGCCGCCACGGTGGCATTCTCAGTGACTTCTTCTCGACCTGGTATCCCCGCCAGGTCACCGCCGTGCAGAACGGCGTTGGCGATCGCGGCGCCAAGAGCGCCGTGACCGGTGAACCGGTCGCGGGGCCGGACACGCTCTCCGAAGCGCAACTGAAAAAGAACCGCGCCGACTGCGACGGCGACGCACTGCGCCACCGGCTGATCGACGACTACCACCAGGCGCGGCTGCCGAAGTTCGAGGACATCGAGACGCCGCTGTTCTCGGCCGCCAACTGGGGCGGCATGGGGCTGCATCCGCGCGGCAACTTCGAGGGCTTCCTGCGTACCGGCTCCAAGCAGAAATGGCTCGAGGTGCACGGCGACACGCACTTCACGCTGTTCTATGCAAAGTACGGCCACGACCTGCAGAAGAAGTTCTTCGACCACTTCCTGAAAGGTCTCGACAACGGCTGGGACAAGCAGCCCAAGGTGCTGCTGAACGTCCGCCACCCGGACGAGAAATTCGTGCAGCGCGCCGAGAACGAATGGCCGCTGGCGCGCACGCAGTGGACCAAGCTTTACCTGCATCCCGACCGCGAGCTGTGCAACGACCCGCCGACCGACCAGGCGATGCTGACTTACGAGACCGGAAGCGACGGCGTCACCTTCAGCACCGAAGCGTTCACCGAGGAAATGGAGATCACCGGGCCGGTCGCGGTGAAGCTCTACGTGTCGTCGGACACCACCGACGCCGACCTGTTCCTGGTGCTGCGGCTGTTCGACCCGAGCGGCAAGGAAGTGACCTTCATCGGCTCGAACGATCCGCGGGTGCCGGTGGGTCTCGGCTGGCTGCGGGCGTCGCATCGCAAGCTTGATCCGAAGGAAAGCAAACCCTATCGGCCGTATCACACGCATGATGAGCTTCAGCCGCTTCGGCCCGGCGAGCCGGTGGAGCTGGATATCGAAATCCTGCCGACCTCGATCGTGGTGCCGAAGGGCTATCGGCTCGCGCTCAGCGTGCGCGGCAAGGACTACGAGGTCGACGGCACCGACATCGCGCTGCCGCACGCGCCCTACCCGATGAAGGGCGTCGGGCCCTTCACGCACACCAATCCGCACGACCGTCCGCCGATGATCTTCGGCGGCAAGAACACGCTGCATTTCGGCGGCGGCTTCGAGCCATATGTGCTGCTGCCGGTGATCCCGAAATGACCGTGCGCGCTGCGATTGTCGGGCTCGGCCGCTGGGGCCGCTCGCTGGTCAATGCCGTGCAGGGCAAGACCGATGCGATCCAGTTTGTCGCGGCTCACACACGCACGAGAGCAAGCGCCGAAGACTACTGCCGCGAAAAGAATATCCCGCTGCGCGACCGGCTCGAGGACATCCTGTCCGATCGCAGCATCGACGCCGTGGTGCTGGCGACGCCGCACAGCCAGCACGCCGCGCAGGTGGCTGCCGCGACCGCGGCCGGCAAGCACATCCATGTCGAGAAGCCGCTGACGCTCGACCGGCCGAGCGCCGAGCAGGTTGTGGCCGCCGCCAAGAAGGCCGGCATCGTGCTGGCGGTCGGCTTCAACCGGCGCTTCCATCCTTCGGTCGTGGAAATCCGCAAGCGCCTCGCGTCAGGCCAGCTCGGTCAGGTGATGTCGATGGTCGCGACCCACACCACCTCGACCGGCCAGTTCATCGCTGCCGACAACTGGCGGGCGCAGCCTGACGAGGCGCCGGGCGGCGCCATCACGGCAGTCGGCGTGCATTCCATCGACCACATGATCGAATTCGGCGGCGAGGTGCGCGACGTGCTGGTCACCACCGGCCGCTACATTCCGGGTCCCTCGGACGACACCACCAACATCATGCTGCGGTTCAAGAACGGCGCCACAGGCCTGCTGTTCTGCTCGGTCGCCACCGCGACGACGCTTTCTTTCACGCTGTTCGGCACCAAGGGCCTCGCCGAGTTCTCCAAGCCCAATCTGTCGCGCTTCCGCTTCGTCCCGACATCGAGCGCGGCGCCGACCGGCCCGGTCACCGCACCGCCCGATGAGATCATCGACAGCGAGGGCTTCGACATGCTGAACGCCGAGTTGGTCGAGTTCGGCCGCTGCATCGCCGAGAAGCGCCCCTACCCGGTCAAGATCGATGAAGTGCTGCACGGCATGTCGGTGTTCGACGCCGTGGTCAAATCCGCCAAAACCCGGAACATAGAAGCCGTCGCGTGAGCATTCGGCCGCATCGCAACGAGGAAACGACATGGAAAAGCTGATCATCACGGTCGCCGGCGACTCGCGCACGTCCTATCCGCACAACAATCTCTGCCCGACCCAGGAAGACATCCCCGGCGTCACGCAACAATACGTCGACGCCGTGAATGCCGGCGCCGCCATCGCGCACATCCACGGCCGCCGCACGCTGGAGGAGACCTTCCAGGCCGACGGCAAGATGGTGTCGAAGATCCATCACGCCGACTGGAAGCGGCTGCACGAGTCGATCATGGGCAAGGTCGACCCGATCATGCAGTATGGCGTCGCCTCGGCGCGCATCGAGGAGAAGATCGAGCTGATGAAGCTCGGCCCCGACATGATGGCGGTCGCCTTCAACGCCCATGACGAATACTTCCAGCCGGTGCCGACCTTGCCGCCGAAGCGCATGATGGCGATCCATCCGGTCGAGGAGCTGATCGCCTATGCGAAGGCCGCGGAAGAGCACAAGGTCAAGCTCGAATGCGAGTGCTTCCAGACCGGCGCGTTCTGGCATCTCGATTTCGTGCGCAAGGCCGGCTACCTCAAGAAGCAGACCTACGTCACGCTGTTCATCGGCTGGCCGGGCGGCACCTGGATGCCGCCGACCGAGCGCGCGCTGCAGTTCTTCGTCGACAACCTGCCGCCGGACACGATCTGGAACGTCAGTGTGATGAACCCGGAGAAGCAGTGGTCGATCCTGGCGCTCGCGGTCGCGCTCGGCGGCCACGTCCGCGTCGGCTACGAGGACAACCCGTACATCCGGCCGGGCGAATTCGCGAAGAGCAACGCCGTGCTGGTCGAGAAGATGGTCGGCATCGCGCAGAGCCTCAATCGCGAGGTTGCGACACCGGACGAGGCGCGGAAGATTCTGGGGCTGCAGCGGTCTCAGTAGAAAACGCATGGCAACGTCCATCCACGTCATGGCCGGGCTTGTCCCGGCCATCTCGACAAGGGACGCACTGTGCCATCCTAAGCGAGATGCCGGCACCATAGGCGAGCGAAGCGACGCCGTCCTTCGGACGGCTAAGGCCGGGCATGACGGCGGAGTGTGAGGCACGATAGGTGGAAAAACGCAAGCTCGGCCAATCCAACATCGAAGTCTCCGTCGTCGGCGTCGGCTGCAACAACTTCGGCCGCCGCATCCATGACGTGGCCGTGGCCCGCGCCGTGGTCGACCGCGCCATCGATCTCGGCATCACGCTGTTCGACACCGCCGACGTCTATGGCGACGGCACCTCGGAGTCGTTCCTGGGCGAGGCGATCGGCAAGCGCCGCGCTCAGGTGGTGATCGCCACCAAGTTCGGCTGGGGCAGTCCGAGCGGCGCGTCGCGGCGGACCATTGCCCGCACCGTGGAGGCGAGTCTCAAACGGCTGCGCACCGACTACATCGACCTCTACCAGGTCCACTACCCCGATCCGAACACCCCGATCGAGGAGACGCTGCGCGCGCTGGACGATCTGGTCCGCGACGGCAAGGTGCGCGCGATCGGCTGCTCGAACTTCTCAGGCACTCAGGTTTCGGCCGCGCTCGACACATCGGCCCGCACCGGCACCGCCGCGTTCGTCACCTGCCAGGACGAATACAGCCTGCTGGTGCGCAAGATCGAGCGCGAGCTTGCGCCGCTGATGTTGAAACGCGGAATGACGCTGCTGCCCTATGCGCCGCTTGCCGGCGGCTTTCTCAGCGGCAAATATCTTCGCGGCAAGCCGCTGCCGAAGGACGCGCGGCTCGCCTACAGCAGTCACCACGCCACCGATGTCATCAACGAGCGGAACTGGACCATGGCGGACCGGCTGCGCGACTTCGCGGCACGGACCGGTCACAGCATGCTCGACATCGCGTTCGGCTGGCTGCTGGCCCGGCCGGTCACCGCGAGCGTGATAGCCGGCGCTATGACGCCGGAGCAGGTCGAGCTGAATGTGCGCGCCGGCAACGTCAAACTCTCAACCGATGACGTGGCCGAGCTCGACCGGATCACGAAATAGGCGGATCCGATGACCAAGCCCCGCGCGATCATCATCGGCGGTTCGGTCGGCGGACTGTTTGCCGCCAACATGTTCCGCAGCATCGGCTGGGACGCCGACGTGTTCGAGCGCAACGTCGAGGAGCTGACCGGCCGCGGCGCCGGCATCAGCACCCATCCGCAACTGCACGACGTGACGCGGCGGCTCGGCATTCCGTTCGACGACTCCATGGGCATCCGCGTCAACCAGGTTGTGTTCTTGGATAAGTCCGGCCGCACCTACGACAAGCGCGCCACCGTGCGGGTGATGAGCTCCTGGGGCCGGGTATTCCGCTCGCTGCGCGACCAGGTGCCCGACGCGACCTATCACCTGCGCAAATCGCTCGTCCGCATCGAGCAGGACACGAGCGGCGTCACCGCGATCTTCTCCGACGGCAGCCGCGAGCACGGCGACCTTCTCATTGGCGCCGATGGCGGCCGCTCCACGGTGCGCGAGCTGTTCCTGCCCGATCTGCATCCGGACTATGCCGGCTACGTTGCCTGGCGCGCCAAGCTCGACGAGCGCGACATCCCTGAGCCGATCCGCGCCGAGCTGGTCGCCAACTACACCTACTGCCTGCCGCCCGGCGAGCTGTTCCTCGCCTATCCGGTGCCGGGCAGCAACAACGAGACCCAGCCCGGCAAGCGCGCCTACAACATCGTCTGGTACCGCCCGACCACGCCGGAACAGCTCACCGACTTCTGCACCGACTCGTCGGGGAAATGCCACGGCACCTCGATCGCGCCGCCCCTGCTGCGCCCCGACGTGATCGCCTGGGCCAAGGCCCAGGCGCGGGCGCTGGTCGCGCCGCAGGTAGCCGAGATTTTCGAGCGCGATCCGCGGCCGTTCTTCCAGGCGATCTTCGACATGATCTCGCCGCAGATCGTGTTCGGCCGCGTGGCGCTGCTCGGCGATGCTGCGTTCCTGGTGCGGCCGCATCCCGGCGCTGGCACCACCAAATGCGCGATGGACGCTGAATGCCTCGCCGATGCGATCTCAGCGCACGGTACCGAGGCAGGCCTCGCGCTCTATCAGAAGCGGCAGGGCGCGTTCGGCGCAGGCCTCGTCACGCAGGGCCGCAGCGACGGCTCCTACATCACCGACCAGCACAAGCCGCGCGAGCAGCGCCGCAACAAGGACCTGAGTTGGGGCGTCGATGACCTGATGCGCGACCACGACAGCCGCAGCGCGCATGTGAAGCGGATTTTGGAAGAGAGTCGCAGGGCGTAGCTCTCTCCCCGCCCCGCGGTCATTCCGGACGCCGCGAAGCGGCGATCCGGAATCCATAACCACGAATCGGGGTTATGGATTCCGGGTTCGCGTGCTTCGCACGCGCCCCGGAATGACCGTGCTGAATCAATGCCCCGTGGCGCCGAACCACGGCTTGAGCGCAAGCTCGACCGCGGCCACCGCCGCGTAGAGCCCGATGCCGATCACGGCGAGCCCGATCAGGCAGGCGAACGCCAGCGAGACGTTGACCTGGGAGTTGGCGACCAGCAGCAGATTGCCGAGCCCTTCGTTCGAGCCGATGAACTCGCCGATCACGGCGCCGATCACCGCCAGCGTGATCGCGACCTTCGAGCCCGAAATGACGAACGGCAGCGCCGCGGGAAACCGGATCTTCCAGAACGTCTGGAATGCGCTCGCCCGCACCGCGGTCGCGAGATCGAGAAACTCGGCCGGCGTGTTGCGAAGTCCCGTCGCAGTATCGACCACGATCGGGAAGAACGCCACCAGCCAGGCGATGGCGAGCTTGGACTCCATGCCGGTGCCGAGCCAGACCAGAATGAGCGGCGCGAGCGCGACCTTGGGCAGCGACTGCGTCGCGATCAGCAGCGGATAGAACATCAGGTTCAGCGTCCGCGAGCCCGCGATCGCGACTGCGAGCGGCACGCCGAGCACGAAAGCCAGGATGAAGCCGTAGAGGCTTTCCAGGAGCGTGATCCAGCCCTCGGAGACGACGATCCGCCAGTTGGCGATGCTCGCCTCCAGCACCTGCATGGGCTTGGGCAGCACCGCCTGCGGCACATCGAATGCGACCACATAGAGATGCCAGACCGCGATCAGCAGGACGAGGCCCGCGACGGGCAGCAGCACGCGGATGGCGCGGCTGTCGCTCATGACGCGCCCCGCTGATGCACCACGCCGAGCCCCGCGCCGGCGCGATGCTCCAGCGCGGTGAATTCCGGCGTGTAACGGAGCTCCGGCGTCCGCGGATAGGCAAGCCCGGTGCGGATGTGGTCGATGACACGGCCGGGGCGCTTTGAGAACACCAGCACCTCGTCGGCCAGATAAATCGCCTCCGAAATGCTGTGGGTGACGAACACCACCGTGGTGCCCGACACGCGGCGGATGTCGAGCAGCAGGTCCTGCATCTCCATCCGCGTCAATTCGTCGAGCGCGCCGAACGGCTCGTCCATCAGCAGCAGCGACGGTGACGGCACCAGCGCGCGGCACAGCGCGACGCGCTGTTTCATGCCGCCGGAAAGCTGATGCGGCCGGCTCTTGGCGAACGCGCCGAGCCCGACCAACTCCAGCAATTCCAGCGCGCGCTGTTTCGCCGCCGCATCGTTCCTCCCGGCGATCTCCATCGGGAACAGCACGTTGGACAGCACGCTCCGCCAGGGGAGCAGATTCGGCGTCTGGAACACGAAGCCGAAATCCTCCTGGGGCCCCGCGACCTCGCGCCCGCGCACCTCGACGCGGCCACTGCTGGCCTTGGTCATGCCGGCGACGATCCGCAGCAGCGTGGTCTTGCCGCAGCCGCTCGGGCCAAGAAGCGACACCAACTCGCCCTGCCGGAACGAATAGGTGACGCGCTCCAGCGCGACCACATCGGCCGCGCCGCGCGACGAGGCCGGGAAGGTCTTGCCGACGCCGTCCAGCACGCCGAACGCGGCAGATGACTCCCTCCCCGTCATCCTGAGGTGGCCGGCGCAGCCGGCCCTCGAAGGATGAACGGCCCGGATTCGCGATGGGCACACGGGCCGTCCCCTTCGAGGCTCGCGCTTCGCGCTCGCACCTCAGGGTGACGGGTCGAGTTACATGTGCGTGGCAGTACCATCGGCATCTACGGCTTGACCGGCGGCTGCGGCAGCGCGCTCTTGTCATACGTGTCCTTCGCCGCGACCTTGCCGTCGGCGCCGATGCCCTTGGCGATCAGGTCGACGCTCTCGGCCATCAGCTTGTCGTCGATGATCCCGAGCCCCTTCGATTTCGTGTCGGGCGTCGCAACCAGCGCGTTG
>CAKZHN010000031.1 GCA_936924235.1 uncultured Rhodoplanes sp. | reverse complement strand
CGGTGGTGGCGGCGGAATGCACGCCGGCGGCGGCGGTGGTCGCGGCGGTGGTGGCGGTGGCGGCCGGGGTGGTGGCGGCGGCCGGCGCTCCGACATCCAGCTGAAACACGACGTCGTGCTGCTCGGACATCTCGACAACGGTCTCGGCTTCTACCGCTTCGTCTACAACGGCGGCAGCCGCCCCTATGTCGGCGTGATCGCGCAGGAGGTGCAGACGGTGCGGCCAGACGCGGTGATGCGCGGCGAGGACGGTTATCTGCGCGTGCAGTACCGCAAGCTCGGCGTTCCGTTCGAGAGCTACGAGCATTGGATGGCGGCAGGCGGACGGATTCCGCACGCGGCCGCGGGCGGCGACAGGTAAGGGAGGCCAGCATGATTGCATTTCGTACGTCACTGCTCGCCACGGGCATCGCTGTGGCACTGTGGGCCTCGACCTTGCCGGTGGCCGCTCAACAGCGCTTCGACACGGCAGAGGCCGCAGTCGACGCGCTGGTCACGGCGGCCCGCTCAGGCGACCGCAAGACCGTGCTCGGCATCCTCGGCCCGAAGGCCCGCGACCTCCTGTCGTCCGGCGATCCGGTCGAGGACGACAACACCAAGAAGGCGTTTCTTGCCGCCTACGACGTGAAGCACCGCATCGAAGCCGAGAGCGGCAAACCGTCGACGCTGGTGATCGGCGCCGAGGACTGGCCGTTCCCGATCCCGGTCGTGCAGAAAGACGGCAAATGGTCGTTCGACGCCGCGGCCGGCCGCGAGGAGATCCTCGCGCGACGCATCGGCCGCAACGAGCTTTCGACGATCCAGGCCTGCCTCGCCTATTACGACGCACAGAACGAGTATGCCGACAAGACGAAGGATTCGAACGGCATGCCGGTCTACGCGCAGCGCATCATCAGCAGCCCGGGCAAGAAGGACGGCCTGTACTGGCCGACGGCCGCAGGCGAGCCCGACAGCCCGCTCGGCGAGACCGTCGCGGCAGCGACCGAGCAGGGCTACAAGATCGGCGCCGGGCGGATTCCGTTCCACGGCTACTACTACAAGGTCCTGACGCGGCAGGGCTCGTCGGCACTCGGCGGTGCGGTGGACTATGTGGTCGGGGGCAACATGATCGGCGGCTTCGCGCTGGTCGCCTATCCGGCCGAATACGGCAATTCGGGCATCGCGACGTTCATGGTCAACAACGACGGCGTGGTGTTCGAGAAGGATCTCGGCGAGAACACGGCCAAGATCGCGGCGTCGATCAGCGAGTTCAATCCGGATCACACCTGGAAGCACGCGGCCGCCGCGGACGAGTGAGTTGCACTGATCCCTGCTCCGAGGCGCATCGGGCCTTCCGGCGGCCACGCCGGATTGGCTACGATGCGCTCCTCGGGGGATGGGCATGAGGCGGCGGGACTTTCTCAAGGTTGCGGGCGGCGCACTGGCCGCGTGGCCGCAAGCGGCGCACGCGCAGGACTCCACCCTGCCCGTCGTCGGATTCCTGAGCACGGCCGATCCGCAGGGCTACGCGCATCTGGTGGCGGGCTTCCGCTCAGGCCTCGCCGAAGCGGGCTTTGTCGAGGGCCGCAATGTCGCGATCGAGTTCCGCTTCGCCGAGAGTCATTTCGACCGCCTGCCTGCGCTCGCGGCCGATCTCGTGGCGCGCCGCGTCGCGGTGATCGCGCCGTTCTCGGATGCCGC
Organism: uncultured Rhodoplanes sp.; assembly: GCA_936924235.1. Lineage (GTDB taxonomy): Bacteria > Pseudomonadota > Alphaproteobacteria > Rhizobiales > Xanthobacteraceae > Z2-YC6860. The sequence continues at coordinate 1,571 of CAKZHN010000031.1, read as the reverse complement.
CACGCGCGCCGCGAAGGCTGCCACCTCGACGATCCCGATCGTGTTCTATGCCGGCAACGATCCGGTCGCGCAGGGCTTCGTCGCAAGCCTCAACCGTCCGGGCGGCAACACCACCGGGGTGTCGTTCTTCGCCACCAACCTGGGCGGCAAGCGGCTCGGCCTGCTGCGGGAGATTCTGCCCAAGGCGAAATCCGTGCTGCTGATCGTCAATCCGAGCAATCCGTCGAGCGAAGCGCAGATCGAGGACCTGCAGGGCGCGGCTAAGACGCTCGGCCTGACGGTCACGGCGCTCAAGGCGGGCAACGAGCACGAGATCGACGCAGCCTTCGCATCCGAGGCGCTCAAGCACAGCGATGCCGTGGTCATCGGCGCGGACGCGGTGCTCAACAGCCGGCACAAGCAGTTCGTGGCGCTGTCGCAAGCGGCCGCCATGCCGAGCATGTCGGTGCAGCGCGAGTTCACGGCCGCCGGCGGCCTGATGAGCTATGGCGCGAGCGCGAAAGACGTCGCGCGCCAGACCGGCGTCTATGCCGGCCGGGTGCTGAAGGGCGAGAAGCCCGCCGACCTGCCGGTGCTGCAGACCTCGAAGTTCGAGCTGGTGATCAATCTTCGCACCGCGAAGACGCTCGGTCTCACCGTGCCGTCCGGCATGATGGCAATTGCCGACGAGGTGATCGAGTAGCGGGTGCGGCCTGCCTTTGCTGTCTGTATTCTTGTCGTCCAATCGATTCGTGATCGAGAGGACCGGGATGATCTTGACTTACGGACGCCGCCTGGCCGGAGCGTTGCTGGCGTCGTCGCTCTTGTTGTCCGGGCAAACCTTGGCGCAATCGCAATTGCCGGCCCAGGCGCAGACCCCGGGCCAGGCTCCCTCATCGCCGGCCCAGGCCGCCACGCCCGCCAATCCGCCGGACGCCCCGGTGCCGGCGCCGCCGGTGTTTCCGCCGCCGACCCTGCGCTCCGAATCCAAGATGACGGTGCAACCGTCGCCGTCCGGGGCGGTGCTGCCCGGCGCCGACCTGCCGGTGCTGCTGCTCCGCTCCACGCTGACGGCCTTCAACGACGCCAACCTGACCAACAACTACAGTGTGCTGCTGGGGCTCGCGGCGCCATCGTTCCAGCAGGAGAACAACGCCAGCAAGCTGGCCGAGAGCTTTGCGGGTTTTCGCGAGAACAGGATCGACATATCGGCGATCCTCGTGCTCGATCCGCGCCTGGTGAAGCCCGCCGGAATCGACGGCCAGGGGCTGCTGCGCGTCACCGGCTACTTTCCGAGCCGGCCGCTCCGGCTGGGGTTCAATATCGCCTATCAGTCGGTCGAGGGACGCTGGCGGTTTGCCGCGCTGGCCGTGGACGCGCGTCCGGCCGAGGCGGAGGCGGAGCCTGCGGCGGCGCCGGCCCAGTCCGCACCGCGGCCGTCAAAGGCCAAGGCCGAGCGCACCGCCAAGCCGCACAAGCGGGTCGGCCGGCCGGGCGAACCGCCGCTGACAACCAACTACCGCTGATCGCGCGCCGCTAGGGTCTGATTCAACTTCGTTGAATCAGACCCGTCGCTCCTTGTCTTGTTTGGG
>CAKZHN010000030.1 GCA_936924235.1 uncultured Rhodoplanes sp. | reverse complement strand
CAGGGCACCGTGCTCGGGTTGCTCGGGCCGAACGGCGCCGGCAAGACCACCACCATCCTGATGATGCTGGGCTTGACCGAGGTGACCTCCGGCAAGGTCAGCGTGCTCGGGCACAACCCGACGCGCGAGCCGCTGCAGGTGAAGCGCGTGGTCGGCTATCTGCCGGACACGGTCGGCTTCTACGACCACATGACCGCGGTGGACAATCTGCGTTACACCGCGGCCCTGATCGGGATCCCGTCGGGCGAGCGCGACAAGCGCATCGCCGAGGCGCTGGAACGCGTCGGCCTCAACGACGTCGGCCAGAAGCGGGTCGGCGCCTTCTCGCGCGGCATGCGCCAGCGGTTGGGCCTCGCCGAAATCCTGATGAAAAACGCCGAGATCGCGATCCTCGACGAGCCGACCTCGGGCCTCGATCCGCACGCCACCTCCGAGTTGCTGGAGATGATCCGCTCGCTCAAGCAGCACGGTGTCGCGGTGCTCGTGTCATCGCATCTGCTGGAGCGCGTGCAGAGCATCTGCGACCGCGTCGCGCTGTTCAACTCCGGCAAGATCGCGCTGCTCGGCACCGTGCCGGAGCTCGCCCGCGAGGTCCTGGGCGGCGGCTACAACGTCGAGGTCGAGGCCGAAGGCGAGGGGCTCGCGGTCAGGTTCTCCGACATCGCCGGCGTCAGGGCCGTCGATCAGTCGGGCCCGAACCGCTACCGGCTCTTGTCCGAAAACGACGTGCGGCCGCAGGCCGCCGCCGCGGTGGTCAACGCCGGTGGTGCGTTGCGCCGTCTGTCGATCGCCGAGCCGTCGCTCGACGCCATCTACAACGCCTACTTCCAGAGCCGGGGAGCGCGAAATGCCGCAGCGTGAAGGCTCGCCCTGGCAGGGCATGAGCGTCGTGTTCTTCCGCGAGCTGTTCGACCATCTGACCAGTGCGCGGATGCTGGTCATGCAGCTTCTGGTCGTCGTGCTGGGCGCGGCGGTGGTCTATTTTGCCGCCGAGCAGATCCGCAACACCACGGCGGAAGACCCGTTCCTGTTCCTGCGGCTGTTCGCGCCGCCCGGCCAGACGCTGCTGTCCTTCGTCGTCGTGATCAGCATTCTGGTGCCGATCATGGCGATCGGGCTCGGCTTCGATTCGGTCAACGGCGAATACAACCGCCGCACCATGTCCCGCATCCTGGCGCAGCCGATCTATCGCGACGCGCTGCTGTTCGGGAAATTCCTGGCCGGCCTGGTCACGCTGACCATCTGCCTCGTCACGCTGTGGCTGCTGGTGCTCGGCTATGGCCTCCTTCGGCTGGGCATCCCGCCCAGCGCCGAGGAGATCGGCCGGCTCTTGGTGTTCCTGTTCGTCACCATCGCCTATGGCGGCATCTGGCTGGCGCTGTCGATCCTGCTCTCGGTGGTGTTCCGTTCGACCGCCACGGCGGCGCTGGTCGCGCTCGGCCTGTGGCTGTTCCTGTCACTGCTCTGGCCCGCGCTGGCGCAGATGCTCGGCGAGGTGATCTCGCCCTCCGACATCCGCTTCGCCACGCTCGGCCTGCCGACGCCAGACACGCTGGCCTGGCAGACCGCGCTGTCGCGGATCTCGCCCGGCACGCTGTACGGCGAGGCCGTGGTGGCGATGCTCAACCCGGACGCCCAGTCGATGACCACGCTGCTGGCCCAGTTCCAGGGCCGCATTCAGTCACCGCTGCCGTTGAACGAGAGCATCATCCAGGCCTGGCCGCAGATGGTGAGCCTCGTCGCCGGCACGATCCTGCTCTACGTCGTGGGTTACGTGGCGTTTCAGCGCCAGGAAGTCCGCGCCTAGCGACACAGGCAGCGTTCCAAAAAAAGCCGAAGGGCGGCCCAGCGGGCCGCCCTTCGTGCATTTGCAGTGTCGCAATGGCTAGACGTTCAGCACCACCACGATCTTGTACGACGCCGGGTCGATGATGACGACCTCCTCGTCGACCACGAAGTACTCGTAGCCGCGGTACTCCGGGTAGATATCGACAATCGTGGTCGGCAGCGGAGCGAAGCGCACCACGCCGCCACGCGGCACCACCGTGCCGACGCTGATGTTGAAGTTGATCTGGCTGCGCTGGATCTTCGGCGCGCTGCTCGACTGGATCACGGTCTTGCGGATCGTGGTCTTCTGCTCGGTGGTCAAGGTGTGCGTGCTCGCCGCCGCGCCCTGGCCGGTGGTGCTGGTCTTGGCGCCGGCCTTGTTGTCCTGCGCCGACTTCGCGGCGGGCTGCTGCTTGGTGTCCTGCGCCTGGGTCTTGCTGGACGGAGCAGCCTTGTTTTCCTGGGCCTGGGTCTTGCCGGTCGCCGGGCTTTCCTTGCTCTGGGCCTGCGACTTGTTGTGCTCGGCGGCACCGGCCTTCGGCTCGGCCTGGCCCGACTTCACGTCCGCGCCGGCCTTGCTGTCAGCCTTGCTGTCCATGGGGGCGGCCTGGCCGGTGGTCGACGGCTTGCCCTTCATCTCCGCGCCGCCCTTCTGCTCGGCACCGCGGTTCATCTCCGCGCCGCCGCGATTCATCTCGGCCGCGCCGGCCTTCGCCCCGCCTTGATCCTTGGCGGCGCCTTCGGCCATCGCCAGTCCCGAACCTGCAAACAGTGCCGCAGCGGCTACCGTCGCCAGAAGCGCTTTCTTCATACCCATCTCCTCTGATGATTGTCGTTCCTTGCCGATCCCATCGGCTCTGCAAACAACAACAGCCGATAAAATTCGTTCCGCAAAACGTCCGATGCTGGATAATTGTTCCACCCTGAAGCGGCATTCACGTTAGATTTGTGCAGAGCAAGAAACCGTCCGGGGAGATTCGGTTGCCTATCGCATCCAACATCGACACGCGTTCGGCGGAGTTCACCGACAACGCTTCGCGCATGCGCGCGCTGGCCGACGAGCTGAAGGCGAAACGCGCCGAAGCGGCTCTCGGCGGCCCGCAGCGCATCCGCGAACGCCATCTCTCGCGCGGAAAGCTTCTTCCACGAGATCGTGTGATGCGACTGATCGATCCCGGCGCGCCGTTTCTGGAACTGTCGCCGCTGGCCGCGGGCGGCATGTACGACGACGCCATTCACGGCGCCGGGCTCATCACCGGCATCGGCCGCATCGAAGGCTGCGAGTGCGTGATCGTCTGCAACGACTCGACCATCAAGGGCGGCACCTACTACCCGATGACCGTGAAGAAGCATCTGCGCGCCCAGGAGATCGCGCGGGAGAACCGTCTCGCTTGCATCTATCTGGTGGATTCCGGCGGCGCCAATCTGCCGCACCAGACCGAAGTGTTTCCCGACCGCGAGCACTTCGGCCGCATCTTCTACAACCAGGCGACCCTGTCGTCGCTCGGCATTCCGCAGATCGCCGTGGTAATGGGCTCATGCACGGCGGGCGGGGCTTACGTGCCGGCAATGAGCGACGAGACCATCATCGTCAAAGGGCAGGGCACGATCTTCCTCGGCGGCCCGCCGCTGGTGAAGGCCGCGACGGGCGAGGAGGTCACGGCGGAGGAGCTCGGCGGCGGCGACGTGCACACGCGGAAGTCCGGCGTTGCCGACTACATGGCGGCGGACGATATGCACGCGCTGACGCTGGCGCGGCGGATCGTCGCCAATCTCAACACCAAAAAGTCCGTCGACATTCCGCTGCTGCCGCCGCGTGAGCCGCATTACGACAGCGCCGAGCTCGACGGCATTGTGCCGGGCGACCTGCGCAAGCAGGTCGATGCCCGGGAGATCATCGCGCGGCTGGTCGACGGCTCCGACTTCGACGAGTTCAAGGCGCTGTACGGCACCACGCTGGTGACCGGCTTCGCGCATCTCTATGGCATGCCGGTCGGCATCCTGGCCAACAACGGCATTCTGTTTTCAGAAAGTGC
>CAKZHN010000029.1 GCA_936924235.1 uncultured Rhodoplanes sp. | reverse complement strand
CACATCAGGGCCTGTTCGGCAAGCCCACCGTCATCAACAACGTGCTGTCGTTCGCCTCGGTGCCGGTGATCCTGGAAAAGGGCGCGGCGTTCTACAAGGACTTCGGCCTGGGCAAGTCGCGCGGCACCATGCCGATTCAGCTGGCCGGCAACATCAAGCATGGCGGCCTGTTCGAGACCGCGTTCGGCGTCACGCTCGGCGAGCTGGTCGACGACATCGGCAGCGGCACCTTCACGGGCCGCCCGGTGCGGGCCGTGCAGGTCGGCGGTCCGCTCGGGGCCTACTTTCCGCGCGCGCTGTTCGACACGCCATTCGACTACGAGGCGTTTGCGGCGCGCGACGGCCTGATCGGCCACGGCGGCATCGTGGTGTTCGACGACACCGTCAACATGGCGAAGCAAGCGCGCTTTGCGATGGAGTTCTGCGCCATCGAATCCTGCGGCAAGTGCACGCCGTGCCGCATCGGCTCCACACGCGGCGTCGAGACGATGGATCGCATCATCCGCGGCGAGAACCGCGCCGCCAATCTCACGGTGCTCGAAGACCTCTGCAACACCATGAAGTTCGGCTCGCTCTGCGCCCTCGGCGGCTTCACGCCCTACCCGGTGATGAGCGCCCTCACCCATTTCCCGGAAGATTTCGGCGCGGAGCGCAAGCCGCTCCAGGCCGCTGAATAAGGAGACCGCCATGTCGCTCGTACACGAAGTGGACTACGGCACGCCGCGCTCCAAGGCCACCAAGGACGTAACGCTGACCATCGACGGCCAGAAGGTCACGGTGCCGGAAGGCACCTCGATCATGCGCGCCGCGATGGAGATGGGCACGCAGATCCCCAAGCTCTGCGCGACCGACATGGTCGATGCATTCGGCTCGTGCCGGCTCTGCCTGGTCGAGATCGAAGGCCGCGCCGGCACGCCCGCCTCCTGCACCACGCCGGTCGCGCCCGGCATGGTGGTGAAGACGCAGACCGAGCGGCTCAGCAAGCTCCGCAAGGGCGTGATGGAGCTCTACATCTCCGACCATCCGCTCGACTGCCTGACCTGCTCGGCCAACGGCGATTGCGAACTGCAGGACATGGCGGGCGCCGTGGGGCTGCGCGACGTGCGCTACGGCTATCAGGGCGAGAACCACGTTTTCGCCAAATCCGGCGACGCCGGCAATCCGAACTGGCTGCCCAAGGACGAGTCGAATCCGTATTTCACCTACGACCCGTCGAAGTGCATCGTCTGCTCGCGCTGCGTACGGGCCTGCGAGGAGGTGCAGGGCACCTTCGCGCTCACCATCGCCGGCCGCGGCTTCGACAGCCGCGTGTCGCCCGGCATGCAGGAAAGCTTCCTCGGCTCGGAATGCGTCTCCTGCGGCGCCTGTGTGCAGGCCTGTCCGACCGCGACGCTGAACGAAAAGAAAGTGATCGAGATCGGCAAGCCCGAGCACTCGGTCGTCACGACGTGCGCGTATTGCGGCGTCGGTTGCGCCTTCAAGGCCGAGATGCGCGGCGAAGAGCTGGTCCGCATGGTGCCCTACAAGGATGGCGAAGCGAACCGCGGGCACTCCTGCGTGAAGGGCCGTTTCGCCTGGGGCTACGCTACCCACCGGGAGCGCATCCTCAAGCCGATGATCCGCGCCAAGGTCACGGACCCCTGGCAAGAGGTGAGCTGGGAGGAAGCGATCAGCCACGCGGCCTCCGAGTTCAAGCGCATCCAGGCGAAGTACGGCAAGAACTCCGTCGGCGGCATCACCTCATCGCGCTGCACCAACGAAGAGACATTCCTGGTACAGAAGCTCATCCGCGCGGGCTTCGGCAACAACAACGTCGACACCTGCGCGCGCGTCTGCCATTCGCCGACCGGCTACGGCCTCGGCCAGGCCTACGGCACCTCGGCCGGCACCCAGAACTTCGACTCGGTCGAGGACACCGACGTCATCATCGTGATCGGCGCCAATCCGGCGTCGGCGCATCCGGTGTTCGCCTCGCGCATGAAGAAGCGCATCCGGCAGGGCGCCAAGCTGATCGTGATCGATCCGCGCCGCACCGAGATGGTGCAGAGCGCGCATATCGATGCGGAGTATCACCTGCCGCTGCTGCCCGGCACCAACGTCGCAGTGATGACGTCGCTGGCGCACGTCATCGTCACCGAAGGGCTCTACAACGAGACATTCGTCCGCGAGCGCTGCGACTGGGACGAATTCCAGCACTGGGCCGAGTTCGTGTCGCTGCCGCAGAATTCGCCCGAAGCGGTGGCGAAGATCTCCGGCGTGCCGGCCGAGACGATCCGAGGGGCGGCGCGCCTCTACGCCACCGGCGGCAACGGCTCGATCTATTACGGCCTCGGCGTCACCGAGCACAGCCAGGGCTCGACCACCGTGATGGCGATTGCGAACCTGGCGATGTGCACCGGCAACATCGGCCGGCCCGGCGTCGGCGTGAACCCGCTGCGCGGCCAGAACAACGTGCAGGGCTCCTGCGACATGGGCTCGTTCCCGCACGAGCTGCCCGGCTACCGCCACATCGCGGG
>CAKZHN010000028.1 GCA_936924235.1 uncultured Rhodoplanes sp. | reverse complement strand
ACAGCTGCGCCCATTGTGCGCAACGGTAGTGATGGCAAGCGCGAGCTCGTGCTAGTGCGATGGGGCATGCCCACGCCGCAAAACGTGCTGATGAAAGGCGCGAAGAAGAAGGCGAAGAAACTCGACGAAAAGGAAAAACCCTACGATTTCAAAGAAGTCCTTCGCATGGAGCGCGATCCGGGCGTCACCAACATCCGCAACGTCAACAGCAAGCACTGGAAGCAGTGGCTGGGCTTGGAGCACCGCTGCGTCGTGCCGTTCACCTCCTTCAGCGAGTTCAATGCCGCAGAGGGCGGCGATATCTGGTTCGGCTTGAGCGAAGAGCGCCCACTCGCTTTCTTCGCCGGTATTCATGTTCCGCAATGGACTTCGGTACGGAAGGTGAAGGATGGCGAGAGCACCGACGATCTCTACGGCTTCCTCACCACAGAGCCCAACGCGGAGATCGGCGCGATCCACCCGAAAGCCATGCCCGTTATCCTGCGCACGCAGGAGGAAATCGATCGGTGGATGACCGCACCCGCTGAGGACGTGCCCAAGCTTCAGCTTAAACTGCCCGACAGTTCTCTGATCGTTGTGGCCAGAGGCGTGAAGGAAGACGGACTACCCGTTTTAGGAACACACTGAGTACTCGGCCACAAATGTGCGGTCGATCGATTCGGCAGGTCAGCGGCTCCGGACGGCGCCGACCTTCGCAAGTTCAGGCGGTTTCCTGAAATCGCTAATTTGATCTTGGCTATATGTGGTTCGGAAAAGCCAAGAGTGGTGGTTGGCACTTATGGTGACGAAGGACTGCTTGTGCTTGACATCGAGAACGGCACGCACATTCCGTTTAAGTGGGACGATCCGAAATTGGCAGAGTTGACGAAAGATATCGTTGCCAAAAGTCGATGCTACCTCAGCGCCTACCCCACAATCCCACAGGAACAATCCACCTGGGCCTCAGGATCGAGAGTAGTCCGCGACTACTCTGTTCGTGTACAAGCGTGCCGCCCACAATTTCAGCTAGTGTCCTGAGAGGGGTTAGTGGCCGTTCCAAGGGTGTAGCCTGGCCCGGCACTTGCTGTGGGCGGTTCGAGCAGCGGTCTTCAACCACTCTAGTCGCGATATCGCGGTGGCAAGCCGTTCACGACGTTGGACACAACGCGATAGAGTTCGTAAGTGCCGACTTTTGCGAGCCGCTCGCCAATGGGCTCCACCCAGAAACGTGCAGCCGGTAGTCTCGCTTGTGCCCAATACTCTTGGAGGCTTTTGGCTAGCGCCAACGCGGCCTTGTAGCTCAGTGTATCCGGGTATGTCTTCGCTGCTTCACGATTCTCGTTCGCTGCGTCCGTTTCAAAGCAATCGACTACTTTATCGTCCATCATGCCCCCGCGTGTGATGTTGCAATGCAGCGCGATATACCCGGAGTTCTGCGCGCCGCTTCAACGCGAAAGTGTTTTGGTAGCAAGCAGCACACGCTCGTATTCCCACGCACGAAAGCGCTCCACCATTTTCCGATCTGTCAAAGAAGGGCGCAGCGCGTCTGAACGCGCCTTCCTGTGTGCGGCCAAGGTGAGTGGATGCCCGAATAGCTATGCGAGCAGCGTGAGCGAGGGAGTACGGCGGGACAGGCGATCAGACGGAGAGCGAGGGTTATCGCGGCAGCCTTCAGTGGGCTGCTTGTCGGCGGTTTCGTGAGCCGTCACCGGGAACTCCGCGGTCCGGAGCGCCTTTAACCTTGAGCCTGCTCGATTTGCAAGCGCTGCTCACGGAGGATGAAATGAACTCTCACGATACAATGGAGCGTTTTGCGAAGGCCGCCGAGCAGGTTGCGGATGAGCAGCGTGCGATCCAGGCCGACATTGACGCGAAAGAAAGGCGCAGAGGAAAGCCTGAATCCAAGAAAGGCGCCATGCAAGCGGGCGCGCGTCGCTATCCAGAATTGCCCTTGCCCCACCAGCATCAGCAGAAGCCCGGCTCCGAGGCGGAGCTTGAGCTTCAGCCCATGTTCGAGGCGCCTCACTACAAGGGCTCGGAAAAGCTACAAGGCAAGGTGGCCCTCATCACCGGCGGCGATTCCGGCATAGGCCGGGCGGTAGCCGTTCTCTACGCGCGCGAGGGCGCCGACATCGCCATTGTCTATCTCACCGAACACGAAGACGCTAAGGCGACTGCTAAGGCTGTCGAAAAGGAAGGCCGGCGATGCATCACCATGTCAGGGGATGTGGCCGATCTCGCTTTCTGCGAGGCGGCCGTCGATCGTACCGTCATGGAGCTTGGCGGTCTTGATGTGCTGGTCAACAACGCGGCTTTTCAAGAGCACGTCCTTGATATCGAGGATCTGACAGCGCAGCATTTCGATCGAACGCTCAAGACCAATCTCTATGGCTATTTTTATATGGCCAAGGCTGCCGTGCCGCACATGAAAGAGGGCAGCGCAATCGTCATGACCGGATCGGTCACAGGTCTGATGGGCAACAAGAACCTGCTCGACTATTCGATGACCAAGGGTGGCATCCACGCTTTCGTTCGGTCGCTTGCCACAATGCTTATCGATAAAGGCATCCGGGTCAACGCAGTGGCCCCGGGGCCGGTCTGGACACCCCTTAATCCAGCTGATCGTAGCGCGGCGGGCGTCGCGAAATTCGGTGGGGCCGTGCCGATGAAGCGCCCCGCACAGCCCGAAGAGATCGCGCCAGCTTTCGTTTTCTTGGCTGCACCCAGCTGCTCAAGTTACATAACCGGCGAAGTCCTGCCAATTATCGGCGGATATTCCGGCGGCTAAAATGCCCGAGGGTCAACGTGCCATTTGAAGGGTCCCATTACGCGCCGTCGGCAGCGGACGCTCCGACTTTTGGCGAGTAGCCGGGGGAGCGCCATTTCTACCCGCCCTCCATCACCTCAACCATGCCTCCCCCGAGAGTTCGCGGTGAGAGGCGAACTCTTTGCGAAGCGTCGCGTTGATTCTGAGTGACGGAGCGCCGTGAGGCCTGCTGCCCCTCTGATCCTTTGCCCGGCCTGCAAGGTAGAGTTGAGATTGTTCGGCATTGAGCCTGAGACGGCGGCTCACGATCTTTACAGTTTTGAATGCCCCTCTTGCGGACGCACTGAAGTGCGTGAGGCGAAAGTTGGGGCGGTCTTTCGATTGGTGTGCGTGGCGGCTTCTGAGCAAACTACTCATTAGACGTAGAGATTTGCGCTTAGACGCACGAGCGCGCTCGAAAATGTTTTGTTTGATCGCAGGCTGCTTAGTCTTTAGCACCGTCAGCTCTATCATTTTATGGTGGACTTCCCTCGTCGATATCCTACGTTAACCCCAACATCGGCGGCCCTCAAGATACGCGTCGGTGGCTGAGAGATACGTGTGCTCCTTCCCGTAAAGGGAGATGTCCATGTCGAGGATTTCGCACCCGAATTGTTGCGACGTTCCACATGTGGCTCGTGAAAGTCGAGTTGGGTGACATTGCGGATCAACAGACCTTCGCGTGCAAGGTTTGCGATGCCACGGTGAAACGGACTGTGCACTGCCTGACGGAGGTGCTTGGTGCCAACCATGTCGAATCAACGGTGGGACGCGGCGGCTGAAGCATCGCTTCGCGCCTTGGCAGGACAGGGCTTCTACCTTCGCAAGCTGGCTCTGCGGCTGCGTCGGTCAGAAAGCAGCATCAAGAAGCGCGCCCGGCTTTTGGATGTCCCCATTCCGCCAGGTCCTCGATCCATCGTCAAATTTCGGTAGCTCAGGATTGGCCGCGAGCAACATCTGAGCCACCGTTGGCTCCGGCAGGGAAACTTGCCGGAGCCGTTGCTGATCAGAAAATCATGCGCGGCCTTCCTTGCGCTTTTGCGGACGCCGCTTGTCCCTTGCATGATTGGGCCGGGCGTTGAGCGCAACACGCTCGTCGGCGATGCGTCGCATGATGTATTCGCGTTCAACCTGCGACAGCCTGCCAGCCAGGAGTTTTCGATATCTCTCTATGTTGCCTTGATGGGCCTTGACCCGGATTGCGGTCAATTCGCCTCGCTCCGCCTTTCGACTCACGACCCGCTCTGAGTGAACCCCGCGCGTAATCGCCCATCCTCCCGTGGCGCCGGCGCACGGGAGGATAAGGTCGATCGGAATGTCTAGGCCGCCTGCTTCTGCTCGACGGGCTGCGAGGAGACGTGGCCGTTGATCGCGATGCGCCGCGGCTTCATCGCCTCCGGCACTTCACGAACGAGGTCGATCTTCAACAAGCCGTCTTCGAAGACAGCGCTCTTCACCTGGACGTAGTCGGCAAGGTTGAAGATCCGGCGGAATGGACGGGCTGAGATGCCCTGATAGAGGAATTCGGCCTGCTGCTTCTCGGCCTTGCTGCCCTCCACAGTGAGAACGTTCTGTCCGGCCGTGATGGTGAGTTCGTCGGGTCGAAACCCAGCCAGCGCGAGCGAAATGCGGTAGTGGTCCTCACCCTCCCGCTCGATGTTGTAGTGCGGGTAGGCGACATCGCCTGACCACCGCGCCGATTCATTCATCAAGTCGAAAAGGCGGTCAAAACCGACGGTCGAGCGCCAGAAGGGAGTGGGGTCGAAGGTCCTCATAGCCATATCCTCCAATGAGCAACATGGGATCAGAAGAGCGCCAGACACCTCTGTCGGCGCCTGGTTGGCCGGACCCCAATCGGGGCATCCGGCACCGCTAGGAGCGGCGGCTGTCGAATTAGAAACACGCAAAAAGTTTTCAAGAGATGGGCTGAGAAAAAAGCGCTTCCGCACCGCAAAAAATAGGCCGACAGGTGAAGTCAGTGTCTTCGCAAAAAATTTCAACATGCTCCCTTGAAACGCAACGGCCGTTTTCTAAATCGGACGACCGACGGGCGCTCCAACGGGGCTCGTCGCGGGGCCTGTCTCCGCCTGATTCCATGTCGCTTTTCGAAGGATGTGGCCATGACCCAAAATGCCCAACGAAAAGGAATTTGAACTCGACCTTCTCCTCCATCCCGCCGGGGCCTTCCGGACCCCCATGGAGGTCGTCAACGATCCGGACATGACGGTCCAAGAGAAAAGGGCGATACTCGCGTCCTGGGCATCGGATGCCTGCGCCGTTGAGGCTTCGCCGGACTTGCGCCGTCCGCCCTCGGCGCCTGCCATTCGCTTCGACGATATCATGGACGCGTTG
>CAKZHN010000027.1 GCA_936924235.1 uncultured Rhodoplanes sp. | reverse complement strand
CTTGGGCGCCGTTGTCAACGCGCCAAACCGTCCGGGGAACGAAGCCGCCGGCCCCGCGATTGTCCTTTGACAGGGCCCAGCGAACCCGCGGAGACGCTCATGGCCAAGAAGCGGAAGTCCCGGACTTCGACGGCGCGGCGCGCAAAGGCCAAGCGCGGCGGACGGCGCTGGTCGGCGCGGGTGACCCGCGAAAGCGACGCCCTCGATCTTCAGCACCGCGTGTTCGCCAAGAAGGACCCCAAGGCCATCGCCCGCTCGCTGAAGCGCTCGGCCGAGCGCAGCAAGCGCCGCAAGTTCAATCCGTACCGCTCGGCATTGTCGATGCTGACCTTCTACATCAACCGCGCCGGCAAGAACCTTCCCGCATCCCGGAAGAAGGTCCTGCAGCGCGCCAAGGACGAGTTGCGCCACGCTTTCGGCCGCGACTAACCCCTCGCCTCAATTTGCACGGTGGTCACACGGCGCAACAATCGAACGCATCGACCTTGCGGCGCGGTGAAGCGGTGAAATAGCCTCTCCTCCGAACGGCTGATGCCGAAAAGAGCTGCCGCGTCCAAGCAGCCTGCGCAAAATTCATGAGGAGATTTTGATGACCGATTTTGACGGCCGCTGGGATTGGACCCGGCGGCGCCTGCTCGCAGGCGCAACAGCTTTCGGCGCGACAAGCCTCACGCTCGGCGCAGCACTCGCACAAGAACAGCAGCAGCCGAGAAGAAAGAGGACACAAGCCGCAGCCAAGCCGAAGGTCGTCGATCCGACCGCCGATGATCCGAACCTGCCGCCGCGCGGCAACTACGTCATCCGCAACGCCTACGTGATGTCCATGGAAAAGGGCATCGGCGACATTCCCGATGGCCATGTCCATGTCCGCAACGGCGAGATCGTCGCGGTCGACGAGAAGGTCGACGCCGGCGGCGCCACCGTGATCGACGGCCGCGGCATGGTCGTGCTGCCAGGCTTCGTCGAGACCCACTGGCACATGTGGAACTCGCTGCTGCGCGGCATGTCGGGCGAGAAGCCGGATTCCGGCTATTTCCGCACCACTGCGGTGCTTGGCGCGCAGTTCACGCCCGACGACATCTATCAGGGCACGCGGCTTGCCACCGTCGAGGCCATCAATTCGGGCATCACCTTCATCCACGACTGGGCCCACAACGTGCGCAGTCCGGATTTCGCGCGCGCCGATCTTCGCGCGCTGAAGGAGGCCGGCATCCGTGGCCGCTTCTCCTACGGGCCAATGCAGGGCCACGACCTCAAGCAGACCATCGATCTGGCCGATCTGGAAAAGCTCAAGAACGACTGGGCGCAATATTCCAACAGCGGTTTGCTGGCGCTCGGCATGGCGTGGCGCGGCCAGGGCGGCAACCAGCCGGCCAACGCCGTGCCCGAGACAGTGTGGCGCGCCGAATTCGAGGCCGCGCAGCGGCTCGGCCTGCCGGTGTCGGTGCATTCCAGCGGCTCGAAATCGGCGGTCGGCCAGATCGCCGGCCTCGACAAGGCCGGCATGCTGAAGGGCGTGCAGGTGATCCACGCGGTCTATGCGACGCCCGAGGAAATCCAGGCGCTGAAGGCCGCGGGCGCGACCATCAGCGTCGCGCCGACGTCGGAGCTTCGCATCGGCTTCGGCCTGCCGCCGGTCGGAGCGTTCCTCGATGCCGAGATCCCGGTCGGGCTCTCGGTCGACACCGTGGAGCTGGTCGGCAACGCCGACATGTTCGGCATCATGAAGACCGTGCAGGGCATCGAGAGCGGCCGGGCCGAGAACGAGTTCAAGATCCCGGCGCGGCGCGTGCTGGAGCTTGCCACCATCGAGGGCGCGCGCTCGATGGGCATCGACGACAAGGTCGGCTCGCTCAAGCCCGGCAAGCGCGCCGACCTCACCATGGTCAACACCCGCATGGCCAATCTCGGCGTGTTCGGCCATCCGGCCGTGATGATGGTGACCGCCGCGGAGGCCGGAAATGTCGACACCGTGATGGTCGACGGCCGCATCCTCAAGAAGGGCGGCAAGCTCACCCATCTCAACGTCGACAAGATCGTCCAGGAGGCGAACGACGCCAACTCGGCGCTGCGCAAGCGCGCCAAGTGGTGGTGATTGAGATAGACTGACGAAAGAAAGCTGAGGTCGGTCGCAATGTACGGCCGACCCGCTACGGGAAGGAAAATGCCGATGCTCACCAGGCGATCACTCGTCGCTGCGGGTCTGCTTGCGCCCTTTGCGGCGCAAGCCCAGACATCAGCGCCCTCCTCCGGCCTGATCCGGATCATCAATCCGTTCGCGGCCGGCGGCACCTCCGACGCGATGGCGCGCATGCTTCAGCCGAGCCTGCAGCAGCGCCAGGGCGCGACCGTCATCGTCGAGAACCGGCCCGGCGCGTCAGCCTCGATCGGCGCGGCGCTGGTGGCGAAGTCGCCGCCCGACGGCTCGACGTGGCTGCTCACCTCCGACACGTTCGTGGTCAGCACATTGCTGCTCAACAACCTGCCCTATGACGTGCAGAAGGACTTCGCGCCGGTGACCATGATCGCGCGCGGCCCGATGGTGCTGTGCGCCCATCCGTCGCGGCCATACAAGACGCTGCCCCAGTTGATCGAGGCCGCCAAGGCCGCGCCCGGCACCATCACCTATGGCACCACCGGCATCGGCAGCAACGGCCATCTCACCATGGCGGCGCTCGGCCAGCTCACCGGCACCAAGCTCGTGCATGTGCCTTATCGCGGCGCCGCACCAGTGCTCAACGACGGCACCGCCGGCCATGTCGACATGGTGATCAGCTCGAGCGCCACCATGGCGCCGCAGATCGAGTCCGGGCAGCTCCATCCGGTGGTCCAGTTCGGCGAGAAGCGCGCCTCGTTCCTGCCCGACACCGCGACCGCGATCGAACAGGGCATCACCAGCCTGCATGCCTATTCGTGGTTCGGCCTGTTCGGCCCGGCTGCCACGCCGAAACCGGTCGTCGAACGGTTCTATCGCGACATCGCCGCCGCCGTGCGCGAGGAGGCGAACTACAACACCTTCGTCAACAAGTTCCGCTCGGAGGTGCCGCTGCCGACGCCCGACGAGCTTCGCGCCATGATCGTCGAGGAGCTGCCGTTCTGGGCCAGGATCATCCAGGACAACAACATCAAAGGCGGCGCCTGAGCGTCCCGCTATGCGCCGGCGAGCACCCGACCGGGCATGGCCCTGCATGGCGCGGCTGGGGGACTCCTGATAAAGATGGCCCGACCGGAGCGTCGCCAAGAAACCTTGCCAAGAAAACTGGCCAAGAAAACTGGCCAAGAACCAATTCAAAAATCCGGTGGGAATGCGAAACGTCGATTGGAAGGGACTGCCGTGCTCGATCGCACCAGGAACGACAACATCCGCGAGCTTGCCGAAGACAAGCTGTTTGCCCTGCAAAACCCCATGAAGCTCGACGGCCGGGTCAGCTCGTATCCGGCCAGCGCCCGGGGCTATTCGGTGACGAACTGCTACCTGCTGCGGCAGCCTGACGCGGCCTGGCTGATCGACACCGGCTTCGGCGGCGACGAGCCCAGGCTCCGCGGCCAGATCGAGTCGCTGATCGACCGGAAGCTGCCGCTGTCGCTGCTGCCGCTGCGGCTGAACGAGTTCATGTCGATCCAGAACATCGATCCGTTCACGCTCTACTTCAACGTCAAGGAGTGCTTCACCGGCAACCCGGACGCGGCGTTCTGGTTCGACTTCGGCGCGGGCTCCGACTCCGGGAAGAACACGCTCGACTCGCTCAACATCACCACCATCGCCCGCGAGGAGACGATCCCGATCGGCGAGCTCGGCCGTCCCGTCGTGGTCTATCAGGCGCCGATCCGGCTGATCGCGACGCGCTGGATCTACGACGAAGCCACCAAGACCATGTTCACCTCCGACATGTGGACGCACAGCTGGCGCGACAAGCCGGAAGGTCCGTGGATCATCGAGGACGGCGACGACGATCCGACCGACTTCGACAAGGTGCGCTCGTTCATGCTCAACACCCGCTACTGGTGGCTCGAAGGCGTCGACACCGGCAAGCTCCGCAAGGGCATCGACAAGATCCTCTCCAAGCACGACATCGAGACGCTGGCGCCGGGCTATGGCTGCATCCTGCGCGGCAAGAAGACCGTCGAGAAGCACATCAAGCTGCTCGATGACGTGCTGAAGTCGCTCGACAAGAGCGTCGCGACTTCGCGCTACGTCAGCCGCGACGAGGAAAGGTAACCGAAATGGCGATGCGTCATCAGGGCACGCTGAACCGCCCCAACCCGCTGCCGCGCGAGGTCGCGCCGGGCATCTTCTGGCTCGGCGAATGCCTGGAGCAGCGCCAGCAGGGCAAGATCTATCACGGCTGCAACGCCTCGTTCCTGATCGTCGGCGAGACGGCTTCGATGCTGGTCGAGACCGGCCATCCGAAGGACTTCCCGATCACCGAAGGCCAGCTCAACAAGCTGCTGCCCGGCCGGCCGCCGCTGAAATATCTGTTCGTCACCCATCAGGAGACGCCGCATTGCGGCGGGCTCGGCCGCGTGCTGACGCGATTTCCCGAAGCCATCCTCGTCGGCGACGTCAGCGACTACCACCTCGCCTTCCCGCAGCACGAGCACCGCATGCGGATGATGAAGGAGAACGACGAGATCGATCTCGGCGGGCGGAGCTTCCGCGCCGTCGAGCCGGTGGTGCGCGACATGCGCACCACGTGGTGGGGCTTCGAGACCCGCGACCGCGTGCTGTTCCCCGGTGACGGCTTCGCCTACAGCCACTATCACGAGGACTGTCATTGCGGCCTCGTCGCCGAGGAAGCCACCTCGCTCGACCTGCAGGACACCACCGCGGTGTTCGCCGATCTGGCGCTGTGGTGGACCAAGTGGGCCGACATGCGGAATTACTGCGCGCGGCTCGACCAGTTGATGGATCGGCTGCAGGTCAAGACCGTGTGCCCGACGCACGGCCTCGTCATCACCGACGTGGCGAAGACGATGCCCAAGGTGAAGGAAGGCCTGCTGTTCGGCTCGGCCGCGGCCGAGCGCGGCACCAACGAAGCCAAGTTCAAGACGGCTGATCTGGAGACCGCCTAGATATTCGCCCAGCCGGGCGGCGGCTTCTTCCCCGGATGCAGCGCGCCGCACTTCTTGCAGGTGCGCGCCTTCT
>CAKZHN010000026.1 GCA_936924235.1 uncultured Rhodoplanes sp. | reverse complement strand
GGGAAAGAAGAGAAGGCGCCGCCCCAGCGCCACACTCTGTCAGGGGCCGATGAATCACGCCTGGATGCCTGCCGATGCGCTGCCGAGCCTTGTCGCGGTCGCGCGCGGCTTTACTCTATCGCGAGCGACAGGGCGCGGACCGAAACGGAGTGCACATGGCGACGAACGGCAACACCAGCGAACAGAAAATCCTCGACTGGCTCGGCACCCAGCATGGCGCGATGCTGAAGCTGCTCGAGACGCTGGTGAACACCGACAGCGGCTCCTACGACAAGCCTGGCGTCGACGCGGTCGGCAGCCACATCCGTGATTTCCTGCAAGGCCACGGCATCGCGACTGAAGTGACGCCCGATCAGAAATTCGGCGACGCCATCAGCGCGACCGTGGGCCAAAGCGGCGGTGGCAACCGCCCGATCCTGCTGATGGGCCATCGCGACACGGTGTTTCCCAAGGGCGAGCCCACGCGCCGGCCGTTCAAGGTCGAAGGCGACCGCGCCTATGGGCCGGGCGTCGCCGACATGAAGGCGGGCCTCGTGATGAACTGCTTCGTGCTCGCCGCCATCAAGCAATTCGGCGGCGCGCCCGCGCCGGTGATGGCGCTCTTTACAGGCGACGAGGAGATCGGCTCGCCATTCTCGCGCCCGGTGATCGAGGCCCATGCCCGCGCGGCGCGGGTCTGCTTCAACTCCGAGCCGGGCCGCGCCAAGGGCGCCGCGGTGACCGGGCGCAAGGGCGGCGTTTTCATGCGCTTCGAGATCACCGGCAAGGCCGCGCATTCGGGCGCGAACTTCGAGATGGGCATCAGCGCCATCAACGAGTTGGCGCACAAGACGCTGGCGCTGACCGCGCTGAGCGATCCGAAGGCCGGCATCACGCTCAATGTCGGCGTCGTCTCGGGCGGCCAGACCGTCAACACGGTGGCGCCCTGGGCCAAGGGTGAGGTGGATCTGCGCTTCATTACGCCGGCGCAGCGGGCGGATACCTTTGCCAAGGTCGAGGCCATCATGGCCAGGAGCTTCGTGCCGGGGACGAGCGCCAGGCTCGAGATCACCGGCGAGTTCGTGCCGCTGGTCGAGACCGCCGAGGGCAAGGCGCTCTACGAGCACTACGCAGCGAGCCTGACGGCGCTGGGCGTCGCCGAGACCACTGCGCTGTTCACCGGCGGCTGCGCCGACTCCGGCTTTGCGTCCGCGACCGGCACGCCGACCATCTGCGCGGTCGGCCCGGTCGGCGGCCGGGCGCATTCGCCCGACGAGTATCTGGAGATCGAGACGCTGGTGCCGCGCGCGAAGGCGCTGGCGCTTGCGGTGCTGCGGCTGCCCTAGGACGAAGCCGTTGGGCCTACATCACGGCTTTCATGAACTGGCGCTGCGGCAGGTCGGCGGGCGGCCGCGGCGGGACAACCGAGTCGGAGAACCAGCCCATCACCCGCGACGGCAGCCGCTGGATCGTCGAGACCGTGTTCTTCGCCGTCGCGATCACGCCATGCTCCTCGGCAGGGGCGGTTGGCGCCACCGGCGGCGGCGCGGCCGGCTGGGGCTGGGCTTGAGCCTGCCCCTGGGCTTGGCCCTGCGGCGGGATCTGCGGCTGCGGTGCGGCGCTCGCGGCCTGATGGAGCTGCAGCGGCTCGCCGAGCGGCGCGCTCTCGATGTGGTTCTTTTCGGCCGGCGTCGGGGCAGCGGTCTGGCCGGCGCTTTGGCCGGGCTTGGGCCACGCGGGGAGCGGGGAGGTCGTCACGGGGGCCGTCGTGGACCTGGCGGCGAGTTTCCGCTCGGAGGCTTCGCCGGCGCGGGTGACCGCGGTGGCCAGCGCCCGCAGCTCGGCGGCCTTGGCCTCGCGGAGCGCCTGGAGGGCGTCGCGCTCGGCGGCCTTCATCTTGCCGGTTTCCAGCGCGACCGCCTGATCGGCCCGCTGATGCGCCTCGGTGGACTTCTTGAGGTACTCCGACAGCAGCGCCTGCTGGTCGCGCATGATCTGCACCAGCTCGGAGTTCGCCGCAGACTGGGGCGGCGGCGCCGGCTTGAAGTAGCTGTTGATCAGATAGGCGCCCACTGCGCTGGCGATGGTGGCCGGCAGCAGCTCCAGAAACAGCTTGGAAAAGAACTGGGAGCGGAACAATCCCCTCAGCATGAAAGCATCCCCTTGCGACGAACCCCGTGCGCCTTATGGAACAAAGGTTCGGGACGGCAGCGCGGCGCAATGTGGGAGAATTTTCGGCAAGAGCGTTGCAAAAGTGGTTCAACGGCCGCCCTGGACCGGCTTGGGCCTGCTTGCCGCTCGTCCTCCCGCCATTATGATCGCGTTTCGTTCACCGAAGGGTCCCCCATGTCCTCACTGTTTTCGTCGTTCAAGCTCGGCCCGGTCGAGCTGTCCAACCGCATTGTGGTTTCGCCGATGTGCCAGTACAGCGCCGACGACGGCAGCATGACCGACTGGCACATGGCCCATCTCGGGATGCTGTCGAATTGCGGGGCCGGCCTGGTCATCGTCGAGGCCACCCACGTGGAGCGCCATGGCCGCATCACCCATGGCTGCGTCGGCCTCTACAGTGACCACAACGAGGCCGCGATCCAGCGCGTCATCGAGCACTGCCGGCGCGCCGGCACCGCCAAGTGGGGCATCCAGATCGCCCACGCCGGCCGCAAGGCCTCGTCGCAGCGGCCCTGGGAGGGCGCCGGCGCGCTGAAGCCCGGCCAGGATCCCTGGGAGACGGTGGCGCCGTCGGCGCTGCCGTTCGGCCAGGGCTGGCACGTGCCGCGGGCGGCGACGCTGGACGACATCGCCCATGTGCACGAGGCCTTCGTCAATTCGGCCAAGCGCGCGGTGCGTATCGGCTTCGACGCCATCGAGCTGCACTACGCCCACGGCTATCTGGCCCATTCGTTCCTGTCGCCAGTCTCGAACCAGCGCACCGACCAGTACGGCGGCTCGCTGGAGAACCGCATGCGGCTCGGCCGCGAGATCGCCCGCGCGGTGCGCGAGGTGGTGCCGAAGACCATTGCGCTCGGCGCCCGCATCACCGGCGCCGACTGGCGCGAGGAGGGGCTCTCGGTTGATGACGCGGTGGCCTACTCCAAGTCGCTGAAGGCCGACGGCCTCGACTATATCGACGTGTCGTCGGGCGGCATCACCGCCGACACCCGCACGCCGACGACGCCCGGCTACAACGTCCCCATCGCCGAGCGGATCAAGAAGGAAGCCGGCGTCGCCACCCGCGTGGTCGGCATGATCACCGCGCCGGCCCAGGCCGAAAGCATCGTGGGAGAAGGCAAGGCCGACATGGTCGCGCTCGGCCGCGGCATGCTCGACGATCCGCGCTGGGGCTGGCACGCCGGCGCCGAGCTCGGCGCCGACGTGGTGCGGCCGCCGCAGTATCTGCGGGCGGGTCCCAAGATGTGGTCGCCGGCGCAACGGGCCCGCGTGGCCTCCTGAGAATCCCAAGGTAGGCGTCCCATGCGCAATCTCGCCATCGATGCCGAGCGGCTGTGGGGCGAGATCATGGAGACGGCCGCCATTGGCGCGACCGCCAAGGGCGGCATCTGCCGCCTGACGCTCACCGACCTCGACCGTCAGGTGCGCGACTGGTTCAAGGCGCGGGCCGAAGCGCTCGGCTGCCGCGTCACGGTCGACGACATGGGCGCGATGTTCGCCCGCCGCGCCGGCACCGCCGACGTGCCGCCGATTGCCATGGGCAGCCACCTCGACACCCAGCCGACCGGCGGCAAGTTCGATGGCGTGCTCGGCGTGCTCTCGGCGCTGGAAGCGCTGCGCACCCTGGTCGAGGCCGGCTACGAGACCTATGCACCAATCGAGGTGGTGAACTGGACCAACGAGGAGGGATCGCGCTTCGCGCCGGCCATGGTGTCGTCGGGCGTTTTCGCGAAGGTGTTCTCGCACGATCAGGTCTATGCGACGCCGGACCGGGCCGGCGTGACGTTCGGCGCGGCGCTCGAAGCCATCGGCTATCGAGGGAAAGAACACTGCGGCGAGCATCCGCTGTCGGCGTTCTTCGAATTGCACATCGAGCAGGGGCCGATCCTCGAAGCCGAGGAGAAGGACATCGGCATCGTCGTTGGCGTGCAGGCGATGCGCTGGTACGAGGCGACGCTCACCGGCCAGGACGCCCACACCGGGGCGACGCCGATGCATCTGCGCAAGAACGCTTTGCTCGGCGCTTCGCGCATGATCGAGATGGTTGACCGCATCGGCCGGAAGTACGCGCCGGGCGTCGCGACCGTGGGGCTGATCGAGAGCCGGCCGAATTCGCGCAACGTCGTGCCAGGCGAGGTGTTCTTCACCATCGATCTCCGGCATCCGGACGACGAGGTGCTCGCCGAGATGCAGGAGGAGTTCTACGACTATCTGCCGCTCGTCGGCGGCGACCTCAAGCTCGATTTCCAGAGCAAGAACATCTGGGAGCAGCCCGCGCTGAAGTTCGATCCGGACTGCGTCGCCGCCGTCCGCCACGCGGCCGAGGTTTCGGGCTACAGCGCCCGCGAGATCGTCTCGGGCGCCGGCCACGACGCGGCCTACGTGTCGCGCGTCGCGCCGTCGGCGATGATCTTCGTGCCGTGCCGCGGCGGCATCAGCCACAACGAGGCGGAGTTCTCATCCAAGGAGCAGTGCGCCAAGGGCGCGCAGGTGCTGCTGCAGGCAGTGCTCGATTACGACCGCAGGCTCGCCGAACGAGGTACGAAAGCAGGTGGACGCTAGCAGGTCACTTTCGTCAGGCAGCGAGGCCATGGCCCCGGCCATGGTCCGGGCAAAGCTGCACCTCGATCGTGACATGCGACAGGCTCGGCAGTCCGTTGAGCAGTTCCTTGTAATGCTGCGGTTCCTGCGGGTGGTCGCTGACGATGGTGATGACCACAGCGGTGTGGCCAGGGCCCAGGCGCCACAGGTGCAAGTCGGCGACGCGATCGTCGCCGACCTCGAGCCGCTCGCGGACTTTGTTCGCCAGCCCTTGATCGGGCACCGCATCGGTCAGCACCGCGCCCGACACGCGCATCAGGTTGATCGACCAGTGACCGACCAGGATCGCGCCGGCGACGCCCATGATCGGATCGAGCCAGTTCAGGCCGTAATAGCGGCCGGCGAGCAGCGCCAGGATGGCCAGCACCGAGGTCGC
>CAKZHN010000025.1 GCA_936924235.1 uncultured Rhodoplanes sp. | reverse complement strand
TCAGGCGAACGGCATCGATCAGGTCAACAAGGCGCTGAACCAGATGGACGAGGTCACGCAGCAGAACTCGGCGCTGGTCGAGGAAAACGCCGCGGCGGCGAAGACGCTGGAGCAGCAAGCCGCGATAATGAATGAGCGCGTGGCGTTCTTCCAGATCGACGACGCCGCAGTCGCGGCGCCGCGCGCGGTCCACGCGCCGGCGGCTCCGGCTGCCCCCACTCCGGTGCAGCGTGCGCCGAAGCCCGCTACCGCCGCGCACCGGTCCAACGGTCGCGGCCCCGTCGGTCGGATGCAGTCCGCGCTTGCCACAGCGCTCAAGGACGATCCGGACTGGAAAGAATTCTGAGGTGAGAACGGCGGCGCTCAATCCTTGGATGGAGCGCCGCAGGATCATCTCGGGCATCAGCGTATCGATGCCGTGTTGTGAACAGTTCTGCGTCGGTCGTGGGCTCCCGTTGACCGTATCGGGGAGCAGGCGGCCGGTTTGCAGTTCTGAATGGGAATTCGTTGGGAAGCAGCAATCGTTTCGGTTTTGTTGAAGGCCAAGCAGGATGGCAAATCCCCAAGCTCAAGCCCAGCTGGATGCTCTGGACGCAGCTCTGGAAAGCGCGTCCTATGGCCGCGAGTTTCAATTTTCCGATGCGGATTTCCGCAGCCTCGTCGCGTTGGCGCGCGAGCGGACCGGCATCTCGCTGTCCGACAGCAAGCGCAACCTGATTTACAGCCGTCTGTCGCGGCGGCTTCGCGCCCTGGGCATGACATCGTTCAAGGCCTACCGCGACTATCTGAATTCGGGCGAAGGCGAGCAGGAGATCGAGAGCTTCATCAACTCGATCTCGACCAATCTCACCAAATTCTTCCGGGAGTCGCACCACTTCGACCATCTTCGTGACCGGGTGGCCCTGCCGTTCTCGCAGACCGCGTCGAGCAAGCCCGGACAGCGGCTGCGCATCTGGTCGGCAGGATGCTCCACCGGTGAGGAGCCCTATACGATCTCGGCCGTGCTCCGCCGCGCGATCCCGGACATCGATCGCCAGGACGTGCGCATTCTCGCCACCGACATCGACACCGACGTCCTGTCGAAGGGCGCCAACGGTGAATATCCGGCCGCGTCGATCGAAGACATCCCGGAAAACTACCGCAGCCTGTTTCAGCCGAAAAACAATCGCGGCTCGGCGCTCGTCATCGGCGACGAATTGAAAGCGCCGATCAGCTTCCGGCATCTGAACCTGATGAATCATCCCTGGCCGATGCGCGGCCTGTTCGACGCGATCTTCTGCCGGAACGTCATGATCTATTTCGACGGGCCGACCAAGTCGGCGCTGATCGACCGTTTCGTGGAGCAGCTCAAGCCGGGCGGCTGGCTCTACATCGGGCACTCGGAATCACTGTTGGGTACGCATCAGAACCTGAGTCACGCGGGCCGTACGATCTATCGGAGAGGTACGTGACGATCGTTGCCGCGGTGGCTCGGCCCACGAACAGGGGCCGCGGTTCGGAAGAGGGGATGACGGGGGGGCGAAGGTTCTTCGACTCCTCTGCGGGGGCTTGGTTGGTGAAGGTCTATCCAGGCGAATATCAGGTGACGTCGAAGCCTGACGAGACGCTGGTGACGGTGCTCGGCTCGTGCGTCTCGGCATGCATCCGCGATCCGGTGACCGGATTCGGCGGAATGAATCATTTCATGCTCGCCGAAGACCAGGACGGCAAGTGGGGCTCGGAGGTGATGTCGGCCCGCTACGGCAACTACGCGATGGAAAAGCTCATCAACGAGCTCATGAAGTCCGGCTGTCCGCGCGACCGCATGGAAATCAAGGTGTTCGGGGGCGGCAACGTAATCGACAGCCGCCAGGCGGTGGGCACCAAGAATGCCGAGTTCGTGCTGCGCTATCTCAACGACGAGGGCCTCAAATGCACGGCAAAGGACCTCGGCGGCGATTTCCCGCGACGCATTCAGTACACCCCGGCCACCGGCCGGGTCGTGCGCCGGCTGCTCGGCAGGACCGATGCAAATCCGATCGCGCATGACGAGACCGAGTATCTGCGAAATCTGAAAACTGAACAGACCCAGCCGCGCGCCGGCGAAATTACATTATTCGGGGACAAGTGATGGCAAAAATCCGCGTTCTAATCGTCGACGACTCGTCTCTCATCAGGCAGTTGCTGTCGATGTTGCTGTCGTCCGATCCGGAGATCGAGGTTGTGGGCGCGGCGCCGGACCCGTACGTCGCGCGCGACATGATCAAGTCCCTCAATCCCGACGTCGTCACGCTCGACGTCGAGATGCCGCGGATGGACGGCCTGTCCTTCCTGCGCAAGATCATGGCGCTGCATCCGCTGCCCGTCGTGATGGTCTCGACCCTGACGCAGGCCAACGCCGACGTCACCATCCAGGCGCTGGAGGCCGGCGCGGTCGACTTCGTCGCAAAGCCGACCTCGCAGCTCGACAAGGGCATGGAGGTCCTCGCGACCCAGCTCCAGGCCAAGATCAAGGAGGCGGCGCGCACCAAGGTCTACGCGCGGGCTGAAACCGCTCCGGAGGAGCAGAAGCCGGTCAACCGTGTGAAATCCATCGGGGTGACCGACAAGATCATCTTCGTCGGTGCGTCGACCGGCGGCGTCGAGGCGCTGCTGAAGCTCCTGCTCGGCTTCCCGGAGGACTGCCCGCCGATCCTGATCACCCAGCATATGCCGGAGCGCTTCACGGCCTCGTTCGCGGCCCGCCTCAATACGGTGTGCGCCATGAAGGTCGTCGAGGCGGCGAACGAACAGCCGATCCAGCAGGGCCACGTCTACATCGCGCCTGGCTCGCATCACCTCGAGATCGTCCGCAAGCTCAACCGCTATGTGTGCCAGCTCAATCATGAGGCGCCGGTCTCCGGCCACCGGCCGTCCGTCGACGTGCTGTTCGGATCGGCCGCCAAGGTGGTCGGCCGCAAGGCGGTCGGCGCGATCCTCACCGGCATGGGCAAGGATGGCGCGCAGGGCCTTCTTGAAATGCGCCAGGCCGGAGCCGTGACGCTCGGCCAGGACGAAAAGTCGTCGCTGATCTACGGCATGCCGCGCGCGGCGTTCGAACGCGGCGCCGTGATGAAGCAGGTCTCGCTCGACCGGATGGCGGCTTCGATCCTTTCAGCCTGCAGCGATGGCGCGAGCCATCAGGATGCTGCGGCCGATGCAGCCCGCAGGACACTCTCCCGCTGATCGCGGGCTCACTGACGACACCAGGATGACCGAACCATGAAGCAAGATCGAATTATCAAGCTCCAGCCGATTTTGGACTTGGACGCCGGCCAGGCCCTGCTCGGCGAGCTGAAAGGCAAGCTTGCTTCGGGCGAGCCGCTTTGCATCGACGCATCGGGCGTCGAGGTGATGTCCCTGCCGGGTGTGCAGATCATGCTCGCGGCGATCCGGGGCAAGTCGAAGGTGTCGGTGGTGTCGCCTTCGCCGGTTTTCGTCGCGGCCTTCACGGATATCGGCATCTCCTGGGACAGTGAAGCCGCAGCGTCCGGCGCCGATCAGCCGCCGGCCATTGAGGCCGAAGCCGCGCCCGCAGCTGCACCCGCTCCAGAGGCCGCTGAGCCGCCGGCTCCGGCCGAGCCGGCCGCCGAGGCCGCGCCGCCCGCGGCCGCAGCGCTGGAGCCCGGCGCGATGCCGATGAAGCGGATTTTGACCATCGACGATTCCAAGACCATGCGCGACATGCTGATGCTGACGCTGTCGACCAACGGTTTCGAGGTGCTCCAGGCCGTCGATGGCCTCGACGGCCTCGATGTGCTCGGCCGCGAAACGGTCGACGTGGTCATCACCGACATCAACATGCCCAAGATGGACGGCTACGGTGTCATCCAGCACATGCGGGAGCGGCCGGAATACGACGACCTGCCGATCCTGGTGCTGACCACTGAAAGCGACCAGGAAAAGAAAGAACGGGCCCGCAAGCTCGGAGCGACCGGCTTCATCATCAAGCCGTTCAATCCGACGGGTCTGGTCGACGTGCTTCGCAAAGTTGCGGCGTGACCTTGAGTAACGGCTGAAACAATCGGGATTGATCCATGTCTGGATTCGAACAACTCAAGATCACGTTCTTCGAAGAGTGCAACGAGCTCTTGCAGAGCCTCGAAGGCGGTCTCGCGGATATCCGTGAGGGCACCACCAACGAGGACACCGTCCACGCGATCTTCCGCGCGGTCCATTCGATCAAGGGCGGCGCCGGCGTCTTCGGCTTTTCCGAACTGATCCAGTTCGCGCATGTGTTCGAGACGGTGATGGACGAGGTCCGCAAGGGCAACCTCGCGACGAGCCCGGACGTCGTCGATGTGCTGCTGCGCGCCAACGACACGCTCGCCGACCTCGTCGACATGGCCCGCAAGGGCGACGCCGTCGCCCCCGGCTACGGTAACGATGTGAAGCACGCACTCGACGCGCTGCTGTCCGGCGGCGGCGAGACGGCCAAGAGTGCGGCGCCGGCCGCTGCCGCCGCTGCGCCACAGGCCGAAACCGAGGAATTCAGCTTCACGGTGGTCAAGGCCGAGAGCTTCGACGACGTGCCGCAGGCCGATCAGATGCGGACCTACTCGATCTCGGTCCGGCCCAAGCCCGATGTCTTCAAGAAGAACATCGATCCGGGCTTCCTGATCAACGTGCTGCGATCGATGGGCAAGCTCGACCTCGTGGCCGATACGGCGAGCATTCCGCCGCTGTCCGAGCTCGAGCACGACAACTTGCACCTGAGCTGGAGCGGAACGCTCGAGACCACGTCGCCGCGCGCCGAGATCGAGTCGATCTTCGCGCCGGTGGCAGCCGATTGCGAATTCACGCTCACCGACCTGACGCCGGATGCGCCGGCCGCTGCATCCGAGCCCGTCGCGCCGGCGGCGGCGGTTGCTGCGCCTGCTCCGGCCGCAGCCGCGCCGGCACCGGCCGCGCCAATGGCGCCTCCGCCCCAGCAGGAGGCCGCCCCGCCGGCTCCGCCGGCGCCGGCCAACGGCAAGGAGCCGCGCGGCGCCGCCGCGAAGCAGGCCTCCTCGGTCACCATCCGCGTTGAGCTGGAAAAGATCGACCGGGTCGTCAACATGGTTGGCGAACTCGTCATCGCCCAGGCGATGCTGCACCAGGTCATCGACGAGCTGCCGGAGCACACCAGCGCCCGTGTCAACAACATCTTGTCCGACCTGGTCCGCCACACCCGCGGCCTCAAGGACAGCGTGATGGCGATCCGCGCCCAGCCAGTGAGCTCGGTGTTCCAGCGCATGCCGCGTCTCGTGCGCGAGTTGTCCGCAAAGACCGGCAAGAAGGTGCAGATCGAGATGGTCGGTGAGACCACCGAGGTCGACAAGACCATCATCGAACGCCTCAGCGATCCGCTGACCCACATTATCCGGAACTCGATCGATCACGGCATCGAGCCGCCGGCCGATCGCGTCGCCAAGGGCAAGCACGAGGAAGGCACGATCCGGATGTCGGCCGAGCAGCGCGGCGGCCGGATCGTCATCGAAATCTCCGACGACGGCGGCGGCATTAATTGCGAGCGCGTGCTCCGGAAGGCCAAGGAAAAGGGCTTGGTCGATCCGAACGCGGTGCTGACCGACGACGAGATCTGCAACCTGATCTTCCTGCCGGGCTTCTCCACGGCCGAGACGGTTTCCGACATTTCGGGGCGCGGCGTCGGCATGGACGTGGTTCGCCGCAACATCCAGGATCTCGGCGGCCGCACCACGAT
Source organism: uncultured Rhodoplanes sp. (assembly GCA_936924235.1). Classification (GTDB taxonomy): domain Bacteria; phylum Pseudomonadota; class Alphaproteobacteria; order Rhizobiales; family Xanthobacteraceae; genus Z2-YC6860. The sequence goes on along the minus strand of CAKZHN010000025.1, from coordinate 506 downwards.
CAAATCCGATTTCGGCCGCGGCACGGTCATTCAGCTGGCGCTGCCGCTTACTCTCGCGGTCATGGACGGCCTGGTGGTCGAAGTTGGACAGCAGACCTATGTGCTGCCGATTCCAAACATCGTGGAGTGCCTGCGGCCCGGCCAGGACGAAATCCATCGCGTGATCGGCGCCGCCGGCGCGCTCAATCTGCGCGGCGATATCGTGCCGCTGATCTACCTGGCCGATGTCCTGGGCGTCGATCAGGCCATGGGCGATCGCACCAACGGTGTCGTCATCATCACCGAGGCCAGCGATGGAACCCGGATGGGCCTCATCGTCGATGAACTGCTCGGCCATCAGCAGGTTGTCATCAAAAGCATCGAGGAGAATTGCGGGACCGTGCAGGGTATCGCGGGTGCGACGATTCTCGGCGACGGGCATGTCGCCTTCATTCTCGATGTCGAAATGCTGTCCAGCATGACTTGCGCGGACGGCCGAACCCCCCCACCCCCCGCAACCGACGGAA
>CAKZHN010000024.1 GCA_936924235.1 uncultured Rhodoplanes sp. | reverse complement strand
GATCTCTGGCCCTCGGCGCCTTAGCGGCGCATCAGGTCGTGCTCGTTCGCGCGCTGCAGGTCCGAAATTTTGTGGAAGCCGTCCTTCGCAAAGCGCTGCGCCGCGACCTTGCCGACGCCGAAGATGATCGACACCGGCTTGTCGGCGAGGAAGCGCGCGGCCTCGGCCTTGCCGATCACCGCAAAGCCGCGCGGCTTGTCGAGGTCGGAGGCGATCTTCGCCAGGAACTTGTTGGCGGCAAGCCCGATCGACACCGTGATGCCGAGCTCCTTCTCGACACGCGCCGCAAAGCGCGACAGCGCCTTGGCGGCGCTCATGCCGTGCAGCTTCTGCGTGCCGGCGAGATCCATGAACGCCTCGTCGATCGAGATCGCCTCGACCTGCGGGGTGAGCTCCAGCATCAGCGCGCGCACCTGCCGGCTGACTTCGGCGTATTTGTCCATGTTCGGGCGGACTACGGCCGCATGGGGGCACAGCCGCTTCGCCTCGAACATCGGCATCGCGGAGCGCACGCCGAAGGTGCGGGCGATGTAGCAGGCGGTCGAGACCACGCCGCGCTTGCCGCCGCCGACGATCAGCGGCTTGTCGGCCAGGCTCGGATCGTCGCGTTTCTCGATGGTGGCGTAGAATGCATCGCAGTCGACGTGGCAGATGGTCAGCGTCTCGAGCTCGTCGTGGCGCATGACGCGCGGCGAGAAGCAATGCGGGCAGCGGCCGGCAGCGCCGGCGTCGTTCAGGCAGTCGCGGCAGAACGCGCCCATCAGGGCAGGTCCCGTTCCCACACGCCTCCGAGTGCTATGCGGGCGCGTTGGATCTCGGCCGGGTTGATGTCCTCGCTCTTGGCAAAGGCGATCAGCAGCGGCTCGTCGCTGAGGAAGTAATCGAGCACCCCCGCCAGGAACTCCGGATCGGTAGCGGCGGTGCGGATCTGGTCGGGGCCGATGCCGGTGGTGGCCAGGAACCCGCCGAGCGCCTCGGGCTCGTTGGCGAGGTAGGTGAGGGCGGCCACAGCCATCGCCTCGGCGGCCTCGCGCCGCGCGCTGTCCTTTTTGTCGAGGGATACTTTGCCGGTCTTCATGGTGGCGCGTTGGCCGACAGTCGCAATTTATTTTCCGAGTCGGGGCGGCCCCAGATTAGCAGCGTTATTGGCCCAAAGCAGCTGTCGTTAACGATTGCGACCATGGGAACCTCAGGCAATCCGCAGGCTCTTGTTTGCGTTTCCGTAACGAATCCTCATTAGGTTTTAATGATGGTGGCGGGCGTCTGCGGGTTTTCTGCAGCGCACAGCGGGCGTTGCAGGCGAAAAGCCTGCAACGAGGGAAGGCGGCCAAGATGTCCAAGACGGTCATGATCGTGGAAGACAACGAGCTCAACATGAAGCTCTTCCACGACCTGCTCGAGGCGCACGGCTACCAGATCGTCGGCACGCGCAACGGCATCGAGGCGCTCGACCTCGCCCGCAAGCACCGTCCCGACCTCGTGCTGATGGACATTCAGCTCCCCGAGGTCTCCGGCCTCGAAGTCACCAAGTGGCTGAAGGACGATCCGGAGCTCAGGGCCATTCCGGTGGTGGCCGTCACGGCCTTCGCCATGAAGGGCGACGAAGAGCGCATCCGCCAGGGCGGCTGCGAAGCGTATCTCTCGAAGCCGATCTCGGTCGGCAAGTTCATCGAGACCATCCGTCATTTTCTGGGGTAATCCCCCGAGGAGTCTTTGTCAGTGACTGCTCGCGTTCTCGTCGTCGATGACGTTCCCGCCAACGTCAAGCTATTGGAAGCCCGTCTCTCGGCCGAATATTTCGATGTCGTCACCGCGATGAACGGTGCCGAGGCGCTCGCCATCTGCGAGAAGGCGGAATGCGACATCGTCCTGCTCGACGTCATGATGCCGGACATGGACGGCTTCGAGGTCTGCCGCCGCATCAAGGCCGACCGCAAGACCCACCACCTCCCGGTGGTGATGGTCACCGCGCTCGATTCCCCGTCGGATCGCGTCAAGGGCCTGCAGGCCGGCGCCGACGACTTCCTGACCAAGCCGGTGTCGGACGTGGCGCTGATCGCCCGCGTGCGCTCGCTGTCGCGGCTCAAGCTGATGACCGACGAGCTGCGGATGCGCGCGCTGACGTCGCGCGAGATCGGCATCCAGGATCCGGACAACCAGGCGCTGAGTGACGGCGGCCAGTCCGGTCGCATCCTGATCATCGACGACCGGCTTTCGACCGCCGAGCGGCTGCAGAACATGCTGTCGAGCCAGCACAAGGTCGAAGTCGAGACCAATCCGAGCGAGGCGGTGTTCCACGCCGCCGAGGGCAATTTCGACCTGATGATCGTGTCGCTGGCGCTGGAGCACTACGACGCGCTGCGGCTTTGCAGCCAGCTCCGCTCGCTGGAGCGCACCAGGAACGTGCCGGTGCTCGCGATCGCGGACAGCGAGGACAACGCCCGCATGATCCGCGGGCTCGAGATCGGCGTGAACGACTTTCTGATGCGGCCGATCGACTCCAACGAATTGCACGCCCGCGCCAAGACGCAGATCAAGAAGAAACGCTACGCCGACCGGCTGCGCGACAATGTCCAGCAGTCGATCGAGATGGCGATCACCGACGGGCTCACCGGGCTCTACAATCGCCGCTACATGGAGAGCCATCTCGGCTCGCTGCTGGAGCAGGCGGCGTCGCGCGGCAAGCCCCTGACCATCATGGTGCTCGACATCGACTTCTTCAAATCGATCAACGACACCTACGGCCACGACGCCGGCGACGATGTGCTGCGCGAGTTCGCTGTGCGCATCCGCAAGTCGATCCGCGGCATCGATCTCGCCTGCAGGCTCGGCGGCGAGGAGTTCGTGATCGTGATGCCGGAGACCGACATGGCGGTGGCGACGATCGTCGCCGAGCGGCTTCGCCGGCGCATCGCCTCAGAGCCTTTCATGATCGCGCAGGGCGCCAAGGGGATCGACGTGACGATCTCGATCGGCATCGCCACGCTCGACACCGCCGACGACACCGCGTCAACCATTCTCAAGCGCGCCGACCAGGCGCTCTATCGCGCCAAGCGCGACGGACGGAACCGCGTCGTCGCCGACGCGGCGTGATTTTTACCAAGCTTCGTTGAGTTTTCGCGGCGTTTCCACGCGCTCCCGCGCGCGTAAACCATAACCGTTTAGGTTGACGTTTGATTGCCAGCGAATCCAGCATTTATCGGGCTTTTGAGCGTTGCTTTCGCGGCTCGTTGAAGTAGCGTGGCCTCACGAAACGGGCGGCGGCTGGAAATCAACAGAGGCGTTGGTTTCGCAAATCGAGACGCTGCTCCGGAATAACCCTACGGGTTGCTCAGGTCCGCCGCATCTCCTGAGTCCGTGGGGTTCGGCCGGCCTGGGAGTGATGCGAGTGGCCTCCTCATGACATCGCTCCCGGCCGGCCACCTTTTTTCCAAAACCGCAACGACCCGAGCATCGCGTAGCCGTCCCGCGGCTAGCCGTCGACGAGTTGTTTGACCTTCTCGGCGAGGCTCGTGATTTCGAACGGCTTGGTCATGATCTCCATGCCGGGGTCGAGATGGCCGTGACCGATCGCTGCGTTCTCGGCGAACCCGGTGATGAACAGCACCTTGAGATCGGGGCGGTGCTTGCGCGCCTCACCGGCGAGCTGCCGTCCGTTCATGCCGCCGGGCAAACCGACGTCCGTGATCAACAGATCGATCGGCACCCCCGAGCGCAGGTGACTCAAGGCAGCGGCGCCGTTCGGGGCCGTCAGAATCTTGTAGCCGTTTTCCTCCAGCACGTCTGAGATCAGCATCCGGAGCGTTGGTTCGTCGTCAACCACAAGGACCGTTTCGCCGTCGCCAGGCTCGATGCGCGCGGTGGCGCCGGGGTCCGGGCTGTCCTCGGCCTTGCCCATGAAGCGCGGAAAGTACAGGCACATCGTCGTGCCCTTGCCGGGCTCCGAATAGATGCGCACCTGTCCGCCGGACTGGCGAACGAACCCGTAAACCATCGAAAGGCCAAGGCCCGTGCCTTGCCCGATCGGCTTGGTCGTGAAGAACGGGTCGAAGGCCTTTTCGATGACCTCGGGCGTCATGCCCGTGCCAGTGTCGGTCACGCAGATCGACACATATTGTCCCGGCGGCAGATCGCGCTCGCGGGCGGCGCGGTCATCGAGCCATTTGTTCGCGGTTTCGATGGTCAGGTGCCCGCCATCGGGCGCCATGGCGTCACGCGCGTTGATGCACAGATTGAGCAACGCGCTTTCGAGCTGCGTGCCGTCGATTTTGGTCGGCCATAGCCCGCCCGCGCCGACAACCTCGACCTCGATGCTTGGCCCGACGGTCCGGCGGATCAACTCCTCCATCTCGGCCACAAGCTTGTTGGCATCGATCGGCTTGGGATCGAGATTCTGCCGGCGTGAGAACGCCAGCAGCCGCTGCGTCAGCGTCGCGGCGCGGCGCACCGCATCCTGTCCGGCCAGGACATACCGGTCGATGCCGGGCTTGCCGTCGGCCACGCGGCGTCCGATCAGGGCAAGGCTGCCGCCGACCGCCGCCAGCAGATTGTTGAAGTCGTGCGCGATGCCGCCGGTCAATTGACCAATGGCTTCCATCTTTTGCGATTGCCGCAGCGCGTTTTCGGCCTTCATGCGCTCGGCGGTTTCGTCGGCCACCCGACGCTCCAGCGTCTCGTTGAGCTGGAGCAACTCGGTTTCAGCGAGCTTGCGGTCGGTGACGTCGCTGGCGGCGCCGAACCACTCGATGATGTCTTCTTTCGAGTCCAGGATCGGAACCGCACGCGAGTGGGTCCATCCCAGGGTCCCGTCGACCCGGTGGACGCGATGCTCCAGCTCGAACATGCTTTTGGTGGCGATTGCTTTTCCGATCGCGGTCGCGACCAGCGGCTGGTCCTCGGGATCGATATAGGCTTCGCGCCAGCTCCGGTTCGGATTTTTCGTGTCGACGATAAAACCATGACCTTCGAGCTGGATCATCTCGGTCCAGTCGGCATTCATGCGATAGACCGCGTAGTTGCTCGCGGTCACGAGGGCCCGATAGCGCTCCTCGCTTTCGCGCAGCGCTGCGGTGCCTTCCGCGCGAACCCGCGCCAGCTCGAGGTTGGCGCCCACCCGCGCGATCAGCTCACGGGCAGAAAACGGCTTCACGAGATAGTCGCTCGCTCCGACATCCAGCCCTTCAACGCGGCTTTCCTCGCCGGCGCGGGCCGACAGGAGGATCACGGGGATGTGCCGCAGCTTCGGGTCCGCCCGTATCTCGCGGACGAGGCCGATGCCATCCAGTCGTGGCATCATCACGTCTGCCAGGACCAGGTCCGGGCGGTGCTCGCGAATGGCGGCCAGCGCGGCTTCGCCATCGGGCTCCGTCCGCACCTCGCAACGGCCCCGCAACAGACGGCGGACGTATTCCCGCATGTCCGCATTGTCATCGGCCAGCAGCACACGATGCCCGGCCGTAAGGCCAAGGGCTTCCACCGGATCGTGGACATCGTGGTCGGGACCGTCGGCGCCAACATGGTCGGGCAGCCAGCGCATCGCCTCCTGCACGAACGCATCCGCGCGCACCGATGTCGAGGACGGGCTCGATGTTGCATCGAGACGCCCAGCCGGAAGATGCGCGGCCCCAAGCGGGATGCGCACGCGAAAGGTTGTTCCCCGATCCAGTGTGCTGTCGGCCTGGACAGTGCCGCCGTGCAGCTTCACCAACTCCTGAATCAATGCGAGGCCGATGCCGCTGCCCTCATGGGTGCGGCTCTTTTGTCCTTCGATCCGATGAAAGCGCTCGAACAGCCGCGCCTGCTCGGCTGCGGGAATACCGACGCCGGTGTCGCGCACGGTCAGTTCGGCGGCGCCATCGACCTCGCGCAGGGCGACTTCGATCTCGCCATCGAACGTGAACTTGAAGGCATTGGACACGAGATTGAGGACGATCTTCTCCCACATGTCGCGATCGACATAGACCGGTGACAACAGCGGAGGACAGTTGACGACGAGCTTCAGGCCCACGCGCTCGCAAGCCGAGCGGAAATTGCTCGCAAGTTCTGTTGTCAGCGCCCCGAGGTCGGTCGCTACGTAGCTTGCCTGCGCGCGCCCGGCTTCGATGCGGGAAAAGTCGAGCAGCGAATTGACGAGCTTGAGAAGGCGCAGCGAGTTGCGGTGCACCAGTTCGAGCTGGCTGCCGCTCAGCCCGGGGCCGCCCAAGGCATCCGACAAAGGCCCGAGGATCAGGCTGAGGGGTGTGCGAAACTCGTGGCTGACGTTGGAG
>CAKZHN010000023.1 GCA_936924235.1 uncultured Rhodoplanes sp. | reverse complement strand
CGGATCGGCGCCTAACACGCACCTGATGACGCGTGCCGCCGAACTCGGCCGCGGCACCTTCACCCACATCGGCTCGGTCGAGCAGGTCGAGGAGCGGATGCGCGGGCTGTTCGCCAAGCTGGAAAACCCGGCGGTGACCAACCTCACGGTGAAGTTCCCGGAGACCTCGGCCGACATGACGCCGGCCGCGATCCCGGACCTCTATCGCGGCGAGCCGCTGGTGCTCGCGGCGCGGCTCGACAAGCTTGCCGGCCCGGTCGAGATCAAGGGCCGGATCGGCGACCGCACGTGGTCGGTGACCCTGCCGCTGGCCAACGCGGCCGAGGGCAAGGGCCTGTCCAAGCTTTGGGCACGGCGCAAGATCTCGGACGCGGAGATCGCCCGCACCATGCGGCAGGCGACGCCGGAGGATGCCGACAAGACCATCCTGACGCTGGCACTGGAGCATCAACTCGTCACGCGGCTGACCAGCCTGGTCGCGGTCGACAAGACTCCGAGCCGGCCAGAGGGCGAGACGCTCAAGCTCACCGAGTTGCCGATCAACCTGCCGGCCGGCTGGGTGTTCGACAAGGTGTTCGGCGAGCGTTCGGCGCCGTTCAGGCCCCTGGAGCAGCGCACCGAGGCCGACGAGGCCCGCGTTCAGCTCGCGCTTGCCAAGCGCTCGCTGCCCGCGGTTTCGCCCGCGCCCAGGACGGTGACGCTGCCGAAGACGGCGACGGATGCCGAACTCAAGATGATCGCAGGCGCAGTGCTGCTCATGCTCAGCCTGATCCTGCTCGTGTTCACCCGGCGGCGGCTTGCCTTCCCCTGACGCCGGATGACGGGAGGTGCCTGCCCAACACCCCTCCCAGCGCGCGCGGCCTTTGTCCCCCCGGCCGCGCGCGCACCCTTTTCAAGGATCGCGACGATGAAGCGCCAGACCTTTAGAAGATCAGCTGCTTTTGTGCTCGCCCTCGCAGGCTTCTGGCTGGTCGGCCAGGGCCTCTACATCCACGCCAAGGCGCTGCTGGCGCAGGTGCTGCTGGATCGCGCCTTTACCGAAACGGTTGCGACCGGCCAAAACGTGAAGCCCTGGTCCTGGGCCGACACCTGGCCGATCGCGCGCATCGCGGTGAAGCGCCTCGACGCCAGCGCCATCGTGCTGGAAGGCAGCAGCGGCCAGGCGCTTGCCTTCGGGCCCGGCCACGTCGAGCTGACCGCCAATGCGGGCGAGCGCGGTGTCGCCGTCTATTCGGCGCATCGCGACACGCACTTCCGGTTTCTCAAGGACGTCAAAGTTGGCGACGAAATCGCCGTGACGCGGCGCGACGGCCGCACCTTCGTTTACCGCGTCAACGGTACGTCGGTGGTGCGTTACGACGCCTCGGGCATCGATCCGATCGCCGACCGGTCAGAGCTGGTGCTGTCGACCTGCTGGCCGCTGGATGCCGCCACGCCCGGGCCGCTGCGCTATCTGGTGCACGCCGAGCTGATCGAGGCGCCCAGAACCTCGCTCAGCTTTTGAACTGCTTTTGCAGCGTCGGCATGACGTGCTTGCCGAACAGATCGACCGAACGCAGCATCTCATCGAGCGTCAGATCGCCGAAGCAGAACTGCCCGACGATGTAGTTGACGCCGCTGTCCTCGACCTGCTTGCCGAGAAACGCCCGCACGGTGTCGGGCGAGCCGGCAATCCCCTGCCCCTGCTTGATTAGCGTGTCGAAGCTGTCCACCCGCAGCGGCGATTGCGGCAGCGTGCCGTTCAGCTCGGAGAGATACGTGAAGCTCGCCCGCCAGCGCAGATAGGCCCGGCGCGCGATGGCCATGGCCTTGTCGTCGGTGTCGGCCACCACGATGAACCGCACCATGCCCATCTTGGGCAATGCCGCGCCGCCTTGCGCCTCGCTCCAGATCTGCCGGTAACGCTTGACGATGGCCCGTGTGCTGTCGGGCATGTCGTTGGTGACGATGCTCAGCCCCTTGCGGGCGGCACGCTCGGCGCTATCCGGCGAATGCGCGCCGTACCACAACGGCGGATGCGGCTTCTGGAGCGAATCCATCTCCATCGGCACGTCGGAGAACTCGTCATACTTGCCCTTCCAGTCTAGCTTCTTGACCGTGAAAGCCTTCAGGATCAGCTCCAGGCGCTCGGCGTAAATCTGCTGCCGCTCCTCGGCGTTCTGCCCATAGTAGGACACCTCGAACGGCACAGAGCCGCGGCCGAAGCCGATCTCGACGCGGCCGCCGCTCATGTGGTCGAGCATGCAGATTTCCTCGAGCACCCGCAGCGGATGGTGCACCGGCAGCGCATAGACGAAGGTGCCGAAGCGCAGCCGCGTGGTGCGCTGGCCGATCGCGGAGAGGAACACGCTGGGCGACGGCGCCATGCCGAGCGGCGTGAAGTGATGCTCGGCCACGTGGTAGGCGTAGAACCCGGTCCGGTCGAAGGCCTCGATCACCTTCAACCGCTGCTCGTAATATTCGCGCAACGGCAGGTCGTTGCGATCGAGGTGATCGAAAATGCCGAATTCCAGGTTCATGAGATTTCCGCCCTGACGCCGCGGCTTGAGCGCCTGTTCTGTAATCGCACCGCAGACATGCGGTTGGGCGGATTAGCATCAGGGGAAGCGGCTCGGTCAATAGCGCGCGGCGCAGACCGGTCTGCATGCCGGGACGATCGACCGCGCCGAAACACTCTAGCGACCCATGCGCGGTCCCGCCTAGTATTGACGCAGCAACCGGCGCCAAGCCCGGAGCCCGAGGGAGAGACGCGATGAAGAAGCAGGGTCCGTTCGCCGCCCGTTTGTCGCGGCGCGCATTCGTCAAGAATTCCGCGGCCGCCGGCGCCGTCCTGACTTCGAATCTCGCGGCGCCCGCGCTGCTCGCCCAGAGCAAAGCACCGATCAAGCTGGGCGTGCTGAACTCGTTCACCGGCGGCCTCGCCTACGCGGCCGAGGGCAACCTCAACGGCATGAACCTCTATTTCGAGAGCATCAACTGGACCGTCGGCGGCCGCAAGATCGAAATCGTCAAGGAGGACGACCAGTTCAATCCGCAGGTCGGCCTGCAGAAGGCCAAGAAGCTGATCGAGAGCGACAAGGTCGATCTCCTGGTCGGCATCCAGGCCAGCAACGTCGCGCTCGCAGTGCTCAACTACATGAAGCAGCAGAAGGCGTTCTACGTGGTGTCGGGCGCCGGCACCGACGCCATCACCTGGGACCGCTATCCGTATCTGTTCCGCACCTCGATCTCGGCCTATCAGCTCTCAACGCCGATGGCGAACTACGTCTACGAAAATCTCGGCAAGGAGATCGTCACCACGGCGTCGGACTATGCGGGCGGCCGCGACGTCATCGCGCAGTTCAAGGGACCTTACGTTGCGCGCGGCGGAAAGGTGCTGAAGGAAATCTGGCCGCCGCTCGGCACCACGGACTTCAGCGCATATCTCACCGACATCAAGTCGATCAATCCGCCGGTGACCTATGACTTCATGCCGGGCGCCGACGCGGTGCGCTTCATCCAGCAGTACAGCGAGTTCGGCCTGAAGGAGAAGATGCCGCTGACCGGCTTCACCATCATCGACTCGCAGACCGTGAGCGCGCTCGGCAAGTCCGCGATCGGCATCATCTCGGCGCTGACCTATACGGACACGGTGCCGACGGCCGAAGGCCAGAAGTTTGCCACTGACTACCGCGCCAAGCACAAGTCCTCGCCCGACCTGTTCGCCGACTACGGCTTCGTTGCCGCGCGCGCGCTCGGCGAAGCATTGCAGGCGATCGACGGCGACGCCGCCAACAAGGACAAGCTCGCCGAGGCCATGACCAAGGTGAAGTTCAACGCGCCGCGCGGGCCGTTCCGCATGGACCCGGCCACGCACAATCCGATCCAGGACATTTACATCTGCCAGGTAATCGAGAAGGGCGACGGCATCTCGACCAAGATCCTGTCGACGGCGAAAGACGTCACCGACCCGGGCAAAAAGATCTACTGATCGAAACCGAAACGTCATCGCCCGCCGGCTGAGGCCCGCATGGAAGTGTTCGTCGCCCAGCTTCTGAACGGGCTGGTCTACGGCGTCCTGCTCTTTCTGATGGCGGCCGGGCTGTCGCTGATCTTCGGGCTGATGAATGTCGTCAGCCTCGCCCACGGCTCGTTCTTCATGCTCGGCGCCTATGTCGGGCTCACAATCTTCCGCTTAACCGGCAGCTTCTGGCTGGCGCTGGTGCTGGCGCCCATTCCCGTGACCATAACCGGCATCGTCATAGAGCGGCTGTTCATGCGGCCGCTCTACCGCCGCGGTCATATGGACCAGGTGCTGCTGACCTTCGGCTTCACTTTCGTATTTCTCGATTTCGTGCAGACCGTCTGGGGCCGCTCGGTGCTGACGCTGACCGCGCCGACGGCCCTGCAAGGCACCCTGCATATCGGAGCCGGCGTGTTCTCGGCCTACCGGCTGTTCCTGATCGGCTTCGGCTTTGCCATCGCGCTCCTGCTCTGGCTGTTCCTGGAGCGGAGCCGCATCGGCGCCATGGTGCGGGCCGGCGTCGACGACGCGCAGATGGCCGCGGGGCTCGGCGGCAATATCCCGGCGCTGTTCAGCGGCATGTTCGGCTTCGGCGTGGCGCTTGCCGCGCTCGGCGGCGTCGCGGCCGGACCTATCCTCGGGCTCTATCCCGGCATGGATGCCGAGATCCTGATCCCGGCCTTCATCGTGATCGTGATCGGCGGTCTCGGCAGTCTCCGCGGCGCGTTCGCCGGCAGCCTGCTCATCGGCATCGCCGACACCTTCGGCAAGGCGTACCTGCCGAGCCTTGCGCTGTTCCTGATCTATCTGGCGATGATCCTCGTGCTGCTGGTGCGGCCGCAGGGCCTGTTCGGCATCAAATACGCCGACTCCGCCCCAGCTGCGGTCTCGACGACGCCGGTACCGCCCACCAACCGCACTCGCATCGCCGAGCTCATCGCGCTGGCGGCACTGATCGCCCTGCCCTTCGCGGTCTCGGACTACGGCCGGACGCTGATCGCCGAGATCTTCATCTTCGCGATCTTCGCCATGAGCCTTGATCTCCTCCTCGGCTTCACAGGCCTGATGTCGCTCGGCCACGCCGCGTTCTTCGGCCTCGGCGCCTACGCGGTCGGCGTGCTCGGCAACGTGTTCGGCATCAACGCCTGGATCGGTGTCGTTGCGGGATGCGCGCTCGCCTCGCTGGCCGCAGGCCTGATCGGCTGGTTTTGCGTGCGCACCGGGGGCGTCACCTTCCTGATGCTGACGCTGGCCTTCTCGCAGCTTGTGTTCTCGATCGCGCTGAAATGGCGCGACGTCACCGGCGGCTCGGACGGTCTCGCCATCGCCGACAAGCCCGGTTTTCTCGGCTTCGACCTGTCCAGCTCACTCACAATGTATTTCATGGCGCTCATCTTCTTCGTTCTGGTGTTCTGGGGGCTTCGCCGGCTGATCAACGCGCCGCTCGGCCGCGTCTTCATCGGCATCCGCGAGAACGAACAACGCATGCTCGCGATCGGCTATCCGACCCGGGCCTACAAGCTTCTCTCCTTCACCATCGCGGCGGCTCTCGCGGGCCTGGCCGGCGGGCTCTACGCCATCTTCAACGGCTTCATCTCGGCCGATGCCCTGTACTGGACCGCCTCGGGCGACGTGCTGATCATGACCATGCTGGGCGGCGCCGGAACCCTGATCGGGCCTGCCATCGGCTCGGGCGTTTTCCTGCTGATGAAGAACGTGGTCAGCTCCTACAACGAGCACTGGCTCGCCATCATCGGCGTCACGTTCATCTGTTGCGTGATGTTCTTCCCCGGCGGCATCTGGGGCGCGATCCGCGGCCTCCGCACCAGGAGCGCCAAGCCATGAGCGCGCTGCGGATCGAACATCTCAACCGCTCGTTCGGCAGCCTCGTCGTCACCGACGACGTCAACCTCGACATCGCGCCCGGCGAGCGCCACGTCATCATCGGCCCGAACGGAGCCGGCAAGACCAGCCTGGTCAACCAGATCGGCGGCCAATTGGTGCCAAGCTCGGGCCATATCCTGGTTGACGGCACCGACATCACCGGCCGCTCGCCGGACCAGATCAGCCGGATGGGCGTGGCGCGCACCTTCCAGCGCAACAACCTGTTCCAGAATCTGTCCGTCATCGAGAACCTGCGGCTCGCCCTCGAAGTGCGCTTCGGCAAGCCGCTGCATTTCTTCCGGCCGGCGGATCGCAACGCCGCGCTGATGGCGCGGGCGACAGAGCTGATGGCGCAGGTCCATCTCGGCACCGATGGCGCCCGCACCGTCC
>CAKZHN010000022.1 GCA_936924235.1 uncultured Rhodoplanes sp. | reverse complement strand
ATACGCATCAAGCTGTCTTTTCGATCTTTCGGAGGCTGCCCATGTAGGGCGCGAGCGCCTCGGGCACCGTGATGGAGCCGTCGGCCTCCTGATAGGTTTCCATGACGGCGATCAGCGCGCGGCCGACCGCGACGCCCGAGCCGTTGAGCGTGTGCACGAAGGCCGGCTTGTTGTCCTTGCCGCGATAGCGCGCATTCATGCGCCGCGCCTGGAAGTCGCCGCACACCGAGCAGGACGAAATCTCGCGGAACATATTCTGGCCCGGCAGCCACACCTCGATGTCGTAGGTTTTCTGCGAGGCAAAGCCCATGTCGCCGGTGCAGAGCGTGACCACGCGATAGTGCAATCCGAGCCTGCGCAGCACCTCTTCGGCAGAGGCGAGCATGCGCTCGTGCTCGGCCAAGGACTGCTCGGGCGTGGTGATGGAGACGAGCTCGACCTTGGTGAACTGGTGCTGGCGGATCATGCCGCGGGTGTCGCGGCCGGCCGCGCCGGCTTCGGCGCGGAAGCACGGCGTGCAGGCGGTGAACCGCATGGGGAGCTGTGCGTCGTCGACGATGGATTCACGGACCAGATTGGTCAGCGACACCTCGGCGGTCGGGATCAGCCACAGGTCGGCGGTGGTGCGAAATTGATCGTCGGCGAATTTCGGCAATTGCGCGGTGCCGAACATCGTGTCGCTGCTCACCAGCAGCGGCGGATTGACCTCGGTGTAGCCGTGGTCGCCGGTGTGCACGTCGAGAAAGAACTGGCCGAGCGCGCGCTCGAGCCGGGCCAGCGAACCCTTGAGCACCACGAAGCGTGCCCCGGAGAGCTTCGCGGCGGTCTCGAAATCCATCATCCCGAGCGCTTCGCCGAGCTCGAAATGCTGCTTGGGCGCGAACGCGTAGTCGCGCTTGGCGCCGTACTTGTGGTGCTCGACATTGCCGTGCTCGTCGGCGCCGTCCGGCACTTCGGCGAGCGGCAGGTTCGGGATCGTCGCCAGGACCTTGTTCAGCTCCTCCTCGGCGGCCTTCGCCTCGGCTTCAAATGCCGGCAGCGTGGTCTTGAGCTCATTGACCTCGGCCATCAGCGTCTGCGCCGTGGCCTCGTCCTTCTTGGCCTTGGCCTGGCCGATCTCCTTGGAGGCGGCATTGCGCCGCGCCTGGGCCTGCTCGAATTTCTGGATCGCGGCGCGGCGGCGCTCGTCGATGGCCAGCAGGTTCTGCGACGAAAACAGCTTCTTGGACTCCGCGTCCAGCGGGCGCCGGTTCAGCGCCTTGTCGAATTCAGCGGCGTGCTCGCGGATGAAGCGGATGTCGTGCATGGGACGGTCTGGAATACGGCCAAATCGCAGGGAATCTGCGCGCCCTTATAACGCGGTCGGCCGCGCGAGCCTAGGTCGGGCCGCCTACTGATAAAGCTCGGTCACGAGGTAGAAATGGCCGGCAATCCTGTCGACGGTGATGCTCTTGCCGCCGCCGGATTCGTAGATCGGGCACGATGGCCAGTCCTTGGGGCACATATGCGGCGTCATGCGCTTCTGCCAGGCGGCCGAGCGCTGTTCCGGCTCGAGGGCGATCTCGTCGCTTTCGTCGAAAACCAGGGTGTAGAAAAAGTTCGCCCCCACGGCTCCGCCGGTTTCGCCCCAGACCCATTTGTGAAAGCGCGGCTCGCCGGTCTGCGGCAGGCGGGCGATTTCCGCCTCATACGAACGCCTGTTGAATTCGAAGCGAATTCGATCCGTGGTCACACCCATCGCGAGCAACGCCGCGAACAGCGCGACAGCGAGAACCGGCGCCGCGATCTGGGAAATGAGCCGCCGCCAGTGGCGCCTCGCGATGTTGGCGACCAGGACGATGAGCCAGCAGATCACGATCGCCGCCGCGGGCAACAGCAGCAGCGGGATGATCATGATCCAGAGATGGAATACCCGGTCGAGCTCGCCGCTGTACGAAACGAGCAGCAGGTACAGGCAGAAAACGACGAACCATATGAATGTAAATCGATCAGCCTGCGGGGCTGGTGCTGGCTGATCCGACGCGCCCGGTTCGAGCGTATCCGGCATTTCCAAAGCCTATGACACCCGGTCCAACCGGCGCCCTACTCGGCCGGCTTGGCCTCGGCGGCGGCGGCTGCCGCGTCCTCCTCGGCCTTCTTCTCGACCATCCGCACCGACCAGATCGCGCCCTCGTAGAGCGCCAAGAGCGGGATTGCGAGCGACATCTGCGACAGCACGTCCGGCGGGGTCAGCACCGCGGCGATGATGAAGGCGATGACGATGAAATAGCGCCGCTTCTCCTTCAGCATCTTGGAGTTGACGATGCCGATGCGGCCGAGCAGCGTCAGGATCACCGGCAGCTGGAACGCGATGCCGAAGGCCAGCACCAGACTCATGATCAGCGACAGATATTCGCCGACCTTGGGCAACAGCGCGATCTCGGCCTGGCCCGCGCCGCCCGCCTGCTGCATGCCGAGCGAGAACCGCACCAGCATCGGCATCACGACGAAATAGACCAGCAGCGCGCCCATCACGAAGAAGATCGGCGTGGCGATCAGATACGGCACGAAGGCCTTGCGCTCATGGCGGTAGAGGCCCGGAGCCACGAACATGTAGATCTGGCCGGCGATGATCGGAAACGCGAAGAAGGCCGCGCCGAACAGCGACAGCTTCAGGTGGGTGAAGAACAGCTCGAGCAGTTGCGTGTAGATCAGCTTGGCGCCGTCGCCCGCGACCAGGACGTAAGGCCATATCAGGATGTTGTAGATCTGCGAGGAGAAGAAGAAGCAGACGACCGTAGCTATGGCGAAGGCGATCAACGCCTTGATCAGCCGCGCGCGCAGCTCGATCAGGTGCGTCATCAAGGGCGCCTTCGACGCCTCGATCTCCTTCTCGTCGGCTTCGCTGATCACGCCCCACTCCCCGCCGGCTTGGCATCCTGGGGCTTCGGCTCATGCGGGACGTCTGCAGCCGCTGGCTGCGGCGCCTCCGGCGCGATCGCGGCTTCGGCGTGGGAGACCTGTTCGGAGGCTTGCGGGATCGTCGTCTCGGACGACACCGGCGCAGGAATGCTCGGCGACACGGCCTCGGGCGAGGCGCTTGCCGTCGCTGTCGGCGCGGTATCGGTCGGCGCGCCGTCCTTGAACGGATCGGCGGACAGGCTCTCGATCTCCTTACGCACCGAGCCGATCGGATCGAAGTTCGTGAACTGCTTGGTGGCCGCGTCGGTTATCTCGTCGACCGACTTCTTGATGTCGGCCATCTCGGCCTCGCGCATCGCCTCCTGGAACTGGCTCTGGAATTCGGAGGCCATGCGCCGCACCTTGCCCATGTACTGGCCGACCGTGCGCAGCACGCCCGGCAGCTCCTTGGGCCCGATGGCGATCAGCGCCACCACGCCGATCACGACAAGCTCGCTCCAACCGATATCGAACATGTTAGCCTTCTAGGCCCTGGTTCAACTTCGTTGAATCAGGGCCGTCGCTCCTTGTCCTATTTGGGCATGATCTTTTCCGAAAACCGCTTCACACTTTTCGGGATCATGCCCCTGGCGGAGCATGCCGCCGCCGGAAAAACCGCCCCCGCGTTTCCGCGCGATCATGCTCTTGCAAACTGCAAGGGGCGCAAGCCTTCCTGGCCGGCGCCCCCGTATTCTCCGACACGAACCGGGCGCCCGGCCGATCAGCTCCTATCAGCCGGTCGTGCCCTCGAACTTGCGCTCGGTCTGGGCGTGCTGCTTGAGCGGGTCGGTCTTGGCGTCGATCGTCTTCTGATCGGCCGGCGTCTCGACCTTGGCGGTCTCGTCCTCCGACATGCCCTTCTTGAACGCCTTGATGCCCTGCGCGAAGTCGCCCATCAGCGACGAGATCTTGCCGCGGCCGCCAAACACGATCAGCACCAGAATGGCCACGACCAGCCAGTGCATCCAACTAAACGTACCCATTTTCGTCCTCCGGACCGGTAGGCGGATGCCGCGTACCGGGGTTTGCCGGAACCTAGGACGCAAAAGCCGCAAAAACAAGGATGACCGATCGGGTTCATCCTTAACCTGCGGCAACATAGCTAACCCAAGGAACTTGCGGCGGAACCCGCGACACGCGGCCTCATGGCGGGGCGCGGACAAAAGCGTATTCGCGCCCGCACACCCGCAGCATTGATCGCCGGAGAGGCCCGATTATTCCTGGCCTTTACTCGTCCCCTTGCCGCTCCGGCGGCGGGGCGAGTCCCAGGTCGAGATCGCCCGGCTCCAGCGGGTCCTCATCGTCACGCAGCGTCGGATCATCCGACGGCATCGGCACGGCGAAGCCCGGCGGCAGCCGGTGGTCCAGGAGGCCCGAGCCCTTCAGCTCTTCCAGGCCCGGCAGGTCGCCCAGCGCCTCGAGGCCGAAGTGCGACAGGAAGTCTTCGCTGGTGCCGTAGGTGATCGGCCGGCCCGGCACCTTGCGGCGCCCGCGCGGCTTGATCCAGCCGGTCTCCATCAGCACGTCGAAGGTGCCCTTCGACATCACCACGCCGCGGATCTCCTCGACCTCGGCGCGCGTCACCGGCTGGTGGTAGGCGATGACGGCAAGCGTCTCCACCGCGGCGCGCGACAGCTTCTTCGGAACGATGGCTTCCTTGGTCAGGAGCCAGGACAGATCGGCCGCGGTGCGGAACGTCCACTTGCCGTTGATGCGGACGAGATTCACGCCGCGCGGGGCGTATTCCATCTGCAGGTCGCGCAGCGCCTGCTTGACGTCAACGCCCTCCGGAAGGCGCGCGCCGAGCGTCTTCTCGTCGATCGGTGCGGAGGCCGCAAACAGCAGCGCCTCTAGCAGGCGGAAATACTCCGGCCGCGCCGCGGGGCTGGCCGGAACCTCGGCCTCGGTGTCCTCTTCCGTCACGGCTTCGGCTTCGCCCTCAACGTCGGCTTCGGAGCGAGCAGCCTCCTCGGCGCGCGCGGCCTCCTCGGCACGGGCTACCTCTTGGGCGCGCGCCTCCTGCGCACGGGTCTCCTGGGCTCGGGCCTCCGACTTCTCCTCGGCCCGCGCCTTAAGCTCCTCGTGGGGAATGATGCGCCGTTCCGCCAATGCCGCCATGCCTCCGAATCTCCCTACTCTATTCCAGTTATTCCGTCGCGCGCGGCAGCGCCGCGCTCGATTCCATTGCCGCGAGACCCGCGGCATCACGCTTACGAAGATAGATCGGTGCGAAAGCCTGTTGCTGATGGAACTCGAGATGGCCTTCGCGAACCAGTTCCAGGGTGGCCGCCAAGCTTGACGCAAATACGGTGGCCCTCATCGAGGGCTCGACCAGATAGTCGAACAGGTACTTGTCGAGCGGCGCCCAGTCGCTGGCCGCGCCGACCAGCCGCTCCAGGATCTCGCGCGCCTCCTGCAGTGCCCAGACGTTGCGCTTCTTGAACTGCACGTGGTTGAAGGCGCTCTGCGAACGTTGCTTGGCATAGGCCGACAGCAGGTCGTAGAGCGTCGCGGTCCATTGCGGATGCTTGATGTCGGCGATCGGTTCCGGGTCGCCGCGCTGGAACACGTCGCGCTGCAGCTGCGGCCGGTCCATGAGCTGGTTGGCGGCCTCGCGGAACGCCTCCAGCCGCTTGAGCCGCCAAGCCAGCGCATTGGCCATGTCCTCGGCGGACGGGCCGTCCGGCGTCGCCGGCTCGGGCAGCAGCAGGCGCGATTTCAGGTAGGCCAGCCAGGCCGCCATCACGAGGTAGTCGGCGGCGAGTTCCAGGCGCAGCTTCCGCGCCGCCTCGACGAAGGCGAGATACTGCTCGGCCAGCGCCAGCACCGAGATTTTCGCCAGATCGACCTTCTGCTGGCGCGCCAGCGCCAACAGCAGGTCGAGCGGCCCCTCGAAGCCCTCGACGTCAACCACCAGCGCCGGCTCGTCGGTGGCGCGGTCGGCCAGTTCTGCTTCAAACGGTTCGGCTTCGCTCATCAGGCCCAATACCCATCGATCATGGCGGCGAACTCGCTTCGCGCGGCCTCGATATCCAGCTTGCCGGGCTGCCGGCGCGTGTTCAGCGCCCGCTGGGCGCGCTGTGCAGCCTCGCCCTTGAGTTCCGGCGCCTCGGCCGCGACCTGGCGCATCTCGTCCAGCTTGCCGTTGCAATGGAGCACGAGATCGCAACCCGCCTTCAGCGACGCCCGCGCCCGCTCGGCGATCGTTCCTGACAACGCCCCCATCGAAATGTCATCACCCATCAACAAACCTTCGAACCCGATCAGGCCGCGAATCACTTCGCTGATCATCACCGGGGAT
>CAKZHN010000021.1 GCA_936924235.1 uncultured Rhodoplanes sp. | reverse complement strand
CTTCCGATCTCGAGGTGGGCGACGAGCCGCTGCTGCTTGCGCGCGCGGCGCCGGCGGTGGTGGCGCGCGACCGTGTCGCGGGCGCCGCGGCGGCGCGCGCCGCGGGCGCGGGCTCGATCGTGATGGACGACGGCTTCCAGAGCCCGAACCTGCACAAGGACCTGTCCATCGTGGTGGTCGATGGCCGCCGCGGCATCGGCAACGGCCGGGTGTTTCCGGCCGGGCCGCTGCGCGCGCCGCTCGATGCGCAGCTTCGCCGGGCCGGCGCCGTGCTCGTGATCGGGCAGGGCACAGCCGGCGATACCGTCGAGGCGACGGCTCGGGCGCGTGGCCTGCGCGTGTTTCACGGCCGGCTCGAGCCGGACGGTGCGGCGCTCGCCGCTCTCAAGGGCAAGCCGGTGCTGGCGTTCGCCGGCATCGGCGACCCGGGCAAATTCTTTGCGACACTTGAGGAGGCGGGGCTCGACGTGCGGGCGCGGGCGCCGTTTCCCGACCACCACCGCTTCAGCCGCGACGAAGCGGCCGCGCTGGTCGAGCGCGCCAGGCGCGAGGGCCTGCTGCCGCTGACCACCGAAAAGGACATGGCGCGGCTCTCGGGTGACGTGGATGCGGCGGTGCTCGCCGGCGCCGCACAGGCCTTGCCGGTGCGGCTCGCGGTCGCCGAAGCGGATGAATTCCGGAATTTGATCCTGGGCGCCGCCGGCGCGTAACGGCTACCGGGCTTGTTCGTTCTGCAGCCGCTGTAGCACAGCCTCGGGCGACGAGTAGGCCTCCTGGAGGTCGACGCTCCAGTACTTCAGCTCTTCCAGCGGGATCGGGACCCCGGTGACGGCGCAACGGACGAAGGCGCCCGGGCGCACGATGCGGAAGTCCCCATCGAGGAATTTGACCTCGGCTTCTCCCGCCATGGGCGGCGGACGGTCATAGCGGTTCAGCACATCATTTCTCCGCCGTCATCGAAAACGGCAATCATGGCCATTCTATGCGGTCAGTTTTCTGGTCCCAAGATATTCGTTCGGCGCGGCGTATCAAACCCCTTCCGTGTCGCTTCATCTGCGGTTCAGCAAGCCGTGATACCCTGGCACGGCAACGGACTGGGGGTCCGTTCCCGGGATATCGCAGCGAACACTCCAATGCGGGCCGTTATCGCGCTTCTGATTGCCGCGGCAGCAAGTCTCGCGGCTTGGCCTGCCTGGGCGGCGGGCAATGCCGAAACCATTGAAATCCCGGGCGACGCCAACCTCAAGCTCAAGGCCGTGCTGTACCGCCCGGAAGGCGCCGGCCCGTTCCCGGCGGTGGTCGGGCTGCACAACTGCGCAGGCCTCAACAACAGCTCCGGCGAGATCGGCGTGCGCTACCGCGACTGGGGCCAGCGCCTCGCCAAGGAAGGCTTCGTGGTGCTGTTTCCCGACAGCAACGGCTCGCGCGGGCTCGGCCGCCAGTGCGGCAACCTGAGCCAGCGCTCGCTGCGCGTGGATCGCGAGCGCGTGGCCGACGCGGCGGCGGCTCGGGTCTGGCTGCAGCAGCAGCCCTACGTGCAGGCCGACCGGGTGTCATTGCTCGGCTGGGCGAGCGGCGGCATCACCGCGCTGTGGACGGTGCGGGCGGCCAGGACACCGCCGGACGGCAAGGATTTCCGCTCGGCGGTGGCGCTTTATCCAGGCTGCCGCAGGCTTGCCAACGCGGCCTGGAGCGCACGGGTGCCGACCCTCATCTTGATTGGCCGCGCTGACGATCAGGCCTCGGCCTCGGCGTGCCAGCAGATGGTAACCGGCGCGCGCGGGCGCAGCGCCCGCGTCGCGATCCAGGTCTATGCCGGCGCCTATCACGACTTCGACCATCCGAACCGGCCGCTGCAGATGCGGAGCGGCCTGCCGTTCACCACCGACGGCACCGGCAGCGCGCACACCGGCACGCATCCGCCGGCGCGGGCGGATGCGCTCAAGCGCGTGCCGGACTGGTTCCGGCAGTAGACCCTTTGAGCATGATCTTTTCCGAAAACCGCTTCACACTTTTCGGGATCATGCTCTAGAGGTCGAACACTGCCACCGCGCGGATCGGCGAGCCGGTGCCGCCGCGCCACTTCATCGGCAGGCCGATGAAGGTGAACTGGCCCTTGCCGAGCAGCGTTTCGAGATTGCAGAGGCTCTCGATGTGGGTGATGTCGAGCTCCAGGCAGGCCTTGTGCACCAACGAGTTCACCTTGCCTTCCGGGCCCGGCCGCATCGAGTCGATGCCGAAGTGCACCACGCCCTGCTTGGCGAGCCATTCGGTGCCGGCGACGTTGATGCCGGAGTTATCGGTCGAATATTCCTTGTGCGGGAAGGTGCGCTCGTGATGGCCGGTGCAGAGCAGCACCGTGCCGCCCTTCGGCACCGGTACGCCGGCCTTCTTCACTGCGGCTTCGAGCTCGGCCGGGCCGAACTCCGCCTTCGGTGCGATGTGGCGCAGGTCGATGCAGATGCCCGGCACGATGCAGTTCTCAAGCGGGTACTCGTTGATCGGCGTGCCGTTGATGCCGAAGTGGCGCGGCGCATCCATATGGGTGCCGCCGTGGTCCGGCATCGAGAAGAACATCACGCTGTTGCCCTGGACGTTGCCGGATTCGGCGAACGCCTCCTCGTGGGTCTTCCAGACGCCGTGGATGATGGGAGGCTGGCCCGGATAGCTCGGGGTGCGGTGATAGAGCTCGCGGCTGAGATCGACGATTTTCACTGGTATCCTCCCATTCGAACGAAGTGGGCGGCACTCTACGATTCCAGGGAAGGCGGCGCTAGCTCTTGAGAATGGGGCGGAGCGGCCGAACGAAGCATAGGATCACGAGGCCCGCGGCGCCGGCCACGGCGGCGATCATCAGGAAGAACGAGCCTTTCTCCATGCTCGACCAGAAGCTGCCGAGATAGCCCGCCGCGAAATTGCCGGTGAAGCTCGTGGCGAGCCACACGCCCATCATCAGCGACACGGTGCGGGCGGGCGCCACCTTCGTGACCAGCGAGAGGCTGGTCGGCGAGATGTAAAGCTCGCCGATGGTGATGACGACGAAGTAGGCCAGCAGCCACAGCCAGCTCGACTTGCCGCCGTCCATGCTCACAGCCGCCGCGTACATGATCAGGTTCGCGAGCGTCACGCCGAAGCAGCCATAGGCCATCTTGGCCACGCTGGACGGCTCGCGGCCGCGGCCGGCCTGCGCACGCCACAGCATCAGCACGAAGGGCGTGAAGGCGAAGATCATGAACGGGTTGAAGGCCTGGAACCAGGTGACGGGAATCTCGCCCTTCCAGATCAGCAGGTTGATCGTGCGGTCGGTGTCGTTGTCGGCCCAGAGCGCGATGGTGTTGCCCTGCTGCTCATAGGTGGCCCAGAAGAATGTCACGGGGAGGAACAGGACGATGATCGCGAGGATCGCGCGCCACTCGTCGCGGCTGAGCGGCTGCGCCGGGCCTTGCGTCTGCACTTGGCTCCTCACGTCGGGCGGCAACGTGCGCGTGGCGTAGAGATAGATGCCAAGTCCGATGGTCATGCCGACGCCTGCGGCGCCGAAGCCATAGTGCCAGCCGAGCGTTTCGCCGAGGGTGCCGCACACGAGCGGCGAGAAGAACGCGCCGACATTGATGCCGACATAGAAGATCGAGAAGGCGCGGTCGCGCCGCGGGTCGCCGGGCGCGTAGAGCGAGCCGACCTGGGTGGAGATGTTCGGCTTGAACGCGCCGTTGCCGAGGATCAGCACGAACAGCGCCATAAGAAACAGCCGCTCGAACGCCATCATGAAATGGCCGATCGCCATCAGGGCGGCGCCGATCACCACCATGCGGCGCTGGCCGAGCAGACGGTCGGCCAGCAGCCCGCCGATCAGCGGCGTGAAATAGACGAGCATCGTATAGAGCCCGTAGAGCAGCGACGAGAACGGCTGGATGTCGAGCGGGCCCAGCACGGCTTCGTAGCCGCTGCGGAGCGTCGCGAGACCGATGATGTCCTTGGCGTGCTCGGGCTGCAGCGCGAATTTCACCATGTACAGCACGAGCAGGGCGCGCATGCCGTAGTAGGAGAAGCGCTCCCACATCTCGGTGGTGAAGAGATAAGCGAGCCCGCGCGGGTGGCCGAACAGGTCGTCTTGTTGTTGAGGTGCTGTCGCCACGACTCCCTCCACGTGTGTGGAGAGGCTAACACGCTTGCGATTTCACCCGAACAGGCTGCCCTGGCCCGAACCGCTGCCGCCTGTGCCGGTTTTCGGCTTGCGCGGCTTCCACGCCGCCGGAATGGTTGGCTCCGGCTTCGGCGGGTCGCCGGTCGGACGCACGCCCTGCGCGGTGGCGCTGACGCAGCCATCGGAAAATTCGACATCGAGCGGCATGCCGGGCGCGACCGCCGCGGCCGAGCGCAGCGGATGGCCGGAGCCGTCGCGCACCAGCGCGAAGCCGCGCTCCAGCACGCTCTGATACGAGAAGGCGCGCAGCAGCTGGTAGGAGCGTTCGAGCCGGGCCTCGCGCACGGCGATCAGCGCCTGCAGGGCGCGGTGCGAGCGCTCGGCCAATGCCGTGACGCGATCACGGGCGCGCGTCACACGATTGAGCTGCGTCTCGCGATAGGTCTTGAGCGCCGTGCCGAGCCGCTGCGTGCAGGCGTCGAGCCGGACACGGCGGCGCTCGACCTGGGTGCGCAGAAGCTGCGGCGACAGCCGGCCGCTGACCCGCGAGAACTGGGTATGATGGATCTGCGCATTGGCGCGCAACGCCCGCGGCAGGCGTTCGGCGCAGGAGTCGAGCCGCTGCCGCGGTCCGGCCAGCAGCTCCTCGGCATTCGGCAGCGCGCGCGACGCGGCGCGCAATTCCGTACGGCGGTGGTCCTGGGCGCGCTGCCAGCAGGCGATCGCGCGGCGCGCCTTGCTGAGAAGCTCGGCGATCAGATCGGCGCGCACCGGCACCGCCATCTCGGCCGCGGCGGTCGGTGTCGGCGCGCGCTTGTCGGCGGCAAAATCAATCAGCGTGAAGTCGGTCTCGTGGCCCACCGCGGAAATCAGCGGGATCATGCTGTCGGCTGCGGCCCGCACCACGATCTCCTCGTTGAACGACCACAGGTCCTCCAGCGAGCCGCCGCCGCGCGCGACGATCAGCAGGTCCGGCCGCCGGATGCGGCCCTCCTCAGGCAGCGCGTTGAAGCCGCGGATCGCGGCCGCGACCTGCTCGGCCGAGCCGTCGCCCTGCACCTTGACGGGCCACACGATGACGTGGCGCGGAAAGCGGTCGGCGAGCCGGTGCAGGATGTCGCGGATCACGGCGCCGGTCGGCGAGGTGACCACGCCGATCACCTCGGGCAGATAAGGAATGAGCTGTTTGCGCGCCTCGTCGAACAGGCCCTCGCCGGCAAGCTTCAGCCGGCGCGCTTCGAGCAGCGCCATCAGCGCGCCGAGGCCGGCGGGCTCCAGCGCCTCGACGACGATCTGGTATTTCGACGAGCCCGCGAACGTCGTCAGCTTGCCCGAGGCGATGACCTCCAGGCCTTCCTCGGGCTTCACCCGCATCCGGCCGAACACGCCCTTCCAGATCACGGACTCCAGCACCGCCTTGTCGTCTTTCAAGCGGAAATAGACGTGGCCGGAGGGCGAGGGGCCCTTGTAGCCCGACACCTCGCCGCGCACCCGGACATAGCCATAGGCGTCCTCGACGGTGCGGCGGAGCGCGGCGGACAGTTCGGAGACGGTGAGTTCGGCGACGTTGGTTTGCGATTCGGGCATGAGACTAACTTAAAGACTGGCTCGGCGGGATTGAAGCGCCGCCAAGGATTTAAGTCTGCGGCCGTTTGAAGAGCATCGCGGCCGAGGCCGCCACAATCGCGGCGGCCAGCGCGATGAACAGGCCGCCGACGCTCGCGGCCGCCGCGATGAGACCCGCGCCGAACGGCATGACGAACTGCCCGATCCGGTTGCTCATGATGCGGAGCGAGTTGGTGGTGCCGCGCGCGCTGACGCTGGTCATGTCGACCACGATGGTGATGCTGAGCGTGGTGGCGAGGCCGAACGAGAAACCCATCATGGCGATGGCCATATGCATGGCCCAGAGCGGCAGCGGCAGCGCGATCACCGCATAGCTCACGCCGCAGACCAGGGTGCTGACCGTCATCAGCGGCCAGCGGCCGAAGGCCAGGACCATGCGGGAGTAGAACAACCGCGCCGTCATCGAGGCTGCGGCGCGCACCGTCAACAGGAGACCGATGTCGTGCACGTCGATATGGCGCTCGGCGCCGAGGAGCGG
>CAKZHN010000020.1 GCA_936924235.1 uncultured Rhodoplanes sp. | reverse complement strand
GTTGCCGCGATCGAGCTCGATGCCGTGGCTTGGCCGGTGTTTCCGATTGCCTCATCAGCGATCTTCTATCCGTTCCGCTACGAAGACGATGAATGGAGCGATCTCGGCACACTGACCGCGCCGCAGTACCCGGACCCGCTGGGCCGATTGCAGACCTGGGCGCAGGCGTTCATTTGCAGCAATCCGACCGACACCCTCTCGCTGCTCAAAGACCTGAGCGCCGGGGTCTCCGCGGAGATCAGCTATCAGAGCCGGGACGATGAAGGCACGCAGACGCCGGTCCAGACGCTCGATCGCGGCTGGGGCTCGTGTCGGGATTTCGCGGTCCTGTTCGCCGAGGCGGCGCGTACGCTCGGGTTCGGCGCCAGGATCGTCTCGGGCTATCTCTACAATCCGGCTCAGCAGAGCGTCGGCTCAACCCACGCCGGTTCAACCCACGCCTGGGCCGAAGTGTACGTTCCGGGCGCCGGCTGGATCACTTTCGATCCG
The DNA here is from genome assembly GCA_936924235.1 of uncultured Rhodoplanes sp. Classification (GTDB taxonomy): domain Bacteria; phylum Pseudomonadota; class Alphaproteobacteria; order Rhizobiales; family Xanthobacteraceae; genus Z2-YC6860. The sequence goes on along the minus strand of CAKZHN010000020.1, from coordinate 1,905 downwards.
ACCAATCGCAATGTTGGCGGTTTCAATCTGATCCCCGTGGCGGTCGGCCGCGATATCCGTCTCATCATGCCGGTCACCGGCAGCTTTCTCGGTATGACCAACGCGTTTCAGGACATGTCGGTCGAGGTTCAAGTCACGTCTTGAACGCTGCGTGGCGCGGTTTTCGTGTGTTTTTTTCCAATATTGTTTTGGGTTGCATGCGGCGCCTGTGGGCATGGCGCGATCGCCATCTTTGTGCCGAGGCCGAACGATACCGCCCACGCTATTGGGCATCGCAGATGAAGTGATTGAGTAAGCGATGTCGGTTTTTTGGCACTTGATCCCGCAACGGCTCAGCCGATCAGAACGGTTGCAAGCGCAAGTCCCAGCCCGAGAACATCGGCGCCGAACAACGCATCGAAGCGCAGTGCGCTGACGGCCATTCCGGAGTTCGTTGCCAGCGCGTACAGCACGATGGCGACGGCCGCGCCGGTCGATAGCAGCGCGATGACTTCGCGACGTCCATGATTCATCGGTACGAAGGTCCCTTGGCTTGGCGGTGTTATCGCAGGCTTGCGGCGGCGTGTCAGGTCTTTGCGAACGCGCTATGATGAAGGTCACGGTCAAAGAAGTCAGAAGCGAGGCGTGCTGCGACGGCACGCAAACGGGAGGAGCGCGGTATGCGGATCGGCTGGGTTTCAAGTGTCCTGATGTTGCGTATGCCGCTGCTGCCGGCCTTGGGGCTCATCATCATGCTGTTGGCTGCGCCGGCCGCGAAGGCTGATCCGCTGAAGGTCGCGATCTCGCAGCGCGGATTCTGGGACAGCTCGTTCATCGATTTTGCGATCAGGCAGGACTTCTTCAAACAGGAAGGGCTCGAGATCGAGGCCTTCTACACCGATGGCGGGGCATCCACGCTCGATGCGGTCATGTCGGCAAGCGTCGATATCGGCATGTCGAACGGCCTCCTGGGCGTGATCGGCCGGTATTCGAAGGGCGCGCCGATCCGGGTCGTCTCGGCCGAGATGACCGGAGCGAGCGACGCCTTCTGGTATGCGACGGCGGAAAGCGGCATCCGCTCGTTGAAGGACGCGGCAGGAAAGTCCATCGCCTTTTCGTCGCCCGGATCGTCGACCAACCTGATGGTGCTGGCGCTGCTGAAGCAGGCCGGGATCGCAGCCAAGCCGATCGCCGCGGGTGGGGCGCCCGCGACCTTCACCCAGGTCATGACACGCCAGATCGACATCGGCTGGTCGGTGCCGCCGTTCGCGCTTGGCCCGGTGTCCGAAGGCAAGATCGCGATCGTCGCCAAGGGCAGCGACATTTCCGAGATCGCCGGGCAGACGCTGCGCGTGAACGTGACGCGCGCCGATGTGCTCCAGAAGAAGCGCGACCTACTGGTGAAATTCCTGAAGGTCTACAAGCGCGCGGTCGAGTGGGCGTACCAGGGCGACCGGTCTCTGGATTATTACGCCGAGGCCAACAAGATCACCGTGGATTTGGCCAGGCGCACGCGGGAGTTCTATCCCAAGGACGCGCTCCAGATCGCGGAGATCAAAGGTCTCGAGCTGACCCTGCGCGATGCCGCCGACCAGAAATATACGCCGAAGCTGCTGGAGCCGAAGGACGTGTCGGGCCTGTTCGACCTGCTCGACAAGCCATGACGTGGCTTCGCGGCGATGTTGATGGACCTTGCAGACAGTGTTGACGGAGCTTGCAAACAGGGGTGTCAAAGTTGACGCCCTTTTTGCCGGGCCTATGGTCCCGCTGCCTTGCTCAGTTGAGGGCGTCATCTAGAGCGTCTGGTTGACGGAGCAGGGTGTGGCGCCCGGAGGTCCTGTACTTAACGCAGACAGGAGCCCCGGGTCGGATCGGATCACCGCCCGCCCCTCGCAAGAGGGGCCGCCTTAGATGGCTGCAACGGGC
>CAKZHN010000019.1 GCA_936924235.1 uncultured Rhodoplanes sp. | reverse complement strand
TCCATCGACCGCCTTGCCTCCATCGGCGAGAAGCCGGCGCTGACCGCGATCGAGAACCCGACGACGCAGCCGGGCTACAAGCCGGTGCAGATGCCGATGCCGAAGCCGGAGGTCGCGTCCTACAACGCGAACTCGCTGTGGCGCAACGGCTCCCGCGCCTTCTTCAAGGATCAGCGCGCGCACCAGGTCGGCGACATCCTGACCGTGACCGTCAACCTCAACGACAAGGCCGCGATCGCCAACGAGACCCAGCGCAGCCGGGACAACAAGGAAGACTCCGGCATCGACAACTTCTTCGGCAAGACCAAGATTCCGATCATCAACGCGCCGATCGGATCGCGCATCTTGACCGCCGACTCCAACTCCTCGAGCGACGGCAAGGGCTCGGTGAACCGCTCCGAAGCGCTCATCACCAACGTCGCCGCCGTGGTCACCCAGGTGTTGCCGAACGGCAACCTGGTGGTCGAGGGCAAGCAGGAGGTGCGGGTCAACTTCGAAATCCGCGAGCTGATCGTCGCGGGCATCGTGCGGCCCGAGGACATCCAGAGCGACAACACCATCGACTCCACCAAGATCGCGCAGGCCCGCATTGCTTACGGCGGCCGCGGCCAGATCACCGACGTGCAGCAGCCGCGCTACGGCCAGCAGGTGCTGGACGTGCTGTTGCCCTTCTAACGGTTTCGCGTGTGCGTCTTGTTCGGTTGCATTTTCCAAGGGCGAGCCGCTTCACACTTCGCCTGAAAATGCTTCGTGACACGTACGCGTCTGTTCGTTGCGTAGGAGCATGATGGCCTCCGGAAAGGTCGGGCGTCCCGGAAGCCATCATGCCCCGCAATGAAAACGAGCTCCCCTGTCGTTGCGTTTCGCGAGCGTAATGGCAGTCTACGCGGCCTCCGGCATCTCCCCGCCGGAGGCCGCATCCCTTTTCGGGGTACGCGATCTAACATACAGAGCAGCCGGTATGTATCTTGACAGCGCGCACGCTCCGGCGTGATGATTTCGCGCGTGGCTCGATCGGCCGCGATCAGGCCGGCGCCGAGAGTCTCTCTGCAAGAGACCAGAATCCGGCCGGGAGGTAAGCATGGACCGAGCGCGCAGCGCCTTGCGCAGCCGAAGAGCTTCGTCGTCGTTGCATCGGCCGGGCGTTGCCGCCCCGCGGTCGGCAACCTCCCCTCGCCCGCGCCAGATCCAGGAACGCCGAACGCAGGCATCGCGAAGCCGCGCCGCACGCGAGCGCCTGCTCGCCGCCACCATCGAGGTGCTGATCGACCGCGGCTACAACGGCCTCACCACCAAGGAGGTCGCGACCCGCGCGGGCTTCTCCAACGGCGCGCTGGTGCATCATTATCGTACCAAGGCCGATCTCGTGATTGCCGCGACCGCGCACGTCTATGAGCGCTGCATTGCCAACGGCCGGAAGATCGCGGCCAGCGACAAGGCGAAGCGCCATCCGGTGCGCGCCTATATCGACGATTGCCTCGACGTCTATCTCGGCTGGCCGTTCATCGCCGCGAGCGAAGTGCTGGTGCCGGCGCGGACCGACCAGACGCTGATGGTCCAGGTCGACGAGTTCATGCAGCACTATCGCCGCACCATGAACGAGGTGTGGCTCGAGGCCTTCATGCGCGCCGGCATCGAGCGCGGCGAAGCCGCCTACATGATCATGATGACGCTCAACGTCATCCGCGGCATGGGCATCAACAGCATGTGGCAGAAGAGCATGCCGTATTACCGGAAGCTCTTGCGGCAATGGGCAGACACGATCGAAGCCGGCGCGCTCAAAGGGCAGCGCTGCGAGCTTCGCTGAAAGCGGAAACAACCAAAGACAGGGAGGCCACCGTGGCGCTGCAACAGAACACAGGACGCATCCAGACCACCCATATCGGCAGCCTGCCCCGACCGCACGCGCTGCTCGACATCATGAAGGCCAAGCTCAACCACCAGCCTTACGACGAGCAGGAGTACAAGACGAAGCTCAAGAAGGCGGTGGCCGACTGCGTCAAGAAGCAGGCCGACTGCGGCATCGATATCGTCACCGACGGCGAGTTCTCCAAGCCCGGCTTCTTCACCTACATCCAGGAGCGGCTGGAGGGCTACGAGGCGCGGCCGAACCAGAAGCTGATCCTGTTCCAGCAGGAGGTCCAGGCTTTCCCCGAGTACTACGCCGAATACTTCAAGCAGGCGATGATGGGCGGCACGCTGATCCCGATCACGCCTGTGGTCTGCGTCGGGCCGGTGAAATATCGCGGCGAGAAGCTGCTGCAGATCGACATCGACAACGTGAAGGCCGCGGCCACTGCGGCGGGCGTCAAGCCCGAGCACGTGTTCCTGCCGGCCACCGCGCCGTCCGGTGTCGGCATCAACGAGTATTACAAGAGCGACGAAGAATACTTCCACGCGCTCGCCGCCGAGCTGAACAAGGAATACCGCGCCATCGTCGCGGCGGGGCTCCTTGTGCAGGTGGACGACCCCTTCCTGCCCGACATCTTCTACGAGCCGGGCCTCGACGATGCCCAGAAGAAGCGCCGCGCCGAGATCTACGTCGAGGCCACCAACCGGGCGCTGCAGGGCATCCCGCCCGAGCGCGTGCGCTTCCACACCTGCTACGGCATCAACGAGGGGCCGCGACTTTACGAGGCCTCGCTCGCGCAGATCATCGACTACGTGCTCAGGATCAACGCCGGCTCCTACAGCTTCGAATGCGCCAATCCCCGCCACGAGCACGAGTACCATCTGTTCGAGACCGTGAAGGTGCCGGACGGCAAGGTGCTCTGCCCCGGCGTGATCACGCACGCCAGCAACATCGTCGAGCATCCGGAGCTGATCGCGGAGCGCATCATGCGCTTCGCGAAGCTCGTCGGCCGCGAGAACGTGATCGCCGCGGCCGATTGCGGCTTCTCCTCGCAGGCGCTGTACCGCACCGAGGTGCACGACACCGTGGTGTGGGAGAAGTTCAAGGCGATGCGCCAGGGCGCCGATATCGCCAGCAAGGCGCTCTGGAAATAAAGCGCAACCGCGCTCGAGCGCGGCGCATCGGGGAAGCGAAACGAAGAACCACAGGGGGACGTCATGCGAAGGACTCTCGCGGGCCTTGCGGCCCTGCTCACGACGTGCGGCGCGCCCGCGCTCGCACAGGACGCGCTGAAGATCGGCTTCGTCGGCACCTTCAGCGGACCGGCCGCCAGCATCGGCAACGACATGCGCGACGCCTTCGAGCTCGCGCTCGAGCACA
>CAKZHN010000018.1 GCA_936924235.1 uncultured Rhodoplanes sp. | reverse complement strand
CAGTTCTTCTCGGCCTTCAGCGATAATTTTCTCAAGACGGCGCTCTCATTCCTGATCGTGTATCACGCCACTGATGGCGGCGACTCTCTCGTGCAGCTTGCCGCAGCAGTGTTCATCGCCCCCTATTTCATATTGTCCGCGCTTGGCGGCCAGATCGCCGACCGCTTCGACAAGGCCATCATCGCTCAACGGCTCAAGCTCGCCGAAATCGGCGTCGCCGTCATCGCGGTGCTCGGCTTCTGGGTGCATTCGCTGCCGGTGCTGTTCGTGGCGCTGGCAGGCTTCGGCGTGATCGGCTCGCTGTTTGGTCCGATCAAATACGGCATCCTGCCGGACCTTCTGCCGAAGTCGTCGTTGCCGGCCGCCAACGCTCTGGTCGAAGGCGCGACCTTCATGGCCATTCTGCTCGGCACCATCATCGGCGGGCTCGCGGCCAGGGGCGGCGGCGACCCCGCGTCCTCCGCCGGCCTGATGCTGGTGTTCGCACTGCTGTGCTGGGGCTCGAGCCTGTTGATCCCCAAGGTCGGCTCCGGTGCGCCTGATCTCGTTATTTCCAAAAATATCGCAAGCTCCACCGTCGAACTCATCGGACATCTGCGCAGCGATCGAAAGCTGTGGTGGGGCGGTCTGGTGACGAGCTGGTTCTGGCTGGTCGGCGCCGTGGTGCTGGCACTCATGCCGTCGCTGGTGAAGAACCTGCTCGGCGGCTCCGAGGAAGTGGTCACGGTTTATCTCGCGATATTCTCGATCGCGGTCGCGGTGGGCTCCGGCCTGGCTGCTTGGCTGTCCGCCGGACGCATCGTCCTGCTGCCGACGCTTGTCGGTGCGATCGGCATCGCCTTGTTTGCGCTCGATCTGGGCTGGGCGACTTACGGGCTGCCGCTGCACACGACGCAGTCGGGCATCCAGGAGACGGTCTTCTCGGCTCTTGGGATCCGGGTCGCAGTCGATCTCGCCGGCCTTGCGGTCTGCGGCGGCCTGTACATCGTGCCGACCTTCGCGGCCGTGCAGGCCTGGGCGGGCGCCGATCATCGCGCCCGGGTTATCGCCGCGGTCAACGTCCTCAACGCAGCCTTCATGGTCGGCGGCACGCTGCTCATTGCGGTGTTGCAGGATAAGCATGTCCTGCAACTCACCAACCCGACGATCTGTCTGATCGTCGGCGCAGCGACCGCCATCGTCGCCGTCCTGATCGGCAAGACCATGCCGTCGAATCCGATGATGGACTTCCTGTCGATCCTGTTCCGCGCGATCTACCGCGTCGAGCTCAAGGGCGTCGACAATCTGCTCCACGCCGGTCCAAACCCGATCATCGCGCTGAACCACACGAGCTTCCTCGATGCCGCGATGGCCATGTCGATCCTGCCGAAGGATCCGGTGTTCGCCATCGACAGCGAGATGGCCAAGAAATGGTGGGTCAAGCCGTTCCTTCGCTTCACCCGCGCGCTGCCGATCGATCCGACCAAGCCGATGGCGACGCGCACGCTGATCAACGCCGTCAAAGGCGGCGATCCGCTGATCATCTTCCCGGAGGGCCGGCTCACGGTCACCGGCAGCCTGATGAAGGTCTATGACGGCGCGGGCCTCATCGCCGACAAGACCGAAGCCTTCGTGGTGCCGGTGCGGCTCGAAGGCCTCGACGCCACGCCGTTCACCCGGCTGTCGAAGGCCCAGGTGCGCCGCCGCTGGTTCCCCAAGGTGAGGGTGACGGTGCTCGAGCCGGTCAAGCTCACGGTCGATCCGGCGCTCAAGGGCAAGCACCGCCGCATCGCCGCGGGTGCAGCGCTCTACGAGATCATGTCGAACCTCGTGTACCGCACCACCTCGATCGAGCGCACGGTGCCGGAGGCGCTGATCGAAGCCGCGCAGGTCCACGGCATGGGCCGCGTCGCGATCGAGGACCCGGTGTCGGGCACGCTGAGCTATCGCAAGCTCCTGATGGGCGCGCGCATCCTCGGCGAGAAACTGATGGCGTTCGCGCCGGAGGGCAAGCCGATCGGCCTGATGCTGCCGAACGCCAACGGCACGGCGGTGACGCTGATGGCGCTGATGTCGGCGGGCCGGGTGCCGGCGATGATCAACTTCACGGCCGGCGTCGCCAACGTGCTGGCGGCCTGCAAGGCCGCGCAGATCGACACCATCCTCACGTCTCGCGCCTTCATCGAAAAGGGCCGGCTCGACGGGCTGATCGCGGGCCTGAGTCCGACGGTCAAGATCGTCTATCTGGACGACATCCGCCCCACCATCACACTTGGCGACAAGCTCCGCGGCTTGTGGAATGCCAAGCAGCCGCTGGTGAAGCGCACCGCCAACGACTGGGCCACGATCCTGTTCACCTCGGGCTCGGAAGGCACGCCCAAGGGCGTGGTGCTGTCCCACCGCAACATGCTGGCCAACGCGGCGCAGGCCGCAGCACGCATCGACTTCGGCCGCCAGGACAAGGTGTTCAGCGTGCTGCCGGTGTTCCACTCGTTCGGCCTGACGGTGGGCCTGGTGCTGCCGCTGGTCTCCGGCGTGCGGATCTATCTCTATCCGTCGCCGCTGCACTACCGCATCGTGCCGGAGCTGGTGTACGGCGTGAACGCCACCATCATGTTCGGCACCGATACGTTCCTCAACGGCTACGCACGCTCGGCCCACGCCTACGACTTCCGTTCGCTGCGCTACATCCTGGCCGGCGCCGAGCCGGTGAAGGAATCGACGCGACGGACGTATCTCGAGAAGTTCGGGCTCCGCATCCTCGAAGGCTACGGCGTGACCGAGACCGCACCGGCACTGGCGCTCAACACCCCGATGTTCAACAAGTTCGGCACGGTGGGGCGCATCCTGCCCGGCATGGAGGCGCGGCTGGACAAGGTCGAGGGCGTCGACGAGGGCGGCCGGCTGTTCGTCAGCGGCCCGAACGTGATGCTCGGCTATCTGCGCGCCGAGAATCCGGGCGTGCTGGAACCGCCGAAGGACGGCTGGCACGACACCGGCGACATCGTCACCATCGACAAGCAGGGCTTCGTGACCATCAAGGGCCGCGCCAAGCGCTTTGCCAAGATCGCGGGCGAGATGATCTCGTTCGCCGCGGTCGAGGCGCTCGCCGGCGAGCTCTGGCCGGACTCGCTGTCGGCTGTGGGCGCGGTGCCCGATGCCCGCAAGGGCGAGCGGCTGATCCTTGTGACCAACAAGGCCGGCGCCACCCGCAGCGAGTTCCAAGCTTTTGCCCGCTCGCACGGCGCCACCGAGCTGATGATGCCGGCTGAGGTCGTCACGGTCGAGAAGCTGCCGCTGCTCGGCACCGGCAAGATCGACAACGTCGCGGTGACCAAGCTGATCAAGGAGCGCTTTGCCGCGGCGCCGTCGCCGGCCGCGGTGGTGGCATAACGTTTGCTCGTCGGTTACGCTTCACCGCGGACACTCCGAGCAAAGAGCACACCATGAGGATTTCGCTTCGTCTTGCGCAGCTGACGCTTTGGGCACTTGTGAGCATGGCCGGTCTGGCGTCGGCGCAAACTTGGCCGACGCGGCCCATTTCCGTCGTCGTGCCGTTTGCCGCCGGCAGCTCGACCGACACCGCAGCGCGTATCCTCGCCGTCGGCATGTCCGAGTTGCTTGGGCAGCAACTGATCATCGAGAATGTCGGCGGTGCTGCCGGCATGACCGGGACGTTGCGGGTCGCGCGGTCGGCCCCGGACGGCTACCAGGTGCTGTTTGGAACGGTGGACACGCTGGCGATCGCCCCAGCCCTGCAAAAGCAGCCTCCGTACGACACCATCAAGGACTTTGCGCCGGCGGGCCTCGTGGTCGAGCAGCCGATCGTGCTGATCGTGCGCGCGGATCTGCCGATCAAGACGCTGTCCGAGTTCGCGACCTACGCCAAAGCCAATCAGGCGAAGATGCAGTTCGGCTCGGCCGGCGTCGGCTCCGGCTCGCATTTCGCCTGCGCCAAGCTCAATGCGGCGCTCGGCATCGAAACGGTCCATGTGCCCTATCGCAGCTCGAGTCTCGCGGCGCAGGACCTGATGGGTGGGCAGCTCGACTATCTCTGCGGGCTTGGTGCCACGGCGCGGCCGCCGATCGAGAGCGGCAAGGCGAGGGGGATCGCGCTGCTGACTGCCGAGCGTTCGGCCCTGTTTCCGGACCTGACGACCTCCAAGGAACAGGGTGTGGCCGGTGTCGACTCGTATTTCTGGTCGTCCTTCCTGTTCCCGAAGAATACGCCGGACGCCATCGTCCATAAGCTGTCCGATGCCAGCAACCAGACGCTCAATCGCCCGGCGACACTGGAGCAGTTGCACCGGGCCGGCATCGATGCGGTAGCGGCCGATCGCCGGTCGCCGGCCTATCAGCGCGATTTCACGGTGGCGGAGATGAAGAGCTGGGCTGACCAAGTCAAGGCGAGCGGGTTGCCGCTGCAATAGGCTGGCGGCTCAACCGGATTGCTAGCCTTGAGCGGGCACCGCGAAGCTCGCCGGCGGCTCGCCGCGCTGCCACCGCTCCCACATCGTCATGTAGGCCGCCTCGATGTGGCGGGCCAGGCGCACCGTGTCGAACAGTGGGCAGGTGTCGCGGTTCTGCGCGAGCCGCGATTTGACGGCCGCGAGCCGGTCGGGCTCGCGCGCGAGCTTCAGCGCCAGCGCGTGATACTCGTCGAGACTGGTGGTGACCATGTCGGCCATGCCGGCCGCATGGTTGAGGCTTGCGGCCACGCGCCCGGCAAAGGCGTTGCCGAGGCAGGTCAGCAGCGGCAGGCCGGTCCAGAGCGCGTCGCTAGCCGTGGTGTGGGCGTTACACGGCAGCGTATCGAGGAACAGGTCGGCAAGGCGGTGGCGGGCCAGATGGTCGGCCGGCAGCGCGCGATCGGCGAACACCAGCCGTGCCGGATCGACGCCGCGCCGCTGCGCCTCATTGCGGAGGTTCTTCTCGGCACCCTCGTTGTCGCGCAGCAGCCACAGCGTGCCGCCCTCGACCTCGGTGAGGAGCCGCATCCAGACGTCGAACACCTCGGGCGTGATCTTCCAGTTGTTGTTGAACGAGCAGAACACGAAGCCCTGCTCCGGAAGGCCAGCTTCGGCGCGGGAAGGAGTCCGCTCGGCGATCATCCGCTTGCGGTCGTTGCACTGATAGCTGTCGGGCAGGTGCACGATCTTTTCGTCGAAGTGCGGCTGCAGCGCAAACGGCAATGCGACCGGATCGCCGATGAAATAATCGATCAGCGATGCGCCCACCGTCGCCGGATAGCCGAGATAGGCCGCGGCGATCGGCGCCGGCCGGTAGGCGAAGATGCCAATCCGCGACTCTTGCGTATGGCCCTTCAGGTCGATCGCGATGTCGATCTCGCGCTCGCGCAGCATCTGCGCGACCTCGATGTCGCTGCTCTGGTAGACGTCGTGGAATTCGTCGAATGCCGCAACCAAGCGGGCGCGCATCGCCGTGCGATCGTTGGTGCCGAACGAAAACGCCGAAACGTGGAAGCGCGAGCGGTCGTGCTGCTCGAACAGGCCGGCCATCAGTTGCGAGGTGGCATGCTCGCGGAAATCGGCCGACAGGTAGGCGATCCGCGGCTTGTCGTGGCGCCACATCTCGCCTTTCCAGAGCGGTGCGGGCATTTCCGGCAGTCGGTGCTGGACATAATTCGCGGCGCACTGGCGCTGCAGCGCGGGGTCGCCGGTGTAGCCGAACTGGGCGAAAGCCGAGATGACCGAGGTCTTGTTGCGGATGTGGGCCTCGACGGTCGGCGTGAACTCGGCCCGCCGCTCCCAGTCGCAGAGATTGACCGCGCAGCTCGCGGCGCCGCTGAAGGCGTGCGGGTGGTTCGGCTGCAACTCGCTCAGGCGTTTGAAGCTCACCATCGCCTCTTCGAATCGCTTCAGGTCCCGGAGCGATTCGGCGCGGTTGTTGAGCGCGTTGATGTGGTCGGGCCGCGCCTTGAGCGCGCGGTCGCAGCTTTCCAGCGCCTCATCGTAGCGCCGGTAATCGTGCAGGATCATGCTGCGGTTGGACAGCGCGTCGGCAAAGTCCGGCCGGATCGCGATGGCGCGCTCGTAGCTCTCCATGGCCTCGTCGAAGCGCTTGAGCTCGCGCAGCGAGTTGCCGCGGTTGCACCAGGCCTCGGCAAGACGGGGGAAAATCGCGACTGCCTTGTCGTAGCTCGCCAGCGCCTCTTCGAAACGCCGGAGCCCGTAGAGCAGGCCTGCGCGGTTGTAGAGCGCCTCGACATAGTCCGGCCGCAGCGCGACTGCGCGATCGGCGCTGACCAGGCCCTCGGCGTAGCGCTGCATCTCGCTCAGCACTGCGCAGTGGTTGCACAGCGCCTCGGGAAAATCCGGGCGCAGGGCCAGCACGCGCTCGTAGGTGGCCAATGCCTCGTCGTGGCGCCCGAGATCCTTCAGCACATTGCCGCGGTTGAACAGCGACTCGACATGGTTCGGCTTGAGTGCGATGGCGCGGTCGAAGGCCTTCAGCGCCTCGTCGTGGCGCTTGAGCTGAATGAGCGCATTGCCCTGGTTGGAGATCGCCTCGACATAGCCCGGCGTGATCGAAAGCGCCTTGCGCAGCCCTTCCAGGGCTTCTTCGTTGCGGCCGAGCGCCATGAGGACCGCGGCGCGGTTGTTGTGGGCTTCGGCAAACTTCGATTTTAGCTTGATGGCGCGATCAAAGCTTTCGATCGCTTCGTTGGGGCGGTTGAGCGCGTTCAGCACCAAGCCGTGATGCATCAGGATCTGGGGCGAGGGCGTCCGCACCTGCATGGCCTTGGCGGTGTACTGCAGGGCCTCGGCATGTTGTCCCTGGTCGTACCGGATCAGCGCCATGTATTGCAGGGCGTCGATGTGATCCGGCCGGGCTGCGAGAATCCGGGTGTAGAGCTGCGCGGCTTCGTTGAGCTTGCCCTGCTTGTGCAGCGCGAACCCCTGCGCGAGCGTCTGGGCCACGTTGAGCGGCGCGGATTGCGGCAAAGGCGATGACGGCATGTCGGTCCGGAACCCCCAAAGGCTCCGTAAATCGCATCGCCTGATTCGTCCAGATCGAAATAGCGCGGGTTCCGCGACCCGGACTTAGATCGCGCTCTCGCGCTCGAGCTTCTTCTTGTTCTCCAGGCAGTAATAGCCCGAGAGCCGGCTCACCAGCTTGTCGCGGATCCAGTCGTTGAGGATGCGGCTGACGTTCTCGCGGGCAATGCCCGCCATGGCGGCGACCTCGCTCTGGCTGACCTTCTGGCGGATCAGGACGCGGCCCTGGCCGACGTCGTGGCCGAAGGCCTCGGCAAGATCGAGCAGCGCCCGGGCGACGCGTCCCTTGAGCGGCAGGAAGCTTCCGGCCGCCACGACGCCGTCGGTGTCGCGCAGCCGCGCGGCCAGCAAGGCGACAAGATCCTTGTAGACCTGGGGATGCGCCTCGGCGAAGGCCTGGAAGGCCGAGCGGCTGACGTAGGTCAGCTCCGAATCGCGCACCGCCGCCACGGACGCCGAGCGCGGCAGGCCATCGATGGTCGACAGCTCGCCGACAATGCCGCCCGGTCCGACAATGGCGAGAATCCGCTCGGCGCCGGACGGTGCGATCATGCTGACCTTGAGCAGGCCCTGTTCCACGCGATAGCAGCCGTCACCGGGGTCGCCTGCGACGAAAAGCACCTCGTCGGCGGCAAGCTTGGCCAGCCTGGCGTTGGCGAACAGCTTCGCCGCCAGCGTCTCCGGAAACACCGAAAAAAGATTGGTGGGCGTGGGCATCGATATCGTTGCTGCAAAACCGGCCGGCAGCCGACGATACCGCAAATCTCATGCCCCGCCCGTAAAAAAGAGCCCGTCCCAGGCATGGCCAAAGGACGGGCAAGTAAGGTGCGGGGAGGAAGACGGTGAACTTCGAAACGCAAATTCAGTGTCGTGTGCCGCGCAAGGCGGCGCGGGCGATATCGGTGCGGCTCAGACCCAGCTTCGCCAGATCGGGTCCTGAGCGGCGGTTGAGCGAGTGATAGCGCTGTTCGATGTCACGTCCTTGACGGGCGCCGGCACAAAACTCGGCGCAGCTCACGATCATGGTGGAAAAGGCCGCATCGAACCTGATGGCGATGGAACCGGAGGCTGCTGCAAACCGTGTCATGGCAATTTCCCTGATCCACGAAACCCCAGAGCATCTGCGCTCCTCATGGTTAACAGCATAGATTTCGCCACCACCCGGCGATGTGTTCGCCATCACAGAAATACCGATTCCCGAAAATCCTCATAAACTTCTGATTTTGCAGAGCATTTCCCCGAAACAAAAAGGGCGCCCGGTGGGGCGCCCTTTCAGCATGCGTTTTGCGCTGTGACGGTGGCGGCTTATTCGGCGCCGCCGGCGGCCTCCCGCGGCTCGGACTTCTGCTGCTTGGCCTCGAGGTCCTCGCCGGTGGCCTGGTCGACGACCTTCATCGACAGCCGCACCTTGCCGCGCTCGTCGAAGCCCAGCAGCTTGACCTTGACCTTGTCGCCTTCCTTGACGACGTCAGTGGTCTTCTGGACGCGGTTCGCCGCGAGCTGGCTGATGTGGACGAGGCCGTCCTTGGCGCCGAAGAAGTTGACGAAGGCGCCGAAGTCCATGGTCTTGACGACCGTGCCCTCGTAGATATGGCCGATCTCCGGATCGGAGGCGATCGACTTGATCCAGTTGACCGCGGCCTTGATCGACTCGCCGTCGGACGAGGCGACCTTCACGGTGCCGTCGTCCTCGACGTTGATCTTGGCGCCGGTCTTCTCGACGATCTCGCGGATCACCTTGCCGCCGGTGCCGATCACTTCGCGGATCTTGTCGGTGGCGATCTTGAAGGTCTCGATGCGCGGCGCGTATTCGCCGAGCTCGGCGCGCGCCTTGTCGAGCGCCTTCGACATCTCGCCGAGAATGTGCATGCGCCCACCCTTGGCCTGGTTCAGCGCCACCTTCATGATCTCTTCGGTGATGCCGGCGATCTTGATGTCCATCTGCAGCGCGGTGACGCCCTGCTCGGTGCCGGCCACCTTGAAGTCCATGTCGCCGAGATGATCCTCGTCGCCGAGGATGTCGGACAGCACGGCGTAGCGCTTGTCTTCGAGGATCAGGCCCATGGCGATGCCCGCGGTCGGCCGCTTCAGCGGCACGCCCGCATCCATCAGCGCAAGCGAAGCGCCGCAGACCGTCGCCATCGAAGACGAGCCGTTCGACTCGGTGATCTCCGAGACGACGCGGATGGTGTAGGGGAACTCTTCCTTCGGCGGCAGCATCGGATGGATCGCGCGCCACGCGAGCTTGCCGTGGCCGATCTCGCGGCGGCCCGGTGCGCCCATGCGGCCCGTCTCACCGACCGAGTAGGGCGGGAAGTTGTAGTGCAGCATGAACGCTTCTTTGTACGTTCCGGTCAGCGCGTCGATCCACTGCTCGTCCTCGCCGGTGCCGAGCGTGGCGACCACGATGGCCTGGGTCTCGCCGCGGGTGAACAGCGTCGAGCCGTGGGTGCGCGGCAGGAACGGAGCTTCGACGGTGATCGGACGAACGGTGACGAGATCGCGGCCGTCGATGCGCTTGCTGGTGTCGAGAATATTCCAGCGAACGATCTTGGCCTCGAGCTCCTTGAACACGCCGCCGACCAGGGTCATCGGCCGCTCGGGATTGTCGGTGCCGTCCGGGAAGAAGTGCGCCATCGCCTTCTTCTTCACGGCGCCGACCGCCTCGTAGCGCTCGGCCTTGGCCGGAATCGCATAAGCCTTGCGGAGATCGGCTTCGACGATGCCGAGCATCTCTGATTCGAGTGCCTTGGTGTCCGCCACGGCGAACTCACGCGGCTCCTTCGCGGCCTTTTCGGCGAGCTGGATGATCGCGTTGATCACCGGCTGGAAATGCCGATGCCCGAACATCACGGCGCCCAGCATGATTTCCTCGGACAGCTCCTTGGCTTCCGATTCGACCATCAGCACGGCGTCCTGCGTGCCGGCGACGACCAGATCGAGCTGAGTGTCCTTCATCTCGTCGAGCGTCGGATTGAGCACGTATTCGTTGTTGACGAAAGCGACGCGCGCGCCGCCGATCGGTCCCATGAACGGCACGCCGCTGAGCGTCAGCGCCGCGGAAGCAGCGACCATCGCGACGATATCGGCGTCGTTTTCCTGATCGTGCGACATCACCGTGCAGGTCACCTGCGTGTCGCAGCGCCAGCCATCCGGGAACAGCGGACGGATCGGGCGGTCGATCAGGCGCGACGTCAGCGTGTCCTTCTCGGTCGGGCCGCGCTCGCGCTTGAAGTAGCCGCCGGGAATCCGGCCGGCCGAATAGTATTTTTCAGTGTAGTTGACCGTCAGCGGCATGAAGTCGACGCCGGGCTTCGGCGCCTTGGCGGCGACCACGGCCGCGAGCACGGTGGTCTCGCCGTAGGTGGCCAGCACCGCGCCGTCGGCCTGGCGCGCGACCTTGCCGGTTTCCAGGGTTAGCTTGCGGCCACCCCAGTCGAGCTCAACACGTTGGATATCGAACATTTCGATTTTCTCTCATGGTTTTCGCGAAGGGGCGAACGCCATGAGCAAGATTGCGAGATGCTTTCGCGCGCGGTCGCACCGCGTCCTGCGAAAGCATCTCGCGATCCTGCCATGGCCCTCGTGCCTCCGGTGAGGCGAGCCGGGCGCCGTATGCGCCGGGCTCAATAACGGCAGCGCATGTCGCTGCCGATGGAATGGCGAACCGAACCGCGGCTCGCAACAAACGCGCGGGGACAATCCCGCGCGGTATCGCTCAGCGGCGAATGCCAAGCTTTTCGATCAGTCCCTTGTAGCGCTTCTCGTCGGTACGCCGGAGATAATCAAGCAACTGACGACGCTGCGACACGAGCTTGAGCAGCCCGCGGCGCGAGTGGTTGTCCTTGACGTGCGACTTGAAATGCTCGGTCAGGTTGGTGATCCGCTCAGTGAGGATCGCGACCTGCACCTCGGGCGACCCGGTGTCGCCGGACTTGGTGGCATTCGACTTGATGACTTCTGCCTTACGCTCAGCAGTAATCGACATCGGCTAGTGACCTTTCTGCGGCCGGCGGCTTCCCACTACCCCGGTCAGGTTGAATACGCGCTTGGGGACGATCTCGCCGCGGTCCACTTCGGCCAGGGCCAGCAGCTGGCCCGAGACCGTGACATAAACCGTTCCGCGAAAGATGGGAGCATCCCGTCCGCGCAACAAAGCGGCTTGGCCTCTCTGAAGCCTCGCCGCGTCTGCCCTGCTGACGGCCAGTGCCGGGATGTCGTCCAGCGCGGTCTCAACAGGCAGGATTGCGTCGGCGAGGCTTGCCTCGCCGGCGGCTGCTCTATGGCATAGCTCGGTCAGCTGTTCCAGCGAAATCATGTCATTTGCGCCGAATCCGCCCACCGACTCGCGCCGTAAAGCATTGATATGTCCCAGGCTTCCGAGCGCCCGGCCGATGTCGCGGGCGAGCGACCGCACATAGGTGCCTTTGCCGCATTCGGCGACGAATTGCGCATGGTCGGGGTCCGGGACGTTAACCAGCTCGAGCCGGTGGATCTCGACCGGCCGGGCGGCCAGCTCGACCACCTCGCCGTCCCGGGCCAGGTCATAGGCCCGCTCGCCGTCGACCTTGATGGCCGAATAGCGCGGCGGCACCTGCGAGATGGTCCCGGTGTAGGCCGGCAGCGCCTTAAGGATGGCGTCGCGGGTGGGACGAATGTCGCGGGTTGCCGTCACCGCGCCGTCGGCGTCGTCGCTGTCGCGCTCCTCGCCCCAGCGCACCGTGAAGCTGTAGGTCTTGCGGCCGTCCATCACGAACGGGACGGTCTTGGTGGCCTCGCCGAGCGCCACCGGAAGGCAGCCCGAGGCCAGCGGGTCGAGCGTGCCGGCGTGGCCGGCGCGCTTGCAGGAGAACAGCCGCTTGATGGCGCCGACCACCTGGGTCGAGGTCATGCCGATCGGCTTGTCGATGACGAGCCAGCCGTGCACGTCGCGCTTCTCGCGACGGAACTGCTGCTTGGGCTTTTTCTGCGAAAACGGCCGCGGGTTGTCCTGGGGGTTGTCCTGGCCGTCCTGAGGGACCGGGGCCGCAACGGTGTCGTGCTGCGGCTCCGCCAGGGCGGCGAGAGCGGCGTCGTCCGGCGGGCGCTGCTCGTTACTCATCGCCATCCCCATCCTCGCGCTTGAGGTCGCGCGCGACCGCAGGCGTCCGCAGCAGCTTCTCGATCCGCTCGGCTTCGTCGAACCGCTCGTCGGCGCGGAACCGGATGTCGGGGGCGAATTTCAGATTGACCTGATGGGCGATCTCGCCGCGCAAGAAGCGCTTGTTGCGCTCCAGCGCCTCGATCACCTCCTGGATGTCGCGGCCGCCGAGCGGCATCACGTAGATGGTCGCAAGCCGCAAGTCGGGCGACATGCGCACCTCGGGCACCGTGATCAGGTGGCCTTCGAGCACCGGATCGTGCACGTCGCCGCGCGTCAGCATCTCGGAGAGAGCGTGGCGGATGAGCTCGCCGACGCGCAGTGCGCGCTGCGAGGGACCGGCTGGCGACTCGCGGTCGCGATGATTCTTGTTTCTCAAAACAATATTCCGCTGTTGCAACCGTCATGTCCCGCCTGCGGCGGACGTCCACGGCTTGCTTCGCAAATAGGAAGGAAGGCGTGGATGCCCGGCTCAAGGCCGGGCATGACGGCGGAGCAAGAGGTGGGTGTTTGCCAGCCTGAGATTCGGACTCAGAGCGAGCGTTGCACCGTCTCCACCCGATAACACTCGATCACGTCACCCTGACGCATATCCTGGTAGTTCTCGAAGGCCATGCCGCATTCCATGCCGGCCGTGACCTCGCGCACATCGTCCTTGAAGCGCTTGAGCTGCGACAGCTTGCCCTCGTGGACGACGACGTTGTCGCGGATCAGGCGGACGCCTGCGCCGCGCTCGACCTTGCCGTCGGTGACGCGGCAGCCGGCGACCTTGCCGACCTTCGACACGTTGAACACCTCGAGGATCGACGCGTTGCCCAGCATGGTCTCGCGCCGCTCGGGCGTGAGCAGGCCGGACATCGCCTTTTTAACGTCGTCCACGAGATCGTAGATGATGTTGTAGTAGCGGATTTCGATCCGGTCGCGCTCGGCCTGCTCGCGTGCTTCCTTGTGGGCGCGCACGTTGAAGCCGATGATCGCGGCGCCAGAGGACTCCGCGAGCGTGATGTCGGACTCGGTGATGCCGCCGACGCCGGAATGGATGATCCGGGCGCCGACCTCGTCGGTGCCGAGCTTCTCCAGTGCGCCGGAAATCGCTTCGAGCGAGCCCTGCACGTCGGTCTTGATGATAAGCGGGAAGTCCTTGCGGCCCGACGTTTTGAGCTGCGACATCATCTGCTCGAGCGAGCCGCGCATGCCGGTGGCATGTGCCGCGCTCTTCTCGCGCTTCTGACGCACGCGGTAGTCGGTGAGCTCGCGGGCGCGGGCCTCGCTCTCGACCACGGCCAGGCGATCGCTCGCTTCGGGCGTGTCGGCAAAGCCCAGCACCTCGACCGGAACCGACGGGCCGGCGTCTTCCACCTGCTCGCCCTTGTCGTTGACCAGCGCACGGACACGGCCCCAGGCCGCACCCGCGACGATGATGTCGCCGACATCCAGCGTGCCACGCTGCACCAGCACGGTCGCGACCGGGCCGCGGCCACGGTCGAGCCTGGCCTCGATCACGGTGCCCTCGGCGTCACGGCGCGGATTGGCCTTCAGGTCGAGAAGTTCGGCCTGGAGGCCGATCATTTCAAGCAGCCTGTCGATGCCGGTCTTCTTGATCGCCGACAGCTCGACGTCGACCACGTCGCCGCCCATGGATTCGACCTGCACCTCGTGCTGCAGCAGGTCGGTGCGCACGCGCATCGGGTTGGCGTCCGGCTTGTCCATCTTGTTGATGGCCACGATCATCGGGACCTTCGCGGCCTTGGCGTGGTTGATGGCCTCGATGGTCTGCGGCATCACGCCGTCGTCGGCCGCGACCACCAGCACCACGATGTCGGTCACCTTGGCGCCGCGGGCGCGCATCGCCGTGAAGGCGGCGTGGCCCGGGGTGTCGATGAAGGTGATCTTGCCGTGCGACGGCGAGTCAACCTGATAGGCGCCGATGTGCTGAGTGATGCCACCGGCTTCGCCCGACACCACGTTGGTCTGGCGGATGGCGTCGAGCAGCGAGGTCTTGCCGTGGTCGACGTGGCCCATGACGGTCACGACCGGCGCGCGCGGCTCGAGGTCTGCCGGATCGTCGGCGACGTCGAACACGCCTTCCTCGACGTCGGCTTCGGCGACGCGCTTCACGGTATGGCCGAGTTCTTCGGCGATGAGCTGAGCGGTGTCGGCGTCGATCACGTCGTTGATCGTCGCCATCTGCCCCTGCTTCATCAGAATCTTGATGATCTCGACCGACCGCTCGGACATGCGGTTGGCGAGCTCCTGGATCGTGATCGCCTCGGGGATCGTGACCTCGCGAGAAATCTTCTCGCGCGGCTCGTTGCCCATCATGGCCTTGTGGCGGCGCTGCTCGCGGCGATGGAACGACGCGGTCGAACGCTCGCGCACATCGTCATTGAGAGCGTTGACGAGCGTCAGGCGGCCGCGCGGCCGCTCGGTCGCGGTCTTGGCGGCGCGGGTCGGGCGCTGCGGCGGCGCTGCCGGGCGCATCGCGCCGCCGGGGCCGCGCCGAAATTTCGGTGCTTCTTCCTCTTCGGCCTCTAGAGCCGGACGGGTGCCGGGCCGCGGAGGGGTGCCGGGCCGCGCCGCAGCGCCAGGCCGCGCCGTGGTCGCCGGAGCTTTTGCCGCGACGGCCGTCGTTGCAGCCGCCGGGTCGGGCTCGCCGAAACGCTTCTTGGCGACCTCGTCGGCCTTTTTCTTGGTGACCTCGTCGTGCTTGCGGCGGTCGTCCTCTTCGCGCTTGCGCGCCTCGGCGGCGTCGCGTTCGGCCTTCTCGGCCGCATCGCGCTGGGCGCGGATTTTGGCTTCCTCTTCGGCGATCTTGCGTTCTTCGGCTTCGCGCAGGCGCGCGTCGCCGAGCGCATGGGCGCGGCGCTCGCGCTCTTCGTCGGTCAGCGTGCGCAGCACGACGCCGGAAGACTTCGGCGCCGCCGCAGGCGCGGTCGCGGGACCAGCCGATCGCGAAGGAGCCGCTGCCGGGCCAGGGCGCTTGGGGGGCGGTGCCGCGGGCGCGACAGGCTGCGGAGCCGGCGCCGGCTCGGGCTTGCCGTCGCCGCCGATGCGGCGCTTCTTGACCTCGACCACCACCTGCTTGCTGCGGCCATGGCTGAAGCTCTGGCGCACGGTGCCGGTCTCGGTACGCGGCTTGAGCGAGAGCGTCGACTTCCCGCCTACGCTCAGCGTCTTGCCGTCAGGGGTCTTGGTGTCAGCCATTCAGTCGCAATTCCTGTCAATTCCGTACGCCGTTGCCGCCGCTGTCGCCGGGGACACCCGACCGAAAGCGCTCTAGGCGCGCCAAACGCGCCAGAACCGTCTCATTCGCAGGTCCGGCAAGCAGGGCTGCATGTACCACATTTGACCGGCCCAGTGCCAAATCCAATTGGGCGGTCGTGAAGGTTTTGATGGTCGTCATCCGGTCGGCGTCCGGCCGGTGCCTCAGCGCCCCGGCGAGCTTTTGGACCCCATCCGGGCCGGCGTCCGAAGCGTGGATCAGGCCCACCATCGGCTCCCGGGCGATGGCGGCCTCGACCTTGGAGAAACCGGTCAGCACCTGCCCCGCCTTGCCGGCGATCGACAGCGCGTCAAGCACCGCCCGCTGCAAGAGAAGCTCGGTCTGATCAATCAGTTCGGCCGTCGCACGGACGTCACGCTTGAATCCGCGGGCAAACACGTTCCGCGTGACCGCGTCCTTCAGCGTCGGCCGGTCGGCCGTGATCCAGAGGCCGCGGCCCGGCAACTTGCGCTTGAGATCGGGCACGATGCCTTCGGGACCGACGACAAAACGGATCAGGTCGTCGACCGGTTTCACCGCACGGGTGACCGCGCACAGACGTTCCCCGCCCGGACCGCCGCCCTTGCGCGGCCCGGCATCGAGTTCGTCGTGGTGCGTTTCCGCCAGCATCGCTATCGCAACGTTTCCTTAGGCCGGATGGGCCTCCTCGGCCTCGGCCGCTTCACCTTCTGCCGCCGCGGGCGGCGCCAGATCGGCTTCGGTGATCCAGCCCGCCTTGAGGCGGGCCTGCATGATGATCGCCTCGGCCTCCTCGCGGGACACATCGTGTCCTTCCAGAATGCCGGGCTCCCGCTTGGACTCGCCGTCCTTGCGTTCGGTCCATCCGATCAGGTCGTCGGTGGCGCAGCCCGCCAAGTCTTCGACCGTCTTGACGCCGTTCTCGCCGAACTTGACCAGCATTGCGGTGGTCACGCCCGGGATATCCTTCAGTGCATCCTCGACGCCGAGCTCCGTGCGCTTCGCATCGAGCTCGCCTTCGATCTTGGCGAGATATTCCTGGGCACGCGCCTGCAATTCGCGGGCGGTGTCCTCGTCGAAGCCCTCGATGCCGGCGAGCTCTTTCTCGTCGACCATCGCGAGCTCCTCCACCGAACCGAAGCCTTCGGACGCGAGCAGCTGCCCGACCACCTCGTCGAGATCGAGCGCCTCCATGAACATCTTGGTGCGCGCCTGGAACTCGGCCTGACGGCGCTCCGACTCTTCCTGCTCGGTGAGGATGTCGATGTCCCAGCCGGTGAGCTGCGAGGCCAGCCGCACGTTCTGACCGCGGCGGCCGATCGCAAGCGATAGCTGGGCATCCGGCACCACAACTTCAATACGCTCGCGGTCCTCGTCGAGCACCACCTTGGCGACTTCGGCCGGGGCGAGCGCGTTGACCACGAAGGTCGCGATGTCGGGCGACCACGGAATGATGTCGATCTTCTCGCCCTGCAGCTCGTTGACCACGGCCTGCACGCGCGAGCCGCGCATGCCGACGCAGGCGCCGACCGGATCCACCGAGGAATCGCGGGAAATCACGGCGATTTTCGCGCGCGAGCCCGGATCGCGGGCCACCGCCTTCACCTCGACGATGCCGTCATAGATTTCCGGCACCTCCTGGGCGAACAGCTTGGCCATGAATTGCGGATGGGTGCGGGACAGGAAAATCTGCGGTCCGCGCGGCTCGCGGCGGACGTCGTAGATGAAGGCACGGACGCGGTCGCCGTTGCGCAGCGTCTCGCGCGGCAGCATCTCGTCGCGGCGGATGATGGCCTCGCCGCGGCCGAGATCGACCACCACGTTGCCGTATTCAACGCGCTTGACGATGCCGTTGACGATGTCGCCGATGCGATCCTTGTATTCCTGGTACTGCCGGTCACGCTCGGCCTCGCGCACCTTCTGCACGATCACCTGCTTGGCCGACTGCGCCGCGATGCGGCCGTATTCCAGCGGCGGCAGCGTGTCGGCGATGGTGTCGCCCACCTGAGCTGCGGGATTGCGCTTCTTGGCGTCATCGACGCTGATCTGGTTCGACGGGTTCTCGACGTTGTCGACCACCAGCATGTGGCGCGCCAGACGAAGCTCGCCGGTCTTGGGATTGATCTCGGCGTGCACGTCGGTTTCCGCGCCGTAGCGCGACCGCGCCGCCTTGGCGATCGCATCCTCCATGGCAGTGACCACGATGGTGCGATCGATCGATTTCTCGCGGGCGACCGCATCGGCGATCTGCAACAGTTCGAGCCGGTTGGCGCTGACGGCCATCGCTCATTCTCCTTCTTGCTGGGCGCGGTTCCGGTTCTTGCCGGAGGCGTTCGGATTCCGTGGTGGCGAATTATCGGGCCGGCCTGCTGCCGGGTCGTTGTCGTTGAGCATCTGCGCGCGCTCGGCCTGCTTGCCGCGCCGGAGCGATTCCGCAATCAGCGCGTCGGTGAGCACCAGCTTGGCCTCGGCCATATCCTCGATCGGCAGCATCACGTCGGCGGGCTCGCCGGCCGGCACGTCTTCGCGCTGGATGCGCGCCAGATGGCCTTCGGCGCCGAGCAACTGGCCGCGGAAGCGCTTGCGGCCGTGGGCCGCAACCGCCATCTCGATCTTCACCAGATTGCCGGCGTAGCGTTCGAAATCCGATTGCCGCACCAGCGGACGGTCGATGCCGGGCGACGACATCTCGAGGCGATATGCACGATCGACTGGATCGGCCGCATCGAGCACCGGCGAGAGCGTCCGCGAGCAGATTTCGCAATCCTCGATCGTCATCGAGCCGTCGGGCCGCTCGGCCATCACCTGCACGGTGCAGCCCTCGGAGCCCGACACGCGCACGCGCACCAGGCGATAGCCCGCATTTTCAAGCACAGGCTCCACGATCGCGGCGACGCGGGCCGCCAATCCTGGTTCAACGATCAGGCGCTGCTCGGCGCCCTGATGGGTCTCGATAGCCTCGGTCATCCGGCCTGCTTCGGTGCCTGCAAACCTTCGGTTTGTCGTGCCCAACCGGAGCCCTGGTGGGGCGTCGCGGGGCGTTTCAGGTAACAAAAAAGAGCGGGTCCCGGGGGGCCCACTCTCAAAATCCGATCAGATCATTTGATCGTTATGAGGTGTCTTTAACAGACGGTCAGAATATAGCGGATTTTCAGGCTCTTGCAAGGGCAGCATTTGACTAACGGTTCCTTTACAAAGCTGCCCTACCTTCCGGCGTGAAGCCGGAGTGTCGTCCGCCGGCAGGATTGTAGCATGTCGGCGTCTGCGTCCCTGATTCCCGAGTTGGAAGAAGTCATTCAAAACGCTTCGGTCGAGCGCCGCGCGCGGACCGTGCAGCGCATCGCCAACCTGTTCATCGACGGCGCCGCCACCTTCAACGAAGACCATATCGGCCTGTTCGACGACGTGCTTTGCCGCCTGGTCGTGGAGATCGAGGCCAAAGCGCGAAGCGAAATGGCGCAGACCATCGCCCCGGTCGCCAATGCGCCGCGCGATCTCGTGCACAAGCTCGCCAAGGACGAGGATATCGCGGTCGCCGGCCCGGTTTTGGCCCAATCGCCGCGGCTCCAGGAAAGCGAGCTCGTGGAACTCGCCAAAACCCGCAGCCAGGCGCATCTCGCCGCCATCGCGGGCCGCGCCGATCTCGGCGAGGCGGTCACGGACGTGCTGGTGCGTCGCGGCGACAGCGAGGTGGTCCGCAACGTCGCCGATAACCAATCGGCCAAATTTTCCGAAGGCGGGTTCTCGGCGCTGGTGAAGCGGGCCGAGGAGGACGAGGACCTGGCCCAGAAGGTCGGCTCCCGGCCGGACATTCCGCCGCATCTGTTCCGGGAATTGCTGGTCCGCGCCACGGCGGTGGTGCAGCAGCGCCTGCTGGCCTCCGCCAAGCCCGAGACGCGCGCGGAAATCCAGCGCGTGCTCGACAAGATTTCCAAGGAATACGACAAGGCCGCGCCGGCGCGCGACTATTCGGCGGCGCTGCGCGCCGTCCGCGAGATGAAAGAGGCCGGCAAGCTCGGCGAGGCCGAACTGGCCGACTTCGCCAACGGCAAGAAGTTCGAGGAAACCGTTGCCGCGGTGGCGCTGCTGTGCGGCGTGCCGATCGAGACCGCAGACCGCTTGATGGCAGGCGACCGGCCCGACCCGATCCTCATCCTCTGCAAGGCCTCGAACTACAGCTGGACGACCGTGAAGGCGATCATCATGTCGCGGCCGAGCGCCCGGGGCACGTCCAACCATTCGATCGAATCTGCGTTCGCCAACTTCGAGAAGCTCTCGACCTCGACGGCCCAGCGCGTGGTTCGCTTCTGGCAAGTCAGCACGCCCGACGACGACATCTGACGCGGCTCGCCAGCTAGTTCCGTCTGAAAATCAGGTAGCAGGGCACGCGGCCTTCGCGCTTGGCCTTCGCTTCGTATCGCGTGCTGAAAAAATGCGGCCACGGCTCGCGCCAGTCACGGGCCTGCTCGGCGGTCCACTCGAAATCCGGCGAACGCGTCAGCCGCGTCAGCGTCCAGGCCACATAATCGGGAATGTCGCTGGCGAAACGGAATTCGCCGCCGGAACGCAACAGCCGCGCGATCGCGGCGACGCTTTTGTCCTGCACGAAACGGCGCTTCCAATGGCGGCGCTTCGGCCACGGGTCGGGATAGAGCAGATCGAAGCGCGACAGGCTCGCGGCAGGAAGCCACGCCAGAATTTCCGTGGCGTCGCCGTGATACAGCCGGATGTTCGTGAGCTTGCGCTCATCGATGGCGGCAAGCGCCTTGGCCATGCCGTTGATGAACGGCTCGACGCCGATGAAGCCAACATTGGGAAGCCGCGCAGCTTCGGCAATCAGATGCTCGCCGCCGCCGAATCCGCTTTCCATGCGGACGTCTGTCACGTCGCTGAACAGCCCGCGCAGATCGGCCGGAGCAGGAGATTTCAGATCGAGTGCGAGCTTCGGCAGCAGCGTGTCGAACAGCGCGGCCTGGCGCGGCTTCAGCGCGTGTCCCTTGCGCCGGCCGAAAAATGCGCCCGTGTATTTCGTCTCTGCTTCGGTCATCGAGCGGAATATCAAAAACGACGATGCCCGGCACAAGGCCGGGCATCGGATTTAGCGTGTGCCGAAGCGCTTATTTGAAGGCGCTCTTGAGCTGGCTCACCAGGTTGGTCTGCTCCCAGGAGAAGCCGCCGTCCTTCTCTGGCGCACGGCCGAAGTGGCCGTAGGCCGCGGTGCGGCGATAGATTGGCCGGTTGAGCTTCAGCGAGCGGCGGATGTTGGTCGGCGTCAGCCGGAAGATTTCCGGCAGCACCTTGGCGAGCTTGCGCTCGTCGATCTGGCTGGTGCCGTGGGTGTCGACCAGCACCGACATCGGATCGGCGACGCCGATCGCGTAGGCGATCTGGATCGTGCACTGGCTGGCGAGACCCGCCGCCACCACGTTCTTGGCAAGGTAGCGCGCCGCGTAGGCGGCCGAGCGGTCGACCTTGGTCGGGTCCTTGCCGGAGAACGCGCCGCCGCCGTGCGGCGCATAGCCGCCGTAGGTGTCGACGATGATCTTGCGGCCGGTGAGGCCGCAGTCGCCGTCCGGACCGCCGACCACGAAGTTGCCGGTCGGATTGACCAGGAAGTCCGACGACTTCTTGGGCATCCAGCCCTTCGGCAGCGCCGACTCGACCGCGTTCTCGATCAGGTCGCGGACCATGCCCGGCGTGTACTTCTTGCCGTTGCGGCTCTTCTCGTTGTGCTGGGTCGAGACCACGACCTTGGTGCAGCCGACCGGCTTGTTGTTGACGTACTGCACCGTCACCTGGCTCTTGGCGTCGGGCTGCAGGTCATGAAGCTGGTTCGAGCGGCGCTTGTCCGACAGCACCTTCAGGATCTTGTGGGCGAAGTAGATCGGGGCCGGCATGTACGAGCCCTTCTCGTAGACCTCGCTCTCGGTGCAGGCGTAACCGAACATCATGCCCTGGTCGCCGGCGCCTTCCTCTTCCTTGCCCTTCTTCTTCTTGGCGTTGACGCCCATGGCGATGTCGGGCGACTGGCCGTGCAGCAGCACCTCGACGTCGGCGCCGTGATACGAGAAGCCGTTCTGGTCGTAGCCGATGTCCTTGACCACGCCGCGGGCGATCTCGGTGATCAGCTCACGGTCGACCACCGACACGCCGTTGATGGTCTTGAACAGCTGGCCGCGGCCTTCGCCGGCAATCACGATCTTGTTCGTGGTGCAGAGCGTTTCGCAGCCCAGCCGCGTGTTGATCTGGCTGTCGTCGGCGATGCCGAGCTTGATGTCCTTCTCGATGAAGGCATCGAGGATGGCATCGGAAATCTGGTCGGACACCTTGTCCGGATGACCTTCGGACACGGATTCGCTGGTAAAAAGGAAGTTCGCGCGGGACACGTGCACTCTCCTGAAATGGCGGCAAGGCTCACGTCCGCCGTATAAAGGTTTCTTTATGCGGCGTACAGTATCGCGGTCAAGGTGTGGGATGACGTGGGCAATCGTTCCGGTCGCGTTAACCTGACCGGAATGGCGACCCAGCGGCGGCGATCAGCGCTTGTCGTCGGCGGCGATCTGCTCGACCAGGTCGACAATTCTTCGCCGCAGCTTGGCGTCCTTGATGCCCATGAAGGCCTTGGTCAATGCGAGACCGTCGGAGGTCGCGAGGAAGTCCGACACGTAGGCGGGCGAGGGAGCTTCGCTGAAGCCGCTGGCCGGCTGACCGGGCGTCTGCGGCGCGCCTTCGAAGAAGAACGACACCGGCACCTGGAGGATGTGGGAGATCTGCTGCAGACGGCTCGCGCCGATTCGGTTGGCGCCCTTTTCGTATTTCTGCACCTGCTGGAATGTGAGGCCGAGCGCGTCACCAAGCTTTTCCTGACTCATTCCCAGCATCATCCGACGCATACGAACTCTTGCGCCCACGTGCTTATCAGTGGGATTGGGCGCCTTCTTAGCCATCATGCTCATTGAACTCCGGTTCCCCGCACAAACCGAGGTTATTGCTCACAGTTCATACCCGCATGCAATCGGTGAAATCCCCGCAGATCGCACACATCAAGTCGCGGCCAACGATTCCTGAACGCTAGTCGCAATTGAGTTTAATTTGCGGACGCTCGATTCCGGTCGATCGCAACGGGCTTTTTCGGCTTGCAACGGCAGATTTGGTCCGAACCGATACGATTGTCGGATCAAAGGCATAGCGCATTGCATAAAGCGCATAAGTAACCATGCCGGTACTCAGCCACGCCGTGCACGGCGGCGAACGACAACAATAGCAATCACTGCAATTGTCAGGAAAACCCCTGCGTCGCCAGTGCGCGCGTAAAACGGTGCATCGATCGGTCTCGGCAGTTGTGCATCAAGCACGCCTTCAATCCCGAGCGGTAGCGAGCGAACGATGCGACCGACCGGATCGATCACCGCCGAGATGCCGGTGTTGGCGGCGCGCACCAGCGGCAGCCCGAGCTCGATCGAACGCATCTGCGCCTGGCGAAGGTGCTGATACGGGCCGCTGCTGATTCCGAACCAGCCGTCATTGGTGAGATTGATCAGCCAGCCCGGCCGCTCGCCATCGGTGCGCGCCTCGCCCGGAAACACGATCTCGTAGCAGACGAACGGCAGCGCGCGCGGCGCGCGCGGGATGTCGAGGGCACGTCGCCGTTCGCCGGGAATGAAGCCGCCGGGCAGCTTGGTGAGCTGCATGATGCCGAGGCTTTCGAGGAAATCCTGGAACGGCAGATACTCGCCGAACGGTACCAGATGAATCTTGTCGTACACCGACAGGATCGAGCCGTCGTGATCGATGACGTAGATCGAATTGTAGGCGCGCTCGAGCTTCTGGCCGGGCGCGAGCTCGGGCGCGCGCACCGCTCCGGTGATCAGCACGGTGCCCTGCGGCAAGAGCGACGCGATCTGCGCCATCGCGTCGGGCTCGCGCGTCAGCAGGAACGGAAACGCCGACTCCGGCCAGATCAGATGCGTGGCGTCGCGCACGCCCGATGACTGCGGCCCGGTGGAGCGGTCCGATAGCTCGAGATAGTGGCTCATCACGCGCTGCTTGGCCGAGTAGTTGAACTTCTCGTCCTGCGGCAGATCGGGCTGCATGATGCGCAGCCGCACGTTGTCGACGTAGCTCGTCGGTGTGCGCGACAGCCGGACCATACCGAAGCCCGCGAGCGCCGCGAGCAGCACGACGCTGAGCATGAGCGGCAGCCACGGCCGCCGCGTGTCGCTGCGTTCGTCGAGCAGCACCGCCGGGCTCGCGAACACCGCGACTGTGACGAAGGTCAGGCCCCAGACGCCGATCAGCGACGCGCTCTGCGCGAGCGCGAGCGATCCGGTGAGCGCGTAGCCATAGGTGTTCCACGGAAAGCCGCTGAACAGATGGCCGCGCAGCCATTCGGCAGCCGTGAGCGCGACCGCGAGTGCAAGGAGCCGCATCGGTCCGCGCGTCCAAAGGAGGCGCGCCAGCGCGAGTCCCGCCGCCGTGTAGATCGCCATGCCGGCCGGCAGCGCCGTGACCGCAAACGGCATCAGCCAGCCGAAGGTCTTGGCGTCGACCAGGAAGGCGTAGCCGACCCAGTAGAGGCCGACGAGGTGATAGCCGAAGCCGAACCACCATCCGGCGGCCGCCGCGCCGAGCACGCCGCCGAACCGCCCGCCGGCCGCGCCGTCGGTCAGCCACACCAGCACCGGAAACGTGAAAAACAGCACCGGCCAGGCGTCGAGCGGCGCCATCGCCAGCGCCGAGCAGGCCCCGGCCGCGATGGCCACCAGCGCCCGCCGCCAGCCCCAGCTCAGCACGATCCAATGCGCAAGGCGCGTGATGGCCGGTGCGGAGGCTTTCGTGTCGATCGCGGTCACGATTTCTGCGGCGCGCTGGAATCCGCGGATGGCTGCGCTTTCGCTGGATCATCCGGCGGCAGTTCAGGCGGAGGTGGTGCGGGCGTAATCGCGGTGGCTGCTGTATCTGCGGGTGCGCTGAAGCGCCGGAGGCCCTCGCGGTCGCGCTCGATCGTGCGGTTCTTGCTGCGGTGGATGCGGACCTTCTTGACGCGGCGCGGATCGGAATCCAGCACCTCGATCTCGAAACCTTCGGGGCCCGGCACCAGCTCGCCGCGCAGCGGCAGCCGGCCGACCTGCGACATCAGGTAGCCGCCGATGGTGTCGACCGCCTCGGCGGCTTCGCCGACGTCGAACGCGACGCCGATCGCGGCGGTGACATCGTCGAGGCTCGCCCGCGCATCCGCGACGTAGGAGCCGTCGTTCTCGCGGACCACGGCGGGCAATTCGTCCTCGTCGTGCTCGTCGGCGATCTCGCCGACGATCTGCTCGACGATGTCCTCCATCGAGACCAGGCCGTCGGTGCCGCCATACTCGTCGACCACGAGCGCGAGATGGATGCGCGTCGCCTGCATCTTCTCGAGCAGATCGAGCGCCGGCATCGACGGTGGCACGAACAGCATCTCGCGCATGATCCTGGTCGACGACAGCGGCAGCGCCAGATCGATGGCGTTGAAGTCGAGACCGGCAGGCCGCGGTTTCTTGCGCTTGGTGGTCTTCTGCGGATCGACCGCGGCTTGCGCCGTCATGAAGGCGATCAGGTCGCGGATGTGCACCATGCCGACCGGATCGTCGAGCGTGTCGTCATAGGCGACGAGCCGCGAATGGCTCGCCTTCTCGAACACCTTCACGAGCTCGCCGAGCGCGATGTCCTGCTGGATCGCGACGATGTCGCCGCGCGGCACCATGACGTCCTCGATCCGGCGCCCACGCAGCGCCAGGATGTTGCGGATCATGGTGCGCTCTTCCGGCGACACGCCGGCTTCGCCGGGGCCCGCCGCGTCGAGCACGACTTCGATGTCGGCGCGCGTCGGACCGTTGCGCCAGCCGAACAGCGCGCGTGCGAGCCGCGAGAAGAATCCATCGGTCTCGCCGGCGATGGTGCGCGGGAGCGGCACCGGAAGATTGCGCTGTTGGTTCACAACGCCTGCCGGTTCAGCCGACCGGCCTGGCGCGTCGGAATCAGGCATGGGGTGCTTCAGCCGGTGCCGGAGCGCGGCGCGTAGGGATCGGGAACCGCAAGCCGCCGCAGAATCCGGCGCTCCAGGTTTTCCATCGTTTCGGCGTCGCGGTCGTTCTCGTGGTCATAGCCGAGCAGGTGCAGAAATCCATGGACGGCGAGGTGGGTGAGATGGTGGTCGAACGGCTTGCCCTCGGCAACCGCCTCCCGGGCGGTGGTTTGATAGGCAATGACGATGTCCCCGATATATGGGGTTGGAACCCGGGATTTGCCGCTGCCTTTTCGCGCCGGTTGGACCGGCGCCGCCGGAAACGACAGCACGTTGGTCGGCTGATCCTTGCCGCGCCAGTCGCGGTTAAGCGCTTGAATCCCCGAATCATTGCTCAGCACGATAGCAAGCTCGGCCGGCTGCGTTGAGGCGGCTTTCGCCGCCGCCAAAATCGCTTTTTTGACAACGGATTTGGCGGTGCGGCGTTTTTGCCACAACGCCGAGCGGACGATGACCTCGAATTTCACGGGCTCGGTCCGGGCTTTGCGCCGGATGGCGCTCACTCCTTGGCCCCGCGCCGGCGCGCCGCGTCGGCCTTGTCGTAGGCCGCGACGATCTTGGCCACGAGCTCGTGACGAACCACGTCCTCGGCGCCGAAGGTCGCAATGCCGATGCCTTCGACGTTCTTGAGAAGCTGCGTCGCCTCCACCAGGCCCGAGATCTGCCCCGGCGGCAGGTCGATCTGGCTCGGATCGCCGGTGACGATCATGCGGCTGTTCTCGCCCAGGCGGGTGAGGAACATCTTCATCTGCATGGCCGTGGTGTTCTGCGCCTCGTCGAGGATGACGACCGCGTTCGACAGCGTGCGGCCGCGCATGAAGGCGAGCGGCGCAATCTCGATCTCGTTGGTCTGCAGCGCGCGCTCGACGATGCGCGCGTCCATCAGGTCGAACAGCGCGTCGTACATCGGCCGCAGGTACGGATCGATCTTCTCGCGCAGGTCGCCGGGCAAAAAGCCGAGCCGCTCGCCGGCCTCGACCGCGGGCCGCGACAGCACCACGCGATCGACCTCCTTGCGCTCGAACAGCGCGACGGCGTGCGCCACCGCGAGCCAGGTCTTGCCGGTGCCGGCAGGGCCGGTACCGAACACCAGCGCGTTCTTGCGCAGCGCGCGGATGTAGGCGTCCTGCGCCGCGGTGCGCGCCCGCACCGGGCGCTTGCGCAGGTTGATCTCCTCGAAGCCGGTCCGCGCCGACGCCGCGTCGTAGTCGAACAGCGAGCCCTGCGCGATGGCCAGCCGAATGGCGCCCTCGACGTCGCCCGCAGCGAGATCCTGGCCGCGCTTGATCTGCTCGTAGAGGCTTTCAAGCACGCGGCGCGCCTGCTCGACCGCGTCGCGCGAGCCGTCGATGGTGACGTGATTGCCGCGTTGTTCTGCGACGACGCCAAGGCGGCGCTCGACGAGCGCGAGATTCTGGCCGTACTGGCCGAACAGCACCGAGGCGTGGCGGTTGTCGTCGAAGGCGAGCACGATCTGAGTCGGCGCGCCTTCCGTGGAAGGCACCAATCCCTGGCCGGGTCCGAGCGATCGCAACGACATCAGGCTCCTACGGTTTCGACAGCTTCGATCTGCGAATGGTCCGCCTGCCGCGGCGGATTCGCAAGGGCTCCGAACAGGCTGTTGGTGCTCAATCCGGTGATCCGCACGGGAACCACTTCACCAATCAAAGATGTCGGCGCCATGACCTGCACGGGCTGGAGGTACGGCGATCGGCCGGTGATCTGGCCGGGATGGCGGCCGGGCTTGTCGAACAGCACATCGAAGGTTTCGCCGACGCAGCGCGCCAGGAAGTCATCCTGGCGGCGCACCATGTCGCGCTGCAGCCGCTGCAGGCGCTCGTCCTTTACGGCC
The DNA here is from genome assembly GCA_936924235.1 of uncultured Rhodoplanes sp. GTDB lineage: Bacteria > Pseudomonadota > Alphaproteobacteria > Rhizobiales > Xanthobacteraceae > Z2-YC6860. Next base: position 724 of record CAKZHN010000018.1, on the reverse strand, counting down.
TCGGGCACCTGTTCCATGTCGGCCGCGGGCGTGCCCGGCCGCGGCGAATACTTGAATGAGTACGCCGTGACGAAGCCCACCTCGTCGATCAGCCGCATGGTGTCCTCGAAGTCTGCGTCGGTCTCGCCGGGGAAGCCGACGATGAAGTCCGACGTGAACGCCATGTTGGGCCGCGCGGTGCGCAGCCGCTCGACGACAGCGAGATAATCGACGCGGGTGTGGCGGCGGTTCATCGCCTCGAGCATGCGGTCGGAGCCCGACTGCACCGGAAGATGAAGCTGCGGCATCAACGCTGCGAGATCGCGATGCGCAGCGATGAGGGTGTCGTCGACGTCGCGCGGATGACTGGTGGTGTAGCGCAGCCGTGCGATGCCAGGGATTTCCGCGAGCCGATGCAGCAGGCGTCCCAGCGACGACGGACGGCCATCGATATCGTCGCCGTGATAGGCGTTGACGTTCTGGCCGATCAGCGAGATCTCGCGGACGCCGGCGTCGGCGAGCCGCTCGGCCTCCGCGACGATCTTGTCGACGGGGCGCGACACTTCCGAGCCGCGCGTGTAGGGCACGACGCAGAACGTGCAGAACTTGTCGCAGCCTTCCTGCACGGTGATGAAAGCCGAGATGCCGCGCTTTCGGGTCGCCGCCTTGCTCGGCGCCGGCAGGTGATTGAATTTGTCGTCGGCCGGAAACTCGGTCTCGATCACCTTGCCGTTTGCGATGCGGC
>CAKZHN010000017.1 GCA_936924235.1 uncultured Rhodoplanes sp. | reverse complement strand
CCCGCACCATGCCGACCGTCGAGGTCTCGTGGGGCGAACTGATCGACAAGATCACGATCCTGGAGATCAAGGAGCAGCGGCTGACCTCGCCGGCCGCGGTCGAGAACGTCCGCAAGGAATTGGCCGCGCTGACGCGGGTATTCGGCACGCTCGCGCCGGTGCCGGCCGGGCTCGATGGCCTGAAGCGCGACCTCAAGGCCATCAACGAGATGCTGTGGGACATCGAGAACCGCACCCGCGCCAAGGAAGCCGCGAAGGTGTTCGACGACGAGTTCATCGGGCTCACCCGCTCGGTCTACCAGAACAACGACAAGCGCGCCGGCATCAAGCGGCGGATCAACGAGTTGCTCAATTCCGGGCTGGTCGAAGAGAAGCAGTACACATCTTATTAGAGTGGGAGAACGAGTGATGGTCGAGGTCGTCCGCGAGCCGGTGCAGGTCACGTCGTTCGACGGCCATCGCATCGGCGCGTTCCTGCATAAGCCGCCGAAATCGCCGGCGCCGGGCCTCGTGATGATGCCGGAGATCTTCGGCATCAACCTGCCGCTCCGCGAGATGGCGGCGCGCTACGCCTCCCAAGGCTTCGCGGTGCTGGTGCTCGATATTTTCTCGCGGCTCGAGCGCGACGTCGATGTCGGCTACGACGATGCCGGTCACGCCAAGGGTCGCGCGCTGCACAAGGCCTTCGACTACGCGACCGGCGTCAAGGACATGCAGGCCGCCATCACGCAGTTGCGCAACCGGCCGGAATGCAACGGCAAGGTCGGCGTGGTCGGCTTCTGCCTCGGCGGCACGATGGCTTATCTGGCGGCGTCGCGCACCGATGTCGATGCCGCGGTCGGCTATTACGGCACGCGCATCCATCTGTTCACCGACGAAGGTAAAGGCGTCGCCAAGCCGCTGATCCTGCATTTCGGCGAACTCGATCACACCACGCCGCCGGAACTGCTGCAGGGTCAGATCCTGCCGGCGATCGCCGGCAATGCGCATGTGCAGCCGTTCGTTTATCCCGGCATGGTTCATGCTTTTGCTAATCACCGGCGGCCGGACACTTACAACGCCGAGGTGACCAGGCAGGCGGACACGCGCACATTCGCGCATTTCCGCAAGTGGCTCACACCGGCGAAGGCGGCTGCAACAGCTTAGGTTTCGGAGGGCAAGGCGATGGCGCTGCGGTTCTTCGGTTCGATCCTTGCGGCGCTGCTCGCGCTGGGCTTTGCGGCGCAGGTGGACGCGGAGGATTATCCGCAGCGGCCGATTACGTTTGTGGTCGGGCTCGGCGCCGGCGGCGGCCAGGACATCAACTCGCGCATCTATGCTGAGATCCTCTCGCGCAATCTCGGTCAGCGCGTCGTGGTCGACAATCGCACCGGCGCGGGCGGCGGCGTTGCTGCATCCTTTGTGCAGAACGCCGCGCCCGACGGCTACACGTTCCTGGTCGTGTCAGGACTGCAGCACGCCTACGTGCCGGCGACGCAGCCTGGGCTGTACGAGCCGGTGACCGGCTTTGCGCCGGTGTCGCTGATGTTCGAGATCGTCTCGACGCTCGCGGTGCCGGCCGCCATCCCGGCGAAGAACGTCACGGAGTTTCTCGACTACGCCCGCAAGAAATCCGGCGGCATCACGGTCGGCGCCCCGGGGCCGGGCTCGCCGCCGCATATGTTCGCGGCGCTGATCGGCGAGACGGCGAAAATTCCGGTGCAGACCATCCAGTATCGCGGCAGCTCGCAGGCGATGACAGACTTGGCGGCGGGCCGCATCGATGTGGCGTTTCCCACCTACGGGCTCGGCAAGCCGTTCATCGACCAGAACACCGTGAAGCCGCTCGCGGTCGCGGCCGACAAGCGCTGGGAGCAGTTTCCCGAATTGCCGACCCTGGTCGAGGCCGGATTGGTCAAGCATATGGTGGCGATGTGGTTCGGGCTCATCGCGCCGGCCGGCACGCCGGCGCCGATCGTGCAGCGGATCAACGAGGAGATCGCCAAGGCGTCGCACGACCCGGAGCTGGTCCGCCGCCTGACCGCGACCGGCACCTCGATCCGCGTCAGCGCGCCGGACGAGATGCGGAGCCTGATGGTGACCGAGCAGGCGAACGTCGTCTCGATGGTCGAGCGGCTCGGCCTGCGCGACAAGCAGTAGGGTCAGGTCTGCGGCAGGACGAGCTTCTGCTGCAGCGAAGCGATCAGCTTGTCGCGTTCCCGCGGGTGGTAGTCCTTCGGCGGCGCCACGTTCCACACCGGCTTCGGCCAGGCTGCGTCGCCGCGCGAGCGCGCGATGACATGCACGTGGAGTTGCGCCACCACGTTGCCCAGCGCCGCGATATTGATCTTGTCGCAGCCGGTCATGGCCTTCAGCGTCCGCGCCGTGTGGCTCACTTCGGCCATGAGCTGCTGCTGCTCGATATATTCCAGGTCGGTGATCTCGACGGTGGCATCGCGCCGCGGCACCAGCAGCAGCCAGGGATAATTGGCGTCGTTGATCAGGAGCGCCCGGCAGAGCGGCAGGTCGCCGATCGGTGCGGTGTCCCGCTCCAGCAGCGGATCGAGGGCCCAGTTGGCGGCGCGCGTGTCGGTGGGGATAAGGCCAAACATGGCCGGGATATTAGCCAGATCGCCACGGCAGGAAAGGCGGAACCGCGAGGCGCTTGCTTTGCCCGGGCGGACAGCCGATATAAGGGCCGGGAGGTTGGCGGTGGACGAGCCACTCGCCAACCGGGTCAGGTCCGGAAGGAAGCAGCCCTAACGAGCACGGATCGGGTCGCTCGTCAGCCTCCCACCCCATTTAATCAGGGCGTAAGATGGATGGCCGGGCTTTGCCCGGCCGGCGAGCGAAAGACTGACCAAACCCGTACCGAACTCTGCGGCATGAACGACGCCACCAAGACCGATCTCGATCTCGGCGGACCGGGCGGCAACGCCCCGGCGGCGTCCTATCGCGTGCTGGCGCGCAAATATCGGCCGTCGAACTTCAACGACCTGATCGGCCAGGAGGCGATGGTCCGAACCATCTCGAACGCCTTCGAGACCGGACGCATCCCCCAGGCCTGGATCCTCACCGGCGTCCGCGGCGTCGGCAAGACCACCACGGCGCGCATCCTCGCCCGCGCGCTGAACTACGAATTGCCCGACGGCTCCGTCAAAGGTCCGACCATCGACCTGCCGACCTTCGGCCTGCACTGCCAGGCCATCATGGAAAGCCGGCATATCGACGTGATCGAGATGGACGCCGCCTCGCACAACGGCGTCGACGACGTGCGCCAGATCAACGACGCGGTGCGCTACGCGCCGGTCAATGCGCGCTACAAGGTCTACATCCTCGACGAAGTGCACATGCTGTCGACCGCGGCGTTCAACGCGCTGCTGAAGACGCTGGAAGAGCCGCCGCCGCACGCCAAGTTCATCTTCGCCACGACGGAAATTCGCGAGGTGCCGGTGACGGTGCTGTCGCGCTGCCAGCGCTTCGACCTGCGCCGGATCGATGCCGCCACGCTCGTGAAGCACCTCGGCGGCATCGCCGAGAAGGAGAAGATCGAAGTCGACCAGGAGGCGCTGGCGCTGGTCGCGCGCGCCGCCGAAGGCTCGGTGCGCGACTCGCTGTCGCTGTTCGATCAGGCCATCGCGCATGCGGCCGGCAAGGTCCGCGCCGAGGACGTGCGGCAGATGCTCGGGCTTGCCGACCGCACCCGCGTCATCGATCTGTTCGAGGCGCTGATGAAGGGCGACGTCGCGGCGGCGCTCAACGAGTTGCGCGAGCAGTACGACATCGGCGCCGATCCGGCGGTGGTGATCGCGGACTTGGCCGAGTTCACGCATTTCGTCACCCGCATGAAGATCGTGCCGTCCGTGGCCGACGACGTCTCTCTGGGCGAGGTGGAGCGTACCCGCGGCAAGGCTTTGGCGACGACGCTGTCGATGCGCGTCCTGTCGCGCACGTGGCAGATGCTGCTCAAGGGCACGGCCGAGGTGGAGGAGGCGGGAAGGCCGCTGGCTGCGGCCGAGATGGTGCTGGTGCGGATCGCTTACGTGGCCGATCTGCCGACGCCCGACGAAGCGATCCGGCAGCTCAACGGCGGCGAGGGTGGCGCGGCGCCGCGGCCGGCGGGCAATGGCGGCGCAGGCGCAGGTCCGGGCGGCGTGTCGGCGGCAGCGCCGTCGCAGGCGCCGCGCTTTGAAGCCCCGCGCGGTGCGCCGCGTGCCGTCGCGGTGGCGCGGCCGGCCGATGTGCCGGTGGCGCAGGTTGTCGCCCAGGCGCAGAGCGCGCCGCAGCCGCAGAGCGCACCGGCGCTGGTCGTTCGCAATTTCGCGGAGCTGGTGGCACTCGCCGCCGACAAGCGCGACATCCAGATGAAGCTCGCGCTGGAGCGCGACGTTCGCCTCGTTCGCTGCGAGGACGGCAAGCTCGAGATCGCGCTGGAGGAGACCGCGTCGAAGGTGCTGGTCAACGACATGTCGCGCAAGCTGCAGCTCTGGACCGGCCGGCCTTGGGTGGTGGTGATCTCGCGCGAGGCCGGCGAGGCGACGCTCAAGTCGGTGGCCGACGCCGAAAAGGCCGAGCTCGAGATCGGCGTGCGCGCCGATCCGCTGGTCAAGGCGGTGCTGGAACGATTCCCCGGAGCCGAGATTGTCGGCGTGCGCGGGCAGAAGGATGCGGCCCAGGAGCTGCCGGCCGCCGAGCCGGAAATTCCACTGCCGGATGACAGCGGCTTCGGCGATGACTGGGAACGCGACGACGGCGATTGAATGCGGCGACTGAATAGAGAGCGAGTGGGAACATGGCAATCGGCGACTTCATGGGCATGATGAAGCAGGCCTCGCAGCTCCAGGCCAAGGTGCAGGAGATGCAGGCCGAGCTCGAGCGGATCGAGGTCGAGGGCACGGCCGGCGGCGGCATGGTGACGGTGACGCTCACCGCCAAGGGCGAGCTCAAGGGCGTCAAGTTCGACGACTCGCTGGTCAAGCCCGAGGAGAAGGAAATCCTGGAAGACCTGCTGGTCGCCGCCCACGCCGATGCGCGCCGCAAGGCCGACAGCGTCATGCAGGAGAAGATGAAAGAGCTGACCGGCGGCATGCCGCTGCCGAAGCTTTTTTGAATTTGCCTTGAGCCGGCGATTGGCGCACATCGTAGCTACGAGCCGCGCGGCTCCTCGAATCTGAATCCATGCCGAAATCCACCGCCGGACCTGAAATCGAGCGCCTGATCCAGCTGCTGGCGCGCCTGCCGGGGCTTGGCCCGCGCTCGGCGCGGCGCGCGGCGCTGCAACTGATCAAGAAGCGCGAGCAGCTGATGGCGCCGCTGACCGCGGCGCTGCAGACCGCGATCGACAAGGTCGTGGTCTGCAAGACCTGCGGCAACATCGACACCGCGGATCCGTGCACGGTCTGCACCGACGTGCGGCGCGACCAGTCGGTGATCATCGTGGTGGCCGACGTCGCCGACGTCTGGGCGCTGGAGCGCGCCGCGGTGCTGAACGCGCGCTATCACGTGCTGGGGGGCACGTTGTCGCCGCTCGATGGCGTCGGCCCTGCGGAGCTGACCATCGACGCGCTGGTGACGCGGGCGCACGATCCCGAGGTCAAGGAGATCGTGCTGGCGCTCAACGCCACGGTCGACGGCCAGACCACGGCGCACTACATCACGGACCTGCTGCATGACGCCAACGTCACCGTGACGCGGCTGGCGCACGGCGTGCCGGTCGGCGGCGAGCTCGATTATCTCGACGAGGGCACGCTGTCGGCAGCGATGCGGAGCCGCACGCCGCTTTAATTCCTCCGCGGCACCAGCGTCGCGAAGTGCCCGCGGACCTGCAGCCACCATAGCAAGATCATCGCCGGCACTCCGGCCATCGCGCAGATGATGAAGAACCACACCCATCCGGCCGCCTCGGCGATGTAGCCCGCGCCGGACGAGAGATAGGTCCGGCCGAAGGCCGCGAGCGCGGTGAGCAGCGCGTATTGCGTCGCGGTGTGCAGCGGGTTCTGGCAGAGCGCCGACAGATAGGCGACGAACATCACCGTGCCGATCGCGCTGGTGAAGTTCTCCATCACGATCGCGAAGGTCAGCCAGGCGACATCGTGCCCGACCACGGCCTGCCAGGAGAACGCCACGTTGGCGGCCGCCTGAAGCAATCCGCCGATCCAGAGGCTGGTCGCAAGCGGATAGGCGCGGGCGATGAAGCCGCCGGCAAAGCCGCCGATCAGCGTGGCGGCGAGCCCGACACCCTTGATGATCGCGGCATATTCGTTTCGCGAGAATCCGATCTGGATCACGAACGGCCCGGTCATGGCGCCGGCCAGTGCGTCGGTGAACTTGAACAGCACCACGAAGGCCAGCGCGATAAACGCCATGTCGCGGGTGAGGAAATCCGAGAATGCGCCGATGGCCGCTTCGGTCACGCGCTGAAGTGCGGTCTCTTTCGCGTGGGCGGCTTCGGCCACGCGTGATTTTTCCGGCTCGGTTGCGACCAGCGACGTCGCGATGCCGATCACCACCATCGCGGCCATGACCGCATAGCCTGCGCTCCAGGCGCCGTGGCGGGTCAAGCCTAAGGCTTCGAAGCCGCTGACGATGAACAGCGCGCCGGCGGTCGAGACCAGCATGCCGATGCGGTAGGCCGCGACGTAGGACGCCATGCCGGCGGCCTGCTCGCTCTCGTTGAGGCTGTCGACGCGAAACGCGTCGATGACGATGTCCTGCGTCGCCGACGCGGTGGCGACCAGCAACGCGCCGATCGCGACCAGCAGCGCCGAGCTCCGCGGATCGCACAGCCCGAGAAAGATGATCGCCGCGATCAGCAGCAGTTGCGTGAACACCAGCCAGCCGCGCCGCCGTCCGAGCAGGCGCGACAGCACCGGCACGTCGAGCGCATCGACCACCGGCGCCCAAAGAAACTTGATGGTGTAGGGCGTGCCGACCAGCGCGAACAATCCGATGGTGCGCAGATCGACGCCGACCTCGCTCATCCAGATCAGCAAGGTCGAGCCGGACAGTGCCAGCGGCAGGCCGGCCGAGAAACCGAGAAACAGCACGATCAGCACGCGCGGCTTCGTGTAAACCGCGAAGGCTTCGCGCCAGCCGGGCTTGTCCGGTTTGGTCTCGGCTGTTGCCGTCATCTGCGGCAAGCTACCAGCCTGCGGCTTGTCGTTCAAAACTCGCCGCCCGCGGCCTGGACGCGCCGCACCGGCGCAGGGATGACATTGGCGGGAGGTGCTCCGTTGCCGTCGAAGTCCATCTCCTCGATGCGGGCGCCGCGCTTCTCGATCTTGTTCGCCGAGGTGAGGATGGTGCCGAGGTCCTCGTTGGCCTGGCCGAAATGAGTCTGCAGCTTTTTGACGCGGTCGCTGAGCAGCCGCACGTCCTTCAGCATCTGCCCCACCTCGGTGCGGATCTGGTCGGCGGCCTCGCGCATCTGGGTGTCTTTCTGGACCTGCCGGATCACCTCGATGGCGAGCATCAGCAAGGTCGGCGACACCATCATGACCTGGGCGCGATAGCCCTTCTGCACCACGTCGTCGAAGCCGTCATGCAACTCGGCATAGACCGACTCCGACGGCACGAACATCAGCGCGGTGTCCTGGGTCTCGCCCGGGCAGATGTATTTTTCGGCGATATCGTTGATGTGCTTCATCACATCCTGCCGCACGCGCTGGCCCGCGGACTTGCGCTCGTCCTCGGTCTTGCCGTCGCGGAACGCCGTGATCGCTTCCAGCGGGAACTTGGCGTCGATCACCAGCGGCCGCTGGTCGGGCAGCAGCACCACGCAATCCGGTCGCTTGCCGTTCTTCAGCGTGAACTGGAATTCGTAGGCGCCCTTCGGCAGCCCGTCCTGGATGATCGCTTCCATGCGGCCCTGGCCGAAGGCGCCGCGGGTCTGCTTGTTGGACAGCACCTCGCGCAGCGAGGTGACCTGCGAGGCGAGGTCGGTGAGGTTCTTTTGCGCACTGTCGATGACGGCGAGCCGCTCGTTGAGCTTCTGCAGATTGTCGGTGGTGTGCTTGGTGGCGTTCTGCATCGAAGTGCCGAGATGCGCGGTCACCGCGTCGAGCCGCTCGTGGACCGAGCTCTGCAGCTGCGTCTGCGCCTTGGCGAGCAGCTCGCCCATCTGCTGGACGCGGGCGCCGAGCTCGACGATCCGCTGATCGGCCATCCGCGCGGCGACAGCCTGTTCGGCAGCCTGCTCGGCGGCGCGCTCCGCCGCGGCGGGATCTTCGGCAGGCTTGCGCGGTCGTGCGACGAACACCGCAAGTCCCGCGATGGCGAGCCCCACGACCAGACCGAGCGCGACGAGGAGGGCAGTTTCCATGGGCGTTTCTTACGCGATTCGGTTCTGTGCCAGCAGTTCGGCGGTCCACTGCGCTGTGGGCTCGCGCCGTCCGGCGGTTCCTGCGCCGGAAGAGGAAAACTCAGCGATTCTTGCTAAGAACAAAGAGAGAACACATTGACCCGCCGAAGTCCAGCCCTTAAATCGCGACGGACGGTGCAAAGAGACGACGTGGAAGACATGGCGCTGCGGGACATTCTGATTTTGCCGGACAAGCGGTTGCGGCAGGTTTCCAAGCCGGTCGGCAAGGTCGACGCGGCCACGAAGCAGCTTGTCGAGGACATGTTCGAGACGATGTATGCGGCGCCGGGCATCGGGCTTGCCGCGATCCAGATCGGCGAGCCGGTCCGGGTCGTCACCATGGACCTCGCCAAGAAGGACGAGCCGAGAGAGCCGCAGGTGTTCATCAATCCCGAGCTGACCTGGTCCTCGGAGGCGAAGAACACCCACGAGGAAGGCTGCCTGTCGATCCCGGAATACTACGAGGAGGTCGACCGGCCCGCCGAGGTGAAGGTGAAGTACATCGACCTGCAGGGCGAGCAGCACGAGATCGCGGTCGACGGCCTGTTTGCCACCTGCATCCAGCACGAGATCGACCATCTCAACGGCGTGCTGTTCATCGACCACATCTCGAAGCTCAAGCGCGACCGCGTCGTCAAGAAATTCACCAAGCAGCTCAAGCGCGCGGAATAGCCATGCCGTTGCGTCTGGTGTTCATGGGCACGCCTGAGTTCGCCGTGCCGACCTTGCTGGAGCTCGCTGGCAGCGGCCGCAAGATCGCGGCGGTGTACACGCGCGCCGCCAAGCCCGGCGGCCGCCGCGGCCTGGAGCTGGTGCCGTCGCCGGTCGAGCGCGAGGCGCGCAGGCTCGGCATCCCGGTGCTGACGCCGGCCTCGCTCAAGGGCGCCGACGAGCAGGCGTCATTCGCCGCCCACAACGCCGACGCCGCGGTGGTGGTGGCCTACGGGCTGATCCTGCCGAAGCCCATTCTCAACGCGCCGCAGCACGGCTGCTTCAACCTGCACGCTTCGCTGCTGCCGCGCTGGCGCGGCGCCGCGCCGATCAATCGCGCCATCATGGCGGGCGACCCTGAAACTGGCGTCACCGTGATGAAGATGGACGTGGGCCTCGACACGGGGCCGATGGCGCTGATCGAGCGCATGCCGATCGGCGCAGCGATGACGGCCGGCGAGTTGCACGACACGATGGCGCCGATCGGCGCCAAGCTCATGGCGCGGGCGATCTCGGAGCTGGAGCAAGGCCGGCTGACATTCCGGCCGCAGCCCGAAGAGGGTGTCACCTACGCGGCCAAGATCGAGAAGGCCGAGACCCGCATCGACTGGTCCAGGCCGTGGAAGAACGTCCACGACCATATCCGCGGGCTCGCGCCGTTTCCCGGCGCGTGGTTCGAGCTGGGCAGCGAGCGCATCAAGGTGCTGCGCAGCGCCAAGGGCGAGGGCAGCGCCGCGCCGGGCACGGTGCTGGACGACCGCCTCACCGTCGCGTGCGAAAGCGGCGCCGTGCGGATCGTCGAATTGCAAAAGGCCGGCGGCAAGCCGATGCGCGCGGAAGATTTTCTGCGCGGCGCGAAGCTCAAGGCCGGCGCTGCGCTGAGCTGACCCTATGCCGCGTTACAAGATCATCATCGAATACGACGGTGCGCCGTTCGTCGGCTGGCAACTGCAGGAGAAAGACCTGTCGGTGCAGGGCGCCATCATGGCCGCGATCGAGGCGTTCAGCGGCGAGAAGACGATGGTGCAGGGTGCGGGCCGCACTGACGCGGGCGTGCATGCGCTGGGGCAGGTGGCGCATTTCGATCTGTCCAGCGACCGCGAGACCGACACAGTGCGCGACGCGCTGAACGCGCATCTGCGGCCGCATCCGGTCGCGGTGCTCTCGGCCGAGAAGGTGGCGGACGATTTCGACGCGCGGCGCTCGGCGGTGCGGCGGCATTATCTCTATCGCATCGCCAACCGGCGGCCTGATCTGGCGATCGAGCGCGGCCGCGCCTGGCGCGTGCCGCGGCGACTCGATGTCGAGGCGATGCACGCCTCGGCGCAGCGGCTGATCGGCAAGTACGATTTCACGACCTTTCGCTCGACCGAGTGCCAGGCGAAATCGCCGGAGAAGACGCTCGACCGGCTCGACGTGTCGCGCGTGGGTGACGAGGTGCATGTCACGGCTGTGGCGCGCTCGTTCCTGCACAACCAGGTGCGCTCCCTGGTGGGCTCGCTGGTGCTGGTCGGCGATGGCAAATGGAATGTCGACGGCATGTGGCGCGCACTGCAGGCGCGCGACCGCGCGGCGTGCGGGCCGGTGGCGCCGCCCGACGGGTTGTATCTGGTGAAGGTCGATTACTGAGCGCTCAACGGAAATAGTTGTCGAGTATCCGCCGATACACCGCCGTAAGCTTCTGCAGATCCTCGACCGGCACGCGCTCGTCGGTCGCATGCATCGTGGTGCCGACGAGCCCGAACTCCACCACCGGGCAGTAGTCCTTGATGAAGCGCGCGTCCGACGTGCCGCCCGAGGTCGAGAGCTTCGGCTTCCGCCCCGTCACCTCGGCGACCGCGCCGATCACCACGTCGGTGAACGGGCTCGGCTCGGTGTAGAACACGTCGGCGTTCGACGGCTCCCAGTCGATCCGCCACTTCACCTTGCCGGCGGCGGCCTTCTCGGCGCGCTGCTCGACCAGCTTCTTCAGCGACGCGTAGTCGTGGCAGTCGTTGAAGCGGATGTTGAAGCGCGCCCGTGCCTCGCCCGGAATGAGGTTCACGGTCGGGTTGCCGATGTCGATCGAGGTGAACTCCAGGTTCGACGGATCGAACTTGTGGCTGCCTTGATCGAGCGGCTCGTCCATCAGCGCGGTCATCAGCCTGACCAGCCCGCGCACCGGGTTGTCGGCGCGGTGCGGATAGGCCACGTGGCCCTGCCGGCCGGTGATGACCAGCACGCCGTTCTGCGAACCTCTGCGGCCGAGCTTGATGGTGTCGCCGAGCTCGGCGACGTTGCCGGGCTCGCCCAGCACGCAATGGTCGAAGCGCTCGCCATGCTGTGCGGCCCACTTGAGAAGCTTCGGGCTGCCGTTGATGGCGACGCTCTCCTCGTCGCCGGTGATCAGGAATGAGATCGAGCCTTTGGGCTTGCCGCCGTTGGCGGCGAGGTGATCGAGGGTCGCGGCGATCTTGCAGGCGATCGCGCCCTTCATGTCGACCGCGCCGCGGCCGAACAGCACGCCGTTGTCGATGTCGCCGGAGAATGGCGCGTGCGACCATGTCTTCGGATCGCCGGGCGGCACCACGTCGGTATGGCCGGCGAACATCAGATGCGGCGAGGCAGTACCGATGCGGGCGTAGAAATTCTCGACGTCGGGCGTGTCCGGCTCCGAGAACGTCATGCGGTGCACTGTGAAGCCCGCGCCCTTGAGCACGCCTTCGAGATAGGTCAGCGCGCCGCCTTCGGCGGGCGTCACGGACGGGCAGCGGAGGAGGTCGCGGGCGAGCGATACGGGATCGGCAGGACTTGTCATGCGGCCGTTATCCGGCGCTCGCGCGTGTGCGTCAATGCGCAAGCCATGCGGCTCAGGCGTGGGTCCGTACCGGCGGCGTCAGCACTTCCGGCCGCAGCGGATCGGGGCCGTACTGGTTGCTGCCGATGGTGCCGCGCAGGCAACCGAGCTCGACGAAAGCCCAGATCGAGATGACGAAGCTGATCAGTTGGAGCAGGGAATAAAGGATGGACACTCCGGCGGCGCCACTCAGGCCCAGGCCAAGAAGCGGCAGAATCATCGGCCCGCAATAGAACAACACGATCCACCAGCCGCTCTTGTTGCGATCGTGGAGGCGCTTGATGCCGATGACCACGCCAACGTAGGTGAACGGAACATAGGCGATCAGAGTCGTGCTGACGATGGCGCTCATGGACGATGACACCGCCATGGTCACGCCGATCGCGGCGAGAAAAAGCACCGCGCAGCAAATGACCGCGAGCCAGTACTTTGCCCTGTTGATGCGCCCCGTGAACGTGATGAAAATATTGACGAAATCCATCGCCTGCCCCCGTCACAAAGCAGCCATGGAAAAATCTACCCCGCGGTTTTGGGCCGCGATAGATGGATTCGGCAGATTGCGGGCAGGTGTGGCCGTTCAGTCCCGCAGCAGCTCGTTGATGCTGGTCTTGGCGCGGGTCCTCTCGTCGACGCGCTTGACGATCACGGCGCAGTAGAGGTTCGGGCCGGGCTCGCCGTTCGGCATCGGCTTGCCGGGGAGCGTGCCGGACACCACCACGGAGTAGGGCGGTACCTCGCCCTGGAGGATCTGCCCGGTGGCGCGGTCGACGATCTTGGTCGAGGCGCCGAGATAGACGCCCATCGACAGCACCGAGCCCTCGCGCACGATCACGCCCTCGGCCACCTCGGCGCGGGCGCCGACGAAGCAGTTGTCCTCGATGATCACCGGATTGGCCTGCAGCGGCTCGAGCACGCCGCCGATGCCGACGCCGCCCGAGAGGTGACAGTTCTTGCCGATCTGCGCGCAGGAGCCGACCGTCGCCCAGGTGTCGACCATGGTGCCGCTGTCGACGTAGGCGCCGAGGTTCACGAAGGACGGCATCAGCACCACGTTCGGCGCGATATAGGCCGAGCGGCGCACGACGCTGCCCGGCACCGTGCGGAAGCCCGCCTCTTTGAAGCGGTTGTCGCCCCAGCCCTCGAACTTGGTCGGCACCTTGTCCCACCACGACGAGCCGTTGGCGGCGCCCGGCATCTGGGCGTTGTCGGCGAGCCTGAACGACAGCAGCACGGCCTTCTTCAGCCACTGGTTGACGGTCCAGGCGCCGTTCGCGCCGCGCTCGGCGACCCGCGCCTTGCCGCGGTCGAGCATGTCCAGCGCGGATTCGACGGCCTCGCGGACGGGCCCTTTCGTGGCGGGCGTCACGTCGGCGCGCTTCTCGAAGGCGTCGTCGATGGTCTTGGCAAGGTCGGCGGTCATGGATTTCGTCCCTGGATACCGGGTTTTTGTCGTGGTCCCGGGCGGGGATGTCAAGCTACACCCGGCGAATCTCGATGCCGCTCTCGCACGCCCAACTTCAGGTGGGGGAATAACGAATGTCGAACAAGGACGGCACCAGGACAATTCATAGCCGGACGCCGGAGTCGGCGGCCATGCTGGCAAACGTCAAACGAGCCATGGCGATCACGGCCAGGCTGAACCGTCTGACATTCGACGACGCAGACGAAGTCCGAGCCTTGTTCAGCGAACTCATCGGCAAGAAGGTAGATGAAAGCTTCTTGCTGATCCCGCCCTTCTATACGGCTGGCGGGGACGAAATCCGTGTCGGGCGGAACGTTTTCGTCAATCAGAACTGCACGTTCTACGACCTTGGCGGTCTCGACATCGCGGACGATGTGCTGATCGGGCCGAACGTGAGCATCATCACGGCGGGCCATCCACTTGAACCTTCGCAGCGCCGCTCCGTCACGATCGGAAGGCCGATCGTGATCGAGAGAAACGTCTGGATCGCAGCCGGTGCAACGATCATCGGCGGAGTTACGGTCGGAGAGAACTCGGTCGTCGCCGCGGCTTCGGTCGTCACCAGGGACGTTCCACCGAATGTCCTGGTCGGAGGCAATCCGGCGCGGGTCATTCGTTCGATTGGCTACGGCTGAAGGAATTCGCCCTTAGCGGCAGGTGCGGAGAAAAGCCGTCAGATCGTCCGTCACGTAGTCGACGTGCGCGGCGTCGCGGCCCTCGAGTTCCCAGCCCTCGCGGATCACCTCGCGGGTCGCTGGCGGCACCACCAGCACCGTGGTCATGCCGAGCGCATGCGGCACCGAGAGGTTGCGCGCCAGATCCTCGAACATCGCGGCACGGCGCGGCTCGACGCCGTGCTTCTTCAGGAAGCGGTCGTAGACCTGCGGCTGCGGCTTGGGATCGAGGTCGGCGGCGGCGATGTCGAACACGTCCTCGAAGTGGTGGTCGATCTCGAGCCGCTTCATCACGGCCTCGGCGTGCGCGCGGGTGCCGTTGGTGAGGATGAGCTTTCGGCCGGGGAGCTTTTCGATGGCGTGGCCGAGGTCCGGGTTCGGCAAGAGCGGCGAATGGTCGATCTTGTGCACGAACTCCAGGAAGTCGTCGGGCTTCAGATTATGCTCGGCCATCAGCCCGCGCATCGTCGTGCCGTAGCGCTTGTAATAGTCCTTCTGCAGCCGGAACGCGTCGTCCTTGGTGACGCCGAGGAAGTCCGACACGAAGGCGCGGATGCGGTCGTCGATCTGCTGCCACAGGTTCGTGTCGTGCGGGTACAGCGTGTTGTCGAGATCGAACACCCAGGTCTCGACCGCGGTGAAATCGTGGACCGGTGTTTTGGCGGGCTGGTTCATCGGCAGACGAATGCACCGTCTGGCCGCCGCCCGCAAGGGCGGGCAGCGCTTACTTGAACTGCACCGTGGTGGCGCCGGTGGGCGACAATTCCACGGTGGCGAAGCCGGTGGCGGTGAGGCCGTTGCTGCCGCAATCCTTGTGGTCGGAAAGCTCGAACCGGGAGTTGCGGGTGCACAGGATCGTGGAACCGCCCCACGAAACGTTGGGAGCGAGGTTCGGGGCCGCGCTCTGCCCGGCCGGCCGCGCGGCGTCGCGCAGCGGCTGGTTGTCGGGGCCGACCGCCTCGCCGAAGCTGTAGAGTCGCCGCGGCTTGCCGGCGACGTCGGGGCGCAGGCACTTGCCGGGCGCGACGCGATACCAGCCGCGGGTCACCACGGCGCCCTGCTCTTCGACGCCGACCGCGGCCATCACGGTGTTGCGCGTCTCGTTGCACCAGGCGAAGCCCGCGGTGGAGGGCCGCTGCGCCGCGGTCATCAGCACGTCGAAGAAATCGGAGCGGCCGGCCGCGGTGTTCTCGAGCTTGTTGTCGATGATGAATTGCGCCAGCGCCGCGTCGGTCTTGCCGGCGCGGATGCCGTCGATCGGATTGGCGTCGTAGCCCGCGATCACCAGCAGCCGCTGGATGCCGGCGTCGCGCGCCTGCTCGTCGGTGTATTCGGCGTCCTCGGCGAGATAGGCCGCGAGGCCCTTGTCGGTCTGGGTCGGCTTCACGGCAGTGAAGCGCGCCATGCGCTGGCCGGTGCGGTTGCAGGTCTGCGCCGTGGCGATGACGAAGGATTCGTTGCCGACGCAGAAATCGGCATGGCCGTTCTGCGGCAACGGCGAGCCGCCGTAAACGGGGAGCGCGCGGGCATGGATGTACAGCGCCTGGCCCGGCACGTCGCCCTGGATGATGGTCCGGCACTGGCCCGGATCGACCCGGAACCAGCCGCGCGTCGCGGCCGCGCCCTTGTCCTCGATCGCAATCGCGGTCTCGACCACGTAGCTCATGCGGCTGCAGATCTGCAGGTCCGCACGTGCGGCAACGCTGCTGACAGCGAGCGCCGCGAGCGCAAAGGTCAAGCGTGTGATGGTCCGAACGGTCATGTGCGAATCGGCTTGTGAATCACCTGGGAAATTACCACGGGCGCGCTACAGTCGCGCACCACAACGGAGAAAAACGACATGGCTTCAATCACCCTCGAACAGGCCAACCGCATCCTCGATGCGATCATCAAGCGCGGTGCGGAGATGGACTGCCGGCCGATGAGCGCGGTGGTGGTCGAGCCGGGCTGCATCGTCAAGGCGTTCCAGAAGGAGGACGGCGCCTCGATGGTCCGATTCGAGATGGCGCTCGGCAAGGCCTACGCGGCGCTGGCGCTGAGCCGCAGCTCAAAGCTCGTGCGCATCCGCCAGGAGGAGAAGCCGGTCTTCATGAAGTTCCTGATCGCGCAGAGCGACGACCTGCTGTTTTGCGAGGGCGGCGGCATGCAGATCCGCGACAAGGACGGCGAGGTGATCGGCGCGGTCGGAGTTACCGGTGACACCGAGGAGAAGGACGAAGCGCTGGCCGTCCACGGCATCCACTCGGCGGGGCTCAAGACCGACGACGATGTGCAGCACATGGGCCGCAAGTACCGCACGCGCATGACCAGCGGCGCCGACGGGCGCTAGCGCATGTCCCGGAAAAGTGGGCACCGGTTTTCCGAAAAGGACATGCGCCTGTAAGCGCTCAGTAGTCGTCGAAATTGTCGGGGCCGGAGCTTGGCTCCGGTCCCGGCCATTTGCTGTGCACCCATTTCTCGAATGCGCCGCCGTAGACCAGGATCACGGCGGTCATCGGTGTGCTCAGCACGATGATCTTCCATTCGCCGACCGCGCAGGCCGCGCCGACTCCGGCGGTGAGCCAGACGCAAGCCGCGGTGGTGAGACCATGAACCTGCTTGCCCATGCTGTTGCGGACGATCACACCGGCACCGAGAAAGCCGATCCCGGTGACGATGCCCTGGATGACGCGGCCGATATTGTTGGTTTCGCTGTGGCCATGCGCGACCGCAAGCACCACGATGCATGATCCCAACCCGACCAGTCCGAGCGTGCGCACGCCGGTCGGTTTGCCGCGCAGATCGCGGTTGAGGCCGAGGGCCACGCCGCACAGCGCGGCGACCGCGAGGCGAAGCGTGACGTCGAGATATTCCATCACAGCATGTTCCACCGCAGCCCCCGTCAATTCGATGCAATTTCCAGGACCAGCTTGCGGGCGATGGCCAGCGCGAAATTGTCGTACGAGTCCGCCGGCACGATGAACGAGCCCGGCCCGCCGATCACGTTGTCGGTGTAGTATTTGTCGAGGTCGTATTCCAGCGCCACGATCGGCAACCCGTTGATGATGACGCCCTCGCGCACCGCCTCGTCGCGCGCCTCGCGCACGTCCCGGCCGCGGTTGTTGGAGCCGTCGCCGGAGATGTCGATCACGCGCTTCAGGCCGCGATAGGGCGCGTTCGGCAGGAGCAGCATGGCGTGGTCGATCGCGCCGCTGATCGAGGTGCCGCCGCCGAACAGCCGCCGCGGCGCGGCTTCGATGGCGTCGGCGAATGCGTTGGCCGAAGCGGCGTCCTTGATCAGCGTCCACGGCACCGCGAGCTCCTGCATCGCAGGGCCGGTCCACTGCACCATGATGACGGCGATCGAGCCGGTCGAGAGGCTGCGGATCGCGTCGAGCACCTGCTTGCTGCGGAACGCGTCGGCGTAGCCGCGCCGCTGCAGCTCGAAGCGGCGCTGGTTGACGCTGCCGGAGGTGTCGACCATCAGCACCAGCACGAGGTCCGTGGTGGGCAGCGCGGTGCTCTGCGCGCGCGCCGGCTGGCTGAGACAAAGCAGCACAACGCAGAGGACGGACAGCAGTCGCGACATCGTCAGGCTCTGAGAACGCTTCGTCGGATTCTGAAAAAGCTTATCAAGCTTGCGCGCCAGGGTGTGGTTTCCGACAATAGCGCAAACGGAGGAAAGCAATGATCAGAAAATTGGCCCTGGTTGGCCTGACCTTGGCAATGGGCACGAGTGCGGCGCAAGCGGAATATCCCGACAAGCCGGTGAAGATCATCGTACCGGTCGCGGCCGGCGGCGGCGTCGACGTGATGGCGCGGTTGCTCGCGCAGAAGCTCGGAGAGCGCCTCAATCAGCAGTTCGTGGTGGAGAACCGCGCCGGCGCCGCCGGCGTGATCGGCAGCAAGGCGGTGATCGCGTCGCCGGCCGATGGGTTGACGCTGCTCTACACGCCGTCGAGCCTGTCGCTCTCGGTCGTCGTCAACAAGACGCCGCCGTACGATCTCGCGAAGGATTTCACGCCGATCATCAATGTCGCGATCAGCCCCTACGCGCTGGTGGTCAATCCGTCGGTGCCGGCGCATTCGCTGAAGGAGTTCATCGCCTATGCCAAGGCGAACTCCGGCAAGCTCAGCTTCAGCTCGGCCGGCGTCGGCAGCGCATCGCATCTCGCGGGCGAGCTGCTGAAGGTCAAGGCCGGCTTCGACATGGTGCACGTGCCCAACAAGGGCATGAATCCGGCGATCATCGATCTGATGGGCGGCCAGGTGCAGGTGCTGTTCGCGAGCGTGCCGGGCATGATGTCGGAGAAGTCCGACCGGCTGCGGCCAATTGCCATGGCCGAGCTGAAGCGCTCGGCGCTCATTCCGGACATGCCGACCATGGACGAGTCGGGCCTGCCGGGCTTCGCGGTCGGCAACTGGGCCGGGCTCCTTGGGCCCGCGGGGCTCGATCCCACGATCGTGAAGAAGCTCAACAGCGAGGTGCTCGCGATCCTCGACACGCCGGACATGAAGGAGCGCGTCAAGACGCTGGGCTTCGACCTGATCGCCAGCACGCCGGAGCAGTTCGGCAAGCAGTTGCAGGAGGATGTCGAGCGCTGGGGACCGGTCGCCAAGGCCGCGGCGAGCGAGGAGAAGAAGTAGCCGCCGCACGGCATCGCGATCACGTCAGGGTTCGCCCGACAAGGCGCGCCGGTGGTTCCATTATGTGTCTTTTGACATAGGCTAAGTGTCTGTAGAGAAACAGCTTCTTTATATCATTTGATAATTCGTCCAACGCAAAGGTGTGATCATATTCCTTACAATAATTGTCACATTGCCGCGGAATGGATTCGGTTCACGACGTCCTCATCCACAAACTGACCGAGCATTCGCGGATCGATCCCGAAGACGAAACCGCAGTGCGGTCGCTTGCCGTGCGCATGCGCGAGCTTCAGCCGGATGAGGATCTGCTCGCCGAGGACAGCAAGAGCGATACCGTCGCGCTGGTGATCGACGGCCTCATCGCGCGCTACCACACCCGAAGCAACGGCAAGCGTCAGTATCTTTCGTTTCACATGTCGGGCGATCTGCCGGACGCGCAGGCGCTGTTTCTCGAACAACGCGACCATGCGCTGTGCTCGATCGGCCGGGCGCGCGTCGGGCTGATCGGGCGCGAGGAGTTGCTCGAGCTGATCAAGGCGCGGCCGTCGGTCGGCTTCGCGGTGTGGCGCGGCACGCTGATCGACGGCGCGATCGTGCGCGCTGCGATCGCCAATCTCGGCGCGCGGCCGGGCCGCACCCGCATGGCTCACCTGTTCTGCGAGCTGTACTACCGCGCCCGCAGCGCCGGCATCGCCCGGCAGGGCTCGTGCCGCCTGCCGCTCAACCAGAGCCAGCTCGGCGATGCGCTGGCGATGTCGCTCGTCACCGTCAATCGGACGCTGCAGACGCTGCGGCGCACCGGCGCGATGCAGTTCCGCAACGGCCAGATCACGATCCACGACTGGTCGCGGCTCGCCGAGATCGCGAATTTCGACCCGAGCTATCTGCGCATCCGGCGACCGGTGCGGGTCTAGAGCATTTTCCGGCGAAGTGTGCAGCGGTTCGCAGAAAATGCGACCAAGCAAAGAATCTTTCAATAAACCCGGTTGAGCGGCGCCTGGCCCGCGGCGAGCACGCGCTCGACGTTCTGCCACGCCGAGCGAAACAGGAACGCCGAGGCCTGCCGCGTGACGCCCGCGATGTGCGGCGTGAGCAGCAGCCGCGACGCGCCTTCGCCAGTGAGCTTCAGCAGCGGATTGTCCGGCGCGGGCGGCTCGGTGGAATAGACGTCGACCGCGGCGCCGCCGAGATGGCCCGATGTGAGGCTCCCGGCAAGCGCGGCCTCGTCGACGATGCCGCCGCGCGAGCCCTGGATCAGGATCGCGCCGGCTTTCATGCGCGCAAGCTCCCTGGCGCCGATCAGGTTCTGCGTCGCGGGGAGGAGCGGCACGTGCAGCGACACGACGTCGGACGTGGCCAGCAGCTCATCCAGCGTGACGCTCCTGGCGTCCAGCGACTTGGCCAGCGCCGCGTCGCCGCCGGCCGGATCGAAGAAGCAGAGTTTCGCGCCCATGCGGTGGAACGCCTGCGCCACGGCGCGGCCGATGGTGCCGAAGCCGACGAGCCCGACCGTCAGCCCCTCGATGCCGGCGAGATTGTCGGCAATCATGCGGCCGCGGAACTTGGCGTAGTTGCCGGCCTTGAGCTCGGCATCGGCCCAGCCGAACCGCCGCAGCAGCATCGACGCGGCGGTGACCGCATATTCGGCGACTGCGCTGTTGCTGCCGCCCGGGACGTTGGCGACCGGAATGCCGAGCCTGGTCAGCGCCGCCTGGTCGAGCCGGTCGACGCCCGCGCCGGTGACCTGCACGAGCTTGAGCTTGGTGCCGTCAAACAGCTCGGGCGCGAGCTTCGGTCCGACCGCGGGGATGACCAGCGCGTCGGAGGTTTTCATCAGCGCCGGGACGTCGGCGTCGGCCGGTCCGCGATAGGAGACGTCGAGCGCTTTCGGCGCGGCCGCGTCGACGCGGGTGAAGTCGGCTTCGGGGCGGAGGCAGAGAACGCGGTGGGGCATGGCGTTGAACCTGATGCTTGCTCCGTCATGCCCGCGCTTGTCGCGGGCATCCACGTCTTTCTTTCTTGAAGGGAAGGCGTGGATGGCCGGGAACAAGCCCGGCCATGACGGTGGATAGGTTGGTGGCTAGAAACTCTTGAACTCCGTCGTGCCCTTGGTCACGTCGGGCTCGGCGAAGAAGCACAGCAGCACCAGCGGCTCGTTGCCCGTGTTGCGCGTCATGTGCTTCTCGTTCGGCGGGATCAGCACGATGTCGCCGGGCTTGATCGGAATCTCGCCGCTTTCCGCGACCGTCGTCCCGGTGCCCTTCAGCACGTAGATGCACTCCTCGAAGCCGTCGTGCAGGTGCGGGCCGCGCGGCGGATCGCCGGGCTTGGGCACCGCCAGCTCGGCGATGCGGAACGTGACCTTGGAGCCGATCGCGCCGGATACGGGTTCGAGCGAGGTGCGGCCGGGCAGGCCGAGCTTTTTTGCTTCCGATTGCTGCAGGAGGCGAGCCATGACTTAGCCCACCTGCCGAAGCTGCTTGATCTCGCGCGTGCCGCCCTGCACTGCGTCGAGCTGGCGATAGATCTCGCGAGCCTCCTTGGCGATGGCGTCGGCGATGTCGGTCAGCATCTTGGCGCCCTTCTCGGCGGTGGCGTGCTGCGGGCTGCCGAACCAGCCGGTCGCAGCGATCGAGCGGATGTCGGTCAGCACTGGCTGATAGCTCCGCGTGCGCCGGAGCTTGTCCATCTTGTGGCCGAGCGCGTGGTCGGACGAATAGTCGATACGGTCGAGATGAACCAGGTTCGGTTGGTGCGCCAGCACGGCCAGCGCCTCGATCTCGCCGCCATGCGTGAGCCCATTGCAGGAATGGCCGTAAAGCTCCTCGGCGACGTAGCAGGCCTGCACGGTCAGCACACTCATGCCGTGGTCGCGATGCAGCGACTCGGCCGCGATGGCAAGCGACGGGATGTTGCCCTCGTGCCAGTTGATGATCATGAGCTGCTTCGCGCCATGCTTGGCGGTCGAGACGCAGGTCTCGGTCTGCACCCGCATGTAGGTGTCGGGCGTCAGCGTGATGGTGCCCTCGAACGGCATGTGCATCGGCGTGACGCCGAACGGCGTCGCCGGCAGCACCAGGCCGTCCATCCGCTCCGCGACCGCATGCGCGATCACATTGGCGGCGAGCGTGTCGGTGCCGGTCGGCAGATGCGGGCCGTGCTGCTCGACGCTGCCGCACGGCAGGATCACGAACGGGTTCTTCTTGAACTGCGCCGCGATCTCCGGCTGCGTCAGGTCGGCGAAATAGCGGCTAGGCAACATGGCGGCTTCCCTTGGCGAGGCGCTCATGGGCCTCGGCGATGATGTCGGCGAGCTTCACGGCCTGGCCGCTCCGCTCGATCGAGCGTAGCCCCGCATAGACCACCGCCAGCGCCACGTTGCCGTTGCGCGCATTCAGCTCGTTGGCCTTGCCGGTGCGGCAGCTGTCGGCGAACATCTCCAGCTCGGCACGGAACATGTCGCTCTCCGGCACGGGCAATTCCTCGCGCTTGCCGTAGCCGTCCTTGCCGCGCTGGATGTAGAGCGTCGAGGTCTGGTGCAGCTTGTCGGGCGTGTCCCAGGTGCCGAAGTCGATCTCGTAGTGCATCAGGCCCTTCGAGCCGAATACGCGGACGCAGAACACGCCCGGCGAGGTCCAGGAACTGCCGACATAGCCGATCTTGCCGTCGGCGAATTTCAGCACCGTCATCGACTGGTCGTCGACCTCGGCGCCGACCGGCGACAGCTTCGAGGCGATGGAATTGGCTTCGACGATCTCGCCGCCGAGATAGTGCAGCACGTCGAACTGATGGATCGCGAGCTGCGACAGCGGCCCGCCCGGCGCGCGGTCCTTGTACCAGCGCCAGGCCTTGGGCGTGAGCTCCAGCGCCCGCTCGTTGGAGAAGTTCGCTTCCATGAAGCCGACGCGGCCGAGCTCGCCCGCTTCGATGGCCTTGCCCATGGCGCGGATGCCGGCCATCAGCCGGGCGCTGTGGCCGACCGTGACGCTGACGCCGTAGGTCTTCTCCAGCGCCTCGATGGCGAGGCCCTCTTCGAGCGTGCTGGCGATCGGCTTCTCGGTGTAGACGTGCTTGCCGGCCTTCGCGACATCGCGGGCGAGCGGCAGATGCTGCTCGTTCGGCACCGTGAGGATGACGCCCTTGATCTCGGGATTGCCCAGCAGCGCTTCGAGGCTCGGCGCGCTTTTGACGCCGAACTCTTTCTCGAACGACGCGCGGCTTTCCTCCGAGCGGCTGAAGCCCTGCACGATCTCCAAGGCGTTTGATGTTCTGGCGGCGCGCGTGAGCACCTTGGCCCAGCGGCCGAGACCGACGATTCCGACTTTGACGCGATTGGAACTCATGAAGCACCTCGTTGCGGGCCGCGACCGTAGCACGAAGCGAAAGCTCCGGGCGACGGGGCCTGCTCCGCGTTTGCCGCAGACGTGTCCTACTTCGGCGCGGAGGCCGGTCCGAGCTTGCGGGCGTAGGCGATCAGAGCGTCGGCCACCGCTTGCGGCTGCTCGATGATCACCGCATGGGCCGAGTTCGGAATCACCACCACGGTGACGCGGTCGCCGAGCGCGTGCTTGTACTCCTCGGCCTCGTCGACGCGGGCCAGCGGATCGTGGCTCGGCTGGATGTAGAGGATCGGCGCCTTGCCGGCTGCGTAGTCGATCTCGCGGGGCGTGAGATCGCCGGCAATTCGCTGCGCTGCGAGAACGTCGGGGTACCAGCCCTTCAGCCACACCCGCGCGTCGCTGCCCGGCGCAAAGAACACGAACTGCATCGCCTTGACGCGCTCGTCGTCGGGCGCCTTGAGATCGGCGCTGAGGCGAATGGCCGCGCGCACGTTCGGCGGGCTCGGATTGCGCCCCACGTTCGCCGCGACGAGGCTTACGGCGCGAACCAGATCGGGCCGCGCGGTGGCGAGCATCCGCGCCACGCGGTTGCCGAAGGCATGACCGACCACGAAGGCCGGCCCGTTCTTGTCCTGCTCGATCACGGCCGCGATATCGGCCGCGAGGTCTTCGAGCTTCACGCCCTGCCACGGCCCGGTGCTTTTGCCGATGCCGCGCGGCTCGGGCCGCAGCACGCGGAAGCCCGCCTCGGCCAGCTTGTCCGCGATGGCGTCGAAGTCCGACGCGCCGCGGCCGAGCGACGGCAGCATGACGATGGTCGGGCCTTTGCCCTGCGCCAGCACCTCAAGCTTGGTGTCGCCGTGCGACACCATGACGTGTTCTGGAGCGGCGAGGGCTGGCATGGCGAGGCACGCTCCCAGCAGTGCGGCGATGGCGGTTCTGATCATGCGGTTAGAACATCAGCCGCCGGACCGGAATGCAAGACGGGCGCTGTCAGTGGGCAGCCTAGATGGGGCCGTCGAGAAGGCGGTCGCTGGCGCCGATGCGGGCGGACCCATTGATCGTCAATTCGGCACGGGCTGCCTCCAGATCCTCCGCGGAGCGGACGGACTGCTCATCGAGGAGCCATTGTCCGGAGAACGTATAGACGAAGGCGCAGCGCGGGTAGCGCTTCATCGCGTAGCGCACGAGCCTGTCTTCGACCGGGACGTCGTCATTGAGCACCTCGCGCACCAGGACGTAGGCGTCTTCCGCCGCCATGGCGGCGCCCTGCGTCAGATGCGGCGCAACCGTGTGTGCGGCATCGCCGCCGATCACCACGCGTCCGCGGCTCCATGGCCACGGCAGCATCATTGGCTCGATCGGGCTGTAGACGATGTCGGATTCGACTGTGAGCGAGGCGGCAATCTCGCGGACGTAGTTGCCGAATTGCGCCAGGCGCTCCCGAAAGAGCTGCACGTAATCCTGTCCGGCGAAATTGGCGCCTATGGCCTCTGGACGGATGTGAAACAGATACATCACGTCGTTGCTCAGCGGCATCGCGCCGGTCTTGCCGCCGATGCCCTGCAGGAATTCCATGCCGCGCACGCAATCCGGCCGCGGCGCCTGCACACGCCAGGCGCCGTAGCCCGAAGGGCGCGGCACAAAGGCCGTGCCGAACAGATGCTGCCGGAGCTGGGAACGGATGCCATCGAAACCTGCGACCAGATCGAATGTTTCGCGCTCGCCCGTCGAGAATTCGATATTGACGCGGTCCTTCTCCTCGTGGATTTCGCTGACGGTGGTGCCGAGGCGAATCTCGGCGCCGGCGCGAACGGCTGCCCCCAGCAGGATCTCGTGCAACTGCAATCGCGACAGCGCGCAGAACGCCGGCACGCGGGCGTCGCCCATCTGGAACTTGTGCTCGACGATCAGCCGCCGGTCGCGGTCGAACAGCCACATCTCGTTGTAGCTGAAGCCCGTGTCGAGGATCTGCTCGAGCACGCCGAGCGTGTCGTAGACGCGGAGCGCATTGGCGGGCTGGCCCAGCCCGACGCCGGGGATATCAAAGGCCGGCCGTCGCTCGATCAGCACGGTTTCGACGCCGCGCCGTGCGAATGTCGCGGCGGCGGTCAGCCCGCCGACACCGCCTCCGACCACCAGAACGCGTCGGATGTCGCCCACGGCCGTTCCTCAGCGCCGCAACTGAAACGACACCAGCGCGGCGAGCATCACGGCGCCGCCCAGTGCCTGCATCGGCGTGATGACCTCGCCCAGCACCGGCGCGCTCAGGACGGTGGTGAAGAGCGGCTCCAGGAACATCACCAGCGCGGTGCGAAACGGTCCGATGCGCTTGATCGAGATGAACATGCACATGATCCCGATCGTGGTGCCAAAGCCGACGACGATCATGGCCGCCCAGCCCCCTGCGGTTTGGGGGCCCTGCCAGTTCCAGGTCACGAGCGCCGCGAGACCGAACAACGCGGTTGACGCGACAATCGTGTACCAGGTGGTGGTCTGCGGATCGGCGTCCTGCAATGTGGCGCGTGTGATCAGGAGAATTGCGGTACGGCATATCGCCGAGCCGAACGCGAAGGCGACGCCGGCCCAGACAATATTCTCCGGATTGGCACGGATCATCAACGTAAGACCGGCAAAAGCCACGAGCGCTGCGAGTGCACCGCGCCAGCTGATGCGTTCGAGCCCGAACAGGATCCCCAGAATCCCGGTCAACAGCGGATAGATGAAGTAGCTGAGAATCCCGATCGGTACGGCGACGCGCGAGAACGCCGCGAACAGCCCGAACACCACGCCGGCAAAAATGATGCCGAGACCTATGCTGATCCACCGCGCCCGCGGCGTGTGCGGCTTGGGCTGCGTGCCGAGCTTGAACCAGGCCGCGAGCAGGACGATGCCCATCGCACCGCGAAAGAAACTCAGCGTCAAAACATCGGAGCCCGATGTCAGCGCGATTTTGCTCGTCACGTTGCTGGTGGCAAACATCGTGGCGGTGATGAAGCCAGGCAGCAGATCGGCGAGCCGATTGGGCGCAACGGCGGATACAGAGGGTGCGTTCAAGACAGGCTCGACAATGGGATGATGAGGGCCTGCACCCTAGACTTTCGTTCCCGGCGTGGCCACCCGAAAGCTGTCGAGCGGCCTCGGCGCGGATCGCATGGCTTGGCGCGGCAGGATTGCAGCGAGCGCACTGCGCAGCGTGTCGTGGCGGAACGTGAAGCCGCTGGCGAGCGCCTTGTCGGGCAGCACCTGCAGGCCGCCGAGCAGCAGCTCGTCGGCGAGGTCGCCAAGGAGCCGCAGCGCGAACGCCGGGATCGGGATGATGGCCGGACGATGGAAGGCGCGGCCGAGCTCTCGCGCGAAGTCGGCGTTGCGCACCGGGACCGGCGCGGTGGCATTGACGGCGCCGCAGAGCTTCGGCGTGGCGATGACGTGGGCGATCAGGCGAACGAGATCGTCGCGCTCGATCCAGGACATCCACTGCCGGCCGTTGCCCATCGGGCCGCCGAAGCCGAACTCGAACGGCGTCAGCATGCGGCTCAGGAGCCCGCCTTCAGTGCCGAGCACGAGGCCGATCCGCAGCCGGACCACGCGCACGCCGTGGCTCTGCGCGCGCATCGCCATGCGCTCCCAGGATTCGCACAGGCGACGGGTGAAGCAGGCCTTGCCGCCGTCGAATTTGGTCAGCGCCTCGTCCTGCCACAGCCCGTACCAGCCCACGGCCGAGCCGCTGACCAGCAGCGCAGGCTTTGTTTCGAGCCGGGCGATCAGCCGCACCACGTCCCGGGTCATCTTCAGGCGCGAGCGCAGGATGCGCCGTCGCTTGGCCGTGGTCCAAAGCCCGTCGGCGATCGGCTCGCCGGCGAGATTGACGATGGCGTCGATCGGCGTGCCGCTCGCGACCTGGTCCAGCGAGGTGACGAGCCGGAACGGCGCTGTGAGCGTCGCGGCCTTGGCCGGATCGCGCGCCAGCACGGTCACCTCATGGCCGGCCTCGGTCAGCGCCGCGACCAGCCGGCTGCCGATGAAGCCGGTCGCGCCGGTGACGAGCACGTGCTGCCGTTCGGGGAGGGCGGCAACCAACTCGGCGGCGCGACCGGTGACGAGATATTGCGCGCGGCGCGCGGCGAAGAAGTCGCGCAGGCCGGAGATCAGCACGCCCATCGCTGACGCGGCCATGAACAGGCTCCAGAGGCCGTGCCAGACCGGCTTGATGGCGGTCGGCTCATGCGACCACTCGAGCAGCACCGGCACCAGCAGCGCGAGGATCGCTCCGTAGTTCAGCGCCAGCAGCGTGTGGTTGATGCGCTCGCTCGCCGGCAGGGCGCGGGTCAGGTCCTCCTCGACGAAATCCATCAGCGTGATGGCCACTTCGACGGCCAGCACCGCGAGCAGCGCCAGCGCCCATATGCCATGTGGCTCGAACAGGCCGATTACTACGAGCGCGGTGGCATAGAGCAGGCTGCGGATCGCATGCAGCGCCAGCTCGTGGCCCTGCGAGGCGCGCCACGGCAACCGCTCGGTCAGCTCGTGATGATAGATCGTGTCGAACGCGCCCATCACGATCTGGTTGAGCAGCAGGATCCAGAGCAGCTCCGATATCATGTGGTGGTCTCCCGGAACGCCGCTGTCTGGTCGATCAGCACGCCGAACCACGGATGCTCGACCTTCAGCGTGAACACGAAACGGCCTTCGCCCAGCTCGGCGTGCGTCACGGTCATGACGCCGGGCGAAAGGAATGCCGGCAGCTTGAAGCGCCAGCCGAGGACGCGGAGGAAATAGCTGTCGCTGCGGAACACCAGCGCGCCGTCGCGGGCATGGATGGTCAGCGCCATGCTGAGGCCATGGCCCAGATATTCCTCGATGCCGGTCGGGCCGCTGAAGCGCTTCGACGAGTTGATGATCTGCGGGAAGCCGTTGCGGCGCGTGCAGAGCCGCGTCCAGATTTGCCCGCCGGTGGCAATGTCCTCGGTGACGGTCACGATCATCGGCAGATGGGAGTCGGTCGAGGTCGGCAGCGGCGCGCCGATGAGACGCGCGAGCTGCGCCAGGCACCGGCCGGCGAAGTTCATGCGGGTTTCGAGGATCTCGCCGGAATAGACCGCGGTGGCGCCATTGGCGAGCCGCTTGCTGAAGCGGCGGCGGACCGGCGCGGGCAGCGACGACCACTCGTCGTCGTGCATCAGGGCGCGGAAGCGCAGGTCGAGGAGCGCATTGTCGGCGGCCGGAAGCGGAACGCTTCGGACGCTGTCCGGGACATTCATGTTCGCCAATGCCACGGTCCACTCCATCGCTACCCGGCTCAACCGCTGACGGCCGCTCATTTTCTTTTGCCGAATGTCAGGAAGCTCACGATCTTGGTACCGAGCCTTACCAATGCTGCGATCTGCGTGCGCGGCACGTTCTTCATCTGGGCGGCCCAGCGGTCCATGGTGTCGACGAATTCGAGGAGCGCCTTCAGCCGCGCGATCGCGACCGGGCTGATCTTGCTGTCACCATTGGCCTCGGCCGCGCAGGTGCGCAGCGCCGCGATCGCCGGGTCGATCTCGCGCTCCTTCCGGCCCATGGCGATACGGGCGAAGATCTCCCAGACGTCGATCTCGGCCTCGAAGTGGTCGCGCCGGTCGCCCTTGATCGGCACGCGCCGGATCAGGTCCCAGCTCTGCAGCTCCTTGATCGAGTTGGAGACGTTGGAGCGGGCGAGGCCGAGCTGGTCGGCGATGTCTTCGGCGGTCAGCGGGTGCTCGGACAGATAGAGCAGGGCGTGGATCTGGGCGACCGAGCGGTTGACCCCCCATTTGCCGCCGAGGTCGCCCCACTGCAGGACGAAATGCTCGAGGGCCGGCGGCAGCTCGCGGGGCCGGAGGGTTTCGTTGGATTTTGTAATTTCTGTCATGACAGAAATATCGGAAAATACTGGAGGGAAGTCAAGGCCGCGGAACGGGCTTTGCCGGGAGGTGCCGGGAATGGTGAACGGAGGCTTTGCGAGACGCCGAAGAGCTCTCAGCGGTCATTCCGGGGCGCGCCGAAGGCGCGAACCCGGAATCCATAACCCCGAGTCGTGGTTATGGATTCCGGATCGCCGCT